>NZ_CP047029.1:857500-1215000 GCF_009796805.1 Algibacter sp. L1A34 | reverse complement strand
GATGTATCTGTGGCAATTACATTACCAAGGTTGTCATAAATAGTTATAACTACTTCTGGTTTTTCTCGACCACCTACACCAGGTGCGTTATCGCGATCTAAATTAATAGCATAAAACCCAAACTGAATTGGCACACCTGTGGTAACTCCTGTTATATCTTGACTATAAAAAGTACCAGGGTCTGTTGCTGCATTAAAAATAGCCATTCTACCATTTGTATCTCCTGTTGTATGGTCACCTCCTGAATACCAATAATCTTCTGCCCAATCAGAAAGATCCACATTTATACCTTCTGTTACCCCATTATTATTGGTAACCGAATGATATACTGTATAATCTCCGTCATTTACACTTGTTGGATTATAGGTTGCTGGACATGAGCCATTACCATCTTCCCAGCAATAGGTGGTTGTTGCTCCTGCATAATTGCCATTAATTTGAATTCTATCGTTTCCTGCTCCAAAAGTTTCATTTAAAAAAACAACTTCTGCTGTCGAAGCATTAGAATTACTGTTACAAATAGAACTCTCATAACTATCTGTTAATCCATCGTTATCATCGTCTATATCTATATTATCTGGCACACCATCTCCATCAGTATCAGGAAAGGTTTGTGCGCCTTCACCAGAGACTGTAAAAGTAAATGGATTTTCATCTACATCATTAGAAAGAATAGAAATAACTCCTGTATACGCCCCTATTACATCTGGATTAAAAGCAATTGTAAATGTTGTAGATTCCCCTGGTGTTAATGTTGTTAATACTGGTTGTGTAGCTACTGTAAAAGCAGTAGAACCAGATACACTAACATAAGGTGCTTGTAATACTAAATCTGTGATACCTGTATTTTCTATAACATATGTTCTTGTTACTGCACCAGAATTAATATCATAAACACCAAAATCTGTATAATTATCTGTACTTGTCATTGTTGCCCCAGAAACTATACCTAAACCATTACCATACAAATCAATCTCTTGCGCTGTAGCGTCACTTTTAATATCTACTATATAATCTTCAAACTCTTCAGGTTGCCCATCTGTATTTCCACACGGTTTAGATGCATCCCAATAACGTCTTGCACCAATACGCATCAATGTTTTTCCTAAACCTGCTGTGGATGGAATAGTTATAGAGCCTAGATTAAATGTGTTATCTGTACTTGATAAGGATTGGTCTTCACCACTAGATGAGGGATTTGCACTTGCAGAACTCCAAACTTCTTCTGCTATTGTAATATTTCCATCTCTATTTAAATCAATATATACTGTCCAACCAGATCTGTTCTCTGAAGCCATTTGGTTTGAAACAGAAAGCTCTATTGGATAAGTTGATCCTCTCGTTAAATCTGCACTTTGCGTTTCAATATAATTCCCATAACCACCATCATCTCCAGAAGAATTATTAATCATTGTAGTTTCTCCCGGTAAATACACATTAGTTATATAATGCGTCCCATTAGAATTACTTGTTGGAACACAAGCATTAAAACCGACAAAAACACTAACTATACCCGTTTCGCACTGTGAAAATTGATTACACAAATCATATGTAAAACTATCTGATCCTACAAAATCACTATTTGGTATGTATTGAAACACGCCATCTGATTCTTCAGTTACAATTCCATTAGAAGCAACTGTAGACAAGCTATAATTATCAGTATCACCTCCTGCTGTTCCAATATAATCATTACTAGCTACATTAACTTGATTAGCCGTTCCAGCGGCACTACCCACTAAAACATCCAAATTATCATCAGCTACGACTGGTGTTATTGATACTTGATTAATATTTAAAGTATAATCTTCAACATCTCCTCTATAAGTATTTGTAAAATCGCAACCATCTAGGGAAATGATAGCTCCATCTGAACCCCCGCCACAGTTTGAACAATAGGAAACTTGGATTCGTACTTTAGAAGTTCCAGAATTAGCAGTTGGGTCTATTGTAAAAGAACCGGTTTTTGGATTTGATGTATTAAAATCTTCAAAGTAGACTTCTGTGTATGTGCCATTGTTATCGTAATCTATCCAAATACTAATAGCGCTATTGTCCCATGGGATATTACTATTTACAGAAAAATCATAGGTATTACCCACAGTAACATCAGCAGATTGGCTCGTGTAATCCGTATAACTCGTATTTATGTTAGAGTTGTTAATTTCTGTAGAGGAATTATCACCTTCTATAGTAACCTTTGAAATATAATGTCCGTTCCAGTCAACTAGGTCGTTGCCTCCTAGATTGTTAATATCATAAGAGCACTGAGCATCAACAGCATTAAAAGCAAACAAACACAATAAGGTTGCTAATATGTTTTTTAATACACTTCGTAGGTAAGAGTATATTTTGTTCATAAGTAGGTGATTTTGTTGAGAGAAAAATATGTTGATTTTTAGGGGCTTGTGGAGTTATTTTTATCTGTGTCCACAAAACACATTTTTTGATTATCTTAATTCTTGTACAAATTTACTTTAATTGATAACTCTGTTAATAAGTTTTCGGTGAATGGTATTTGTCTTTAAAATATTTTAAGCAAGAATAGGCGATAAGGACTTAAATTGAGAATTAATCCGTTGTAGTGATTAAAACATAAGTCAAACGGTTATAGACTAACGGTAATGCTACATTTTTGCTCGTTTCCAAGCTCATCCATAACAGTAATAATATGCTTACCAACGGTAGGAATAATAGCCATTTCATGGATGTTTTTTGTAGAGCCAATAAACCGTTCGTCTATCGACCAATAGACAATTCGTTCCGGTTTTGAGTGTGCTATTTTTAGGATAAGCTCGTTAGTTTTTCCGTCAAAATCTTTAGGAAGGAAAATAGTATTGTTTTCTTTAGGGTAAATAAACTCGATAGAAGCGGCTTGTTTGCCTAAACAATCGGGCTTAAATTTGGGTAATGGTTTGTAAAATGGATTTTTAGTTTTGTAATAATAACCCATTAATGGTGGTAATACAAACCACGATTTATGGATAATGTTACTCAAATCTTCGCAGGAGGAATTCACTTGAAAGTTTTCCGTTTTATCCAAATGAATTAAAACATGATAAGGGCAAGGTTTAGTTTTTAAACCCGATAGTTGAATAAATTTTTCTTCCGTGTCATCGCAATTTTGTGAGGCGCGGTGACCGCTTTGTTTGCAAATGGTTACTTTTTTCATTTCATCAAAAGGTTCTGAGAACCAATTGCTATTTGGTAAAGTTTCGAAAACATCGAACATTATTGGCGCTGCTGTTTGCACACCAACTAGTCCTGGCCGGCCTTCGCCATCTGCATTGCCAACCCAAACACCCACAACATAATCTTTAGTAGAGCCAATAGCCCAAGCATCTCGAAAACCGAAACTGGTACCTGTTTTCCAAGCAATTTGTTTAGACCCATCAAAAAACTCCCAACTTTCATCGCTTTCTGGACGATTAACTTCCTTTAAACTTTTGTATGTTAAGTACGTGGAAGCGGCATCAAATAGGGTTTTATCCGTTGTTTTCTTTCCAAAGTTTACTTTATATGAGGCTAAAAAAGAGGGTTCGCAAAATTCATTTGAAAAATAGGTGCTCGAATTTTCAGAGAAATGATTTAAAGTAGAAGATAGAGCGGCGTAATTTTTACATAAATCCCAAAGGTTACTTTCGGCACCACCAAGAATAAGTGATAAACCGTAATGGTTGGCATTGTATTTTAAATCTTTAAGTTTTAGAAATTTTAAATATTGATAAAACCTGTCTAGACCAAATTCCTGTAACATTCTCACGGCTGGTACATTTAAAGATCTAGATAATGCTCGACTTGCAGGCACGGCACCATCGTAAGTTTTATTGTAATTTTCAGGGTTATAACTGCCGTATTGTGTAGGTACATCTGCAACCAAGGTATTGGGTAATAAATCGCCAGCATCCAACATGGCAGCATATAAAAAGGGTTTTAAAATACTGCCTGTACTACGTGGTTTATCAATAATGTCAACATCTTTTTGATGGGCTTTATCGGTTGGTGTATTACCAACATAGGCTAAAACTTTTCTGGTTTTTACATCTAAAACTAAAACAGCTGCGTTGTAAATCTCATTCTGACTTAATTTATTATAATGGTTTTTTACAATGTAGTTTACATGGTTTTGTAATTTAATATCAATAGTAGTTTGTACGCGCTGTCCAGATTGTTTTAACGCTACTTTTTGTAATAGATGAGGTGCTGTTTGCGGTAATCTATAGGGTTTTTGTGGTAAGCCTTCGGCAACAGATAACTCGTAAGTAAGGGTGTCTATTTTAGCGCTTTCTAAAAGTTTTTTTAGTAATCTATCGCGCTTTATTAATAGCCGCTCTTGGTTTTTTCCTGGGTAAATTAAGCTTGGTGCGTTCGGCAAAACAGCCAAGGTTGCACTTTCTGCCCAAGAGAGGTTGTTGGAGTTTCTATTAAAATAACGCCATGATGCCGCATCGAGACCAACTACATTTCCCCCGAAAGGGGCATTACTCACATAATGCGTTAAAATTTTATTTTTAGAAGCCGAAAGTTCTAACCGTGTTGCTAGAATAATTTCAATAAATTTCTCGAAATAAGTCCTTTTTTGTCCTTTCCGCGCTAAGCGAATAACTTGTTGTGTAATGGTACTTCCGCCACGTCTTATACCGCCAGATTTTAAATTTTCTTTTAAAGCTTTAAATATTGAAAAGGGATTAAAACCAGGATGTTTATAAAAATATTCATCTTCAAACTGAACAATACAAGTTTTGAATTTATCGGGAATAGAATCGTTATGCGGGAATCGCCATTGTCCGTCTTTTGCAATTTGTGCGCCAAGTAATTCGTTATTAGAACTTGTGATTACCGTGGCTGTTGGATCTTTAAATAAGGGCTTTGGTAAGCAAAAATAATAGGAAACTAAAAGTAATGTAGCAATTGCCGATTTTACTTTATTCTTTTTTATGTAGTTTATTAGGGTCATCACTTAAATTATATACTCTAAGCCTTCTTGTTTAGATGTGAATTCGCATAATTTTAGGATGAATTAATGAAAGCTGTATTCACGTTCTACCTTGCAAATTTTTACATTGTACCAGCTATACCAACTTTTTTTTCCTTTTTGTTGGGCTTCTATATGGTCGGTTTGTGCTTTCCAATTTCTTATAGCTTCTAGGCTTTTCCAGTAACTTACGGTAATACCAATTTGGTTTCTAGCGCTTTCTATACCCAAAAAACCATCTTGTTCTTTAGCCAAGGCTTCCATTTTTTCGGCCATAGCGTTGTAGCCTTCGGTGTCTTCGTTTAAAGTTGATGTAAAAATAACCGAATAATAAGGTAAATGGTTCATTATAGGAAGATTTAGTTAATTGGAGCGCTTTTTTTTACTAATATAGCTATTCGTATTATTTAAAATACGAAGCATAAAGAAAAATAGTAAAGTCATTAAAAAAGAAACTCTAATATTATTTATTTTTTTACTCGCTGTAAAAGCCCAAGCACAATTGGGGTTTTGTAGCGGTAATTCTGGCGATCCTATTTTTACTGAAACGTTTGGGGTAGGTACAAATAATGTGCCATTACCAGCAGGAACAACAACATACAGTTTTGCTAGTGTAAAGCCGTTTGATGGGTTTTATACCATTTCTAATAGAACAAATTGGTTTGGTTGGCACGATATACCCGATCATACTGCGGGCGATACCAACGGGCGAAGTTTAGTGGTTAATGCCGATTATACTTCTGGCGAATTTTATAGAACGGCTATTAGTGGTTTGTGTGAAAACACAACTTATGAGTTTTCGTCTTGGATGGTAAATTTATTACCCGCCAACCATAGTTGCGGTATAGGCATTCCAATTAATGTAAAGTTTGAAATTTGGGATAATACCGATACGCAATTATTAGCAAGTGGTAATACTGGAGACATTTATGGTACTTCAAGCGCAGATTGGAGGCAATATGCGTTGGTTTTTCAATCGGAGCCTGGGCAAACATCTATTATTTTAAAAATGTTGAATAATGGTATTGGAGGTTGTGGAAATGATTTAGCGATAGACGATATTGTTTTTAAAACCTGCGGAGATACCGTTATTATTGAAGATGTTTTAAACGAAACACATATTGATGTTTGTGAAGATAACTTGCCGTTTTCAACCGAATTAACCGTGACACCTGATTTTGTTATTTTCTCAAGTCATTTTTATCAATGGCAAGAAAGTAATGATGGTATAAACTGGATAGATATTATTGGTGAGAATGCTGAAAAATATACTACACCACCACTTAATAACACTACATTTTATAGAGTTAAAGTTGCTGAAGACGTTGTTAATTTAACCAATAATTCTTGTAATTCTACTTCCGATATTTTTGAAGTGCGAGTTATTCCACAACCCAATGCACCAGCGAGTAATGGAGATGTTTTGGTTTGCGAGAACGATACTACGCCGTTAAGCGTAACGGTACCTTCAGGAGTTGTTGTAAATTGGTATAGTGCTGCAATTGGCGGAACTTTACTCCAAGCGAATAGCACAACTTATAATGCCACAACAAATGGGTTGTATTACGCTGAAGCGGAAACTGTAAACGGAAATTGTATTTCTAATACGCGAACTGAAGTGAGTATTACATTTTTTGAAATTCCTGAAGTTGAAGATGAAACATTGGAGTTTTGCGAAAATGAAAGTATAGAACTTCATGCCGACACCAATATTTTTACTGCAACTTATTTATGGAATACTGGTGAAACCACTGAGGTTATAAATGTAGATCAAGCCGGAATTTATACTGTAGAAGTTGCAAATGAAAGTTGTGCTGTAACAAAAATAATAACGCTTTCGCAGATAGATTTACCAATTATTGCATCTGTCGAGTCTGTTGGTAAAAGTATTGTAATTACTACGGAGAACAAAGGTGATTTTTTATATTCTATTACCGGAAATATATTTCAGCCAAATAATATTTTTACAAATATTGAAGGCGGTAATTATACTATTTATATGAAACAACAGAATTGCGACGAGATCGTTTCCATGCAATTCATTCATTTTTTTATTCCTAAGTTTTTTACACCAAATGGAGATGGCGCAAATGATAGCTTTGCTTTAAAAGGAATAGAATATTATCAATCTACGCAAGTTTCTATTTTTAATCGTTATGGAAAGCTTTTGAAGTTTTCTGAAAATGCACCGTTTTTATGGGATGGATTATTTGCTGGAGAACTTTTAGAAACAGACGATTATTGGTATGTTATTATCATTAACGGGCAGCAGTTTACAGGCCACTTTACTTTAAAGCGTTAAAAAACATTCTAATTATTTAGGGTCTTCAATCTCGTAAGTTTTTAACTCAAGTTGTTCACCATCAAAAACGCCGTAGGTGAAATATTGAATCCAATCGCCAAGATTTAGATAATCTGAATTTTGACCAAGATTGATTTCCATTGGTAAGTGGCGGTGTCCAAAAACAAAATAATCACGATGTTTATTAACCAGCTTTTTTTTGGCATATTGCACGAGCCATTCGTTTTCTTCTCCTAAAAATTTGGCATCGTCGTCGCCCGAAATAAGTTTGTTTTTTACTGATAAGTATTGCGCTATGCTTACTCCAATATCTGGATGTACCCAGCGAAACAACCACTTAAAAACAGGATTGGTGAACACTTTTTTCATGCGCTTATAGCCTTTGTCGTACGGGCCTAGACCATCGCCATGACCAATAAAAAATATTTTATTATTGAACGTGAATTCTTTTGGTTTGTGGTAAACGGGTATGTTAAGTTCTTCTTCAAAATAACCATTCATCCAAAGATCGTGGTTACCCACAAAATAATGAATTGGTATTCCAGAATCCGATATTTCGGCAAGTTTTCCTAATGTTCTAGTGAAACCTTTTGGTACTACGGTTTTGTATTCGAACCAAAAATCGAATAAATCACCAACTAGAAATATAACTGCGGCGTCTTGTTTTATTTCGTCTAACCAAGCTACGAATTTTTTTTCGCGCGGAAAGGAAGCGTCTTTTGTTGGTGCTCCTAAATGGTTATCTGAGGCGAAATATATTTTTTTTCCTTTTGGAATTTGCATGCTGTAAATATAACTTTTTTAGGCGAAAAAAACCGATGTTTGCGTTTTTGGAATTGGTCTTTGTAAACTAGTATGTTAGATCTTGAACGGTGTATTTAAGTCCCTTACTAAAGAAGGAAGCGCATAGTGAATATTTATATTCATGAGTTGCTTAATTTAAAACAACAACTAACGAATAAAGCTAGACCACTTGTGGTAACTCCCAAATTATTTTTCATGATTTTAGTCAAAAAGAGCTCTTAGTTCCGAGGCTTCGTTAGGTTTTATTTTTCCAGCTAGTAGTAAACTTAATTGTTTACGGCGTAATGCGGCATCATAACGTTCTATTTCGAGTTCGGTTTCTGGGTGTATTTCTGGCACAGGAATTGGACGACCAGTTTCATCTACGGCTACAAAAGTGTAAATAGCTTCGTTGGCTTTGGCACGGTCGCCAGATTCGCGATCTTCGATCCAAACATCTAGAAAAACTTCCATTGAGGTTTTAAAGGCACGAGATACCTTAGCCTCTACAGTTACTACACTGCCAAGTGGCACGGCACGGTTAAAAGCTACATTGTTTACAGTGGCGGTAACCACAATGCGACGCGAGTGGCGGCGAGCTGCAATACTGGCTGCACGATCCATTCGTGCTAATAATTCGCCTCCAAATAAATTATTTAGAGGATTGGTTTCACTAGGTAAAACCAAATCTGTCATTATGGTTCTAGATTGTTCGGGTGTTTTTGCTTGCATCAAAAATAATTAGGTTTAAGATGTGGCGAAGTTAACAATTATGGCAGTAATAGAACGGGGGTTTTGTGAAAACTACTAATCGAGTTTTTTAACAAGTAACCAAGCGTCCTTATTATGCGAAGCTTTTATAGTGTTTAAAGCTTTGCGAGCTTCTAAGCGGGTTTCATAACTAGCATAGACAACTTGGTGTAATCCGTATTTATTTGTACCAATTTTTCGAGCGCTAAAACCATCGGCTTTGAGTTGTGCTACTGTTTTGTCGCAATTTTCTTCTACTCTAAAAGCACCTGCTACAATATGGAAATTACCGGTTTGTTTAGTAATATTAAGGGTAATTGCTGGTAATGGGTTTAGATTAAAGGTAGCTTGTTGTATTTTAGTATCTAACTGTTTTTCGGCTTCTTGTTGTGCCAATTGGTTATGTGTTTCTATTTGATTCACATAAAAATTAGAGGCCACTAAACCGCCAAGTGTCAAGGCTACAACTGCTATGGCTGCGTATTTTAAATAGGATCTGCTTTTACGTTTTTCTGCTGTAACCGCAATTGGTATTACTTTTTCTATACGTTCGGCTTCTACTTTGTAAACCTCACGTGTTACTGCTGGAGACTCGAATTGAGATAATCCAAAAGCATCGGTTAAATAGTTTAATTGGTAAGATGGCTCGAATATAATTTTGCCCTCGTTGCTAAAAACAATATCACCTATATTTTTAAAGGTTAATATTTGGCCTTCTGTTAAACTCTCTTTTAAAGTTTTAACGTGTGTTGCAATTTTTTTATTAGCAACTTCGAAAGATATTTTTTCTACGTCGGCAATATAATGCGCCAATAAACCATCGTTTTTTTGAATTTGCTCGTTAAAAGACAAAACTTTTTTAGGAGGAAAAAACGCGTTTGTATTTTCGTTTATAGTCGCAGATACAGATTGTGTTAAAAACGAACCCAACTCAGGGATGGTAACACATTCATATCTATATAGTAAGTCGCTTATGTAAGTATCTAGTTGCATAAACACAAAGTTAGAAAATTATAGTTTTCGATAAAATTTATCGCGATGTTTTTATTAACAGATTAAAAATTCTTTTATTGTAGGTTGAAATTAAGCATTTTACAATGATAGAAAATAATTTACTTTACGCTTTAGCCTTACAACATGTACCCAATATTGGAGATATTACAGCAAAACGATTAATTTCTCATTGTGGCTCTCCCGAAGCAGTTTTAAAAGAGAAAAGACAAAATTTACTTAAAATTGATGGTGTTGGTAACGTTATTTTAGAGGGTTTGTTTAAACCTCATCATTTAAAAGAAGCAGAAAAAGAGATGCGTTTTATTGAAGAAAATAATATTAAGGTGTCTTATTTTGAAGATGAAGATTATCCTGAAAAGCTAAAACATTGTATTGATGGACCTATTTTATTGTTTCAATCTGGGCATGTTAACTTAAAAAAGCAGAGGCTTATTAGTATTGTTGGCGCTCGAAAAATTACCACAAGTGGTATTGCCTTTTGTGAAAAATTAGTAGAAACGCTTAAACCTTATAATCCTGTAATTATTTCTGGCTTTGCTTACGGCGCAGATATTACAGCACATAAAGCAGCTATGAAACATGGTTTGCAAACTGTAGCTTGTTTGGCGCATGGGCTCAATCAAATTTATCCAAAAGTGCATAAAAAGTATATGGTAGATATGGAGAAAAATGGTGGGTTTTTTACCGACTTTTGGAGCACCGATAATTTTGATAGAAACAATTTTTTAAAACGAAACAGAGTAATTGCGGGTTTAAGCGAAGCTACAATTGTTATAGAATCGGCTGAAAAAGGTGGGAGTTTGGTAACTGCTGATATTGCAAATTCTTATAATCGTGATATATTTGCTGTACCAGGCCGCACCACTGATAGCCAAAGTGTAGGTTGTAATAATTTAATAAAGCAACAACGTGCACATATGCTCACCACTCCTTTAGATGTGCCTTATATTTTAAATTGGCAATTGGAAGATGCTCAAAAGCCTGCTATACAAAAACAATTATTTGTAGAGTTGGACGCCACCGAAAAGGTGATTTACAATTATTTAAAAGAAAACGAAAAACAGCAGCTAGATATTATTGCTATTAGTTGTAATTTGCCTATTTTTAAAGTAGCTAGCATTTTATTAACCATGGAGTTAAAAGGTGTTGTACGACCATTACCAGGTAAGTTGTTTGAGATTCTTTAAAGTATAAAATCTTGATTTAATTACCTCAGGCTTAATAATAATTTCTAAATCAAGATCGAGTGCATCTTATTTCATTAAAAAACACAAATGCTTCAAGTTAATAATATTTCTTTTTCATATAATAAAACCGAGATTTTAAAAAACATTTCTTTTTCTGTAAGAGCAGGAGAGCAGCTTTCTATTATAGGTGAAAGCGGCTCCGGAAAAAGCACCCTTTTAAAATTGCTTTATGGGGAGTTCGATTTAAACGCTGGTCATATTTTTTGGGGAGATACAGAAATACTTGGACCAAAATATAATCTTGTTGTGGGGTATGATTTTATGAAATACGTTGCTCAAGAATTCGATTTAATGCCTTTTACATCGGTTGCTGAAAATATTGGTGCGTTTCTTTCTAATTTTTATCCCGAAGAAAAACAAGAACGCACCAAAGAATTACTTGAAGTTGTAGAGCTTACTGAGTTTGCTAATGTAAAAGTAAAAACATTAAGTGGTGGACAAAAACAGCGGGTAGCACTGGCACGAGCTTTGGCAAAGGAACCCGAAATTATGTTGCTTGATGAACCTTTTAGCCATATTGATAATTTTAAAAAACAATCCTTACGCCGTAATGTTTTTAAGTATTTAAAATTGAAAAACATTGCATGTATTGTGGCTACACACGATAAAGAAGATGTGTTGGGTTTTGCAGATAGAATGCTCATTTTAAATAATCATGAAGTTGAAGTTGAAGGCACACCAGAAGATCTTTTTAAAAATCCTGAAACCCCTTTAATTGCTTCGTTTTTTGGTGAGTTTAATGAGATTGATAATCAGATTATTTATGCACATCAACTTAATGTAGTGCAAGATTCTAAATTAAAAGCTATTATTAAACGAGTGTATTTTAAAGGACATTATTATTTAATTGAAGCAGATTTGAACGGAGAATTAGTGTTTTTTGAACACGAAAGCCTTCTTAAAATTGATTCAGAAGTTTGTCTTTATTATTAAAAAATTTAAACAAAAAAAGAATGAAGATTATGGGGGCAATCTTCACTCCTTTTTATAGTAAATAGGTTTAAACTCAGAGGAGGTTACATAATAGATTTGTGTTAATTTCAACTTTCTTCTTCCCCAACTTCTTCGCCTTGGGTAGTTACAGAACCTGTACTTGAATTACCGTAAACAGGTGTTTCATTTCTTAAAATATCTAAAACTCTAGCGAAATTAGAAGATGTCATGTATGGTGTTTCTTCTCTTTTTCCTTTGAATGTTGTAAAATAGAATTTACCGAGGTCAATTTTTGGATCCCAAAGAGCTTGGTAACCTTTTAATTTTGTCCAACCTGTGGTTCCTTGTGCATAATGTGGCATAACTTTTAGTTTAATGGATTAATAATATTGTAAAATTATATTAATTCTATACCTATTAAGTAAGGAGATTACCCCATAATGAAAGGGTGATTTTCCTGATTTTAAAGAAAAAATAAAAAAACAAAGTAAATGATGAAGAGGTTACAACTTTAATTCAATTTATTTATTTTTGGGTTCGCCTAGATAAGGGCTGTTATTGTTACATTGTTCATTACGAAGAAACTTTAGAAATGAAAACTATAAAAAATATTATTTTCGATTTAGGTGGTGTTATTCTGAATTTAAACGTTCCTAAAGCCATAGCCGAATTGGAAACTATCGGGATAACTGATATTGTTAATAAAACAGGACATCATTATGAGTATTCTTTTTTTTATGATTTTGAAATAGGAAAAATTTCTGAAGACGAGTATCTTGAAGCTTTATTCAATTTATCTAATGAAACACCAAGTTACGAGCAGATTAGAACGGCTTGGAATGCCATGATTTTAGATATACCAAAAGAGCGCATTGCATATATAGAAAGCTTGAGAAGTAAATACAATGTTTATCTTTTAAGTAATACGAATGCCATTCATCAGAAAAAATTTTTAGATGAATATGAAGAGGCAAACGGTTCTAAGTTTAATGATTTATTTAAAAAAGCCTATTATTCTCATGAAGTAGGGATTAGAAAACCCGATGAAAATATTTTTAGTTTTGTTTTAAATGATAGTAAATTAAATGCTGAAGAATCTATATTTATTGATGATTCTATTGATAATATAAAGGCTGCGGAAAGCTTAGGAATACAAACATTTTATATAAAAGATTATAATTTGTTATCTGGTTTTGCCACTCAAATACTATAAGACAGATTTAATTTTAAAATTTTGATTTCTAAACTTAATAGAGTCCTCAACTGTTTTCCCCATTAGCAACTGCCCAATAGGTGTGTTTGGTGAAATGGCATAGAATTTTTGGTTGTTGTATGTTAATTCACCAGAGCTAATAGCAATATAGTAATTGGCTTGCGAAGTATAAATAATACTACCTAAACCTATAGTTTGTGATGTTTTTGATACATCAATTTTGGAAAGAGCTATTTTTATTTTGTTTATTTCAGCGAGTTGATTACCTGCCTTTTCACGTTCTAATTGCAACATTGCGCGACCTGTTTCGTGTTTGTCTCCAGCACTACTTTTGGTTTCTGAAGTTAAAGATTCCTGAATTTCGTTTATAGTATTTTGTATGGTCTGGAACCTAGAATCTATAGATTCTAAACATATCTTGAATAGTTTTTGCTTAATTTCTATAGATTGTTTCATTTGTTGTTTTGTGTTCAAGGCGACTAAAATAGTGTATTTTTAATTGGGGTGATTAGGATTGTATTGATTAATGAAGAAGATTGATTTTCTTAATTTACGGTGTTTTGTTTTAAAGCCGAGTTCGCGTTAGGGATTGATGCGGCATACTTTTTTGTGCTTTATAAGAAATAAAATATTGGTGGTTAGAACTTCGCTACTTGAATAATTCTTTTTTGGGAGCTGAGACAGGTTTTGCGCAAATAAAGATATAGCGGAAAGCCCGACCCTTGTGGTAACGCCCAAATTATTTTTATAGAATGGGTTTAAACCAAAAAAACTCCGAAAATGATTTCCGGAGTTTTTAATTATTTATTCTTCAACTTGTTTTTTTAATACAAAATCTTCCATGAATTTGGTGGTATAATTACCTGCCAAATAATCTGGATGATCCATTAATTGTCTATGGAACGGAATAGTTGTTTTGATGCCTTCGATAACGAATTCATCTAACGCACGTTTCATTTTACTAATGGCTTCTTCCCTAGTTTGCGCAGTTGTAATTAACTTTGCAATCATAGAATCGTAGTTTGGAGGTATAGAGTAACCTGCGTATACGTGAGTGTCTAAACGAACGCCGTGACCTCCTGGTGCATGTAATGTAGTTATTAGTCCTGGAGATGGTCTAAAGTTGTTAAATGGATCCTCGGCATTAATACGGCATTCTATAGAGTGTAATTTTGGCGTGTAGTTTTTACCTGAAATTGGCACACCTGCAGCTACTAAAATTTGCTCGCGTATTAAATCGAAATCTATTACTTGTTCTGTAATTGGGTGTTCTACTTGGATACGAGTATTCATTTCCATGAAGTAGAAGTTACGATTCTTATCAACTAAGAATTCAATGGTTCCAGCGCCTTCGTATTTAATATATTCGGCTGCTTTTACAGCGGCATCTCCCATTTTTTTACGTAGAGCAGTCGTCATGAATGGGGACGGTACTTCTTCTGTTAATTTTTGGTGACGACGTTGGATTGAGCAATCTCTTTCTGATAAATGACATGCTTTACCGTTCGAGTCACCTACGATTTGAATTTCAATATGGCGCGGCTCTAAGATAAGTTTTTCCATGTACATATCGTCGTCTCCAAAAGCAGCTTTAGATTCTTGTCTTGCAGAATCCCATGCGTCTTTTAAATCTTCTGGTTTAAAAACACCTCTCATACCTTTACCACCACCACCGGCAGAGGCTTTAAGCATTACAGGGTAACCGGTTTCATCGGCAATACGTATGCAATCTTCAAAAGTTTCTATAACCCCATCACTTCCAGGTACACAAGGTACTCCAGCAGCTTTCATGGTTTCTTTAGCGTTTGCTTTATCTCCCATACGATCGATCATCTCTGGAGATGCACCAATAAATTTGATACCATGTTCTTCACAGATTTTAGAAAACTTAGCGTTTTCTGATAAAAAACCATATCCTGGGTGAATGGCATCTGCGTTTGTAATTTCTGCCGCAGATATTATATTCGACATTTTTAAGTAAGATTCGCTACTTGCTGCTGGGCCAATACATACGGCTTCGTCGGCAAATTTTACGTGCAAACTTTCGGCATCGGCAGTTGAGTAAACCGCAACCGTTTTTATGCCCATTTCTTTACAGGTTCTAATAACACGTAGTGCTATTTCACCTCTATTGGCTATCAATATTTTTTTAAACATATCTTTTTAAGAGTTTAAGAGTTTATGGTTTATGAGAATATAAGTTTATCACTTGGTGTTAAACTTTAGACTTTAAACTTTAAACTTCAAATTAAGATGGATCTACCAAGAATAAAGGTTGGTCGAATTCTACTGGTGAAGAATCGTCCACTAATATTTTTACGACTTTTCCTGAAATTTCAGATTCGATTTCGTTGAAAAGTTTCATGGCTTCTATAATACAAAGTACGTCACCTTCTGCAATGTTTTGACCTACTTCAACAAATAAAGGTTTATCTGGTGATGGTTTTCTATAGAACGTACCAATAATTGGTGATTTAATAGTAATATATTTTGAATCTTCGTCGGCAGGTGCTGCAGCTACTGGTGCTACTGCTTCTGTATTTACGGGTACTGCTGCTTGTTGCGCTATTTGTGGCATTTGGTGAGCTGCAGGGACTTGGTGTACGATAGTTGTATCGGACTCTGAGCCTGTTCTAATGGTGATTTTAATATCGTCCATTTCTAATTTAACCTCGCTTGCTCCAGATTTTGCAACAAATTTAATTAAGTTTTGAATCTCTTTTATATCCATAATTTTGGTTTTTTAGGTTGGTAGTTACTTTGTGTTATAAGCCCATTTTAAATAAATAGATCCCCAGTTAAATCCACCTCCAAAGGCAGCGAAAATAACGTTATCTCCTTTTTTAAGTTGGGATTCGTAATCGTTTATAAGTAAAGGGAGTGTTGCAGATGTTGTGTTTCCGTATTTTTCTATGTTTATCATTACCTTTTCTGTTGGTAAATCCATACGGTTTGCTGTTGCATCAATAATACGTTTGTTTGCTTGGTGCGCAGCTAACCAATCTACAGTGTCTTTAGTTAAGTTGTTACGTTTTAATATTTTTTCAGCAGCATCGGCCATATTAAAAACAGCATTTTTAAAGACGGTTCTACCTTCTTGAAAAGCATATTGCCCACCTTGATCTAATATTTCGTGAGTTAAGGCATGAGATGATCCACCGTAAGTGGCTTGTAAAAAATCACGACCTGTTCCGTCACTTCTTAAATATTCATCTTGTAAGCCTAGATTTTCTTCATTAGGTTCGAAAAGAACTGCTCCAGCTCCATCTCCAAAAATAATGCAAGTGGCTCTATCTTTATAATTAATAATTGAAGACATTTTATCCGCTCCAATCAACAATACATTTTTATAACGGCCAGATTCAATATAACTAGCAGCAACAGACATTCCGAATAAAAAACTAGAACATGCCGCGTCCATATCAAAAGAAAAAGCATTTATAGCACCAATTTCTGATGCTGTAAATGATGCTGTTGAAGCAGCTTTCATATCTGGAGTTGCTGTAGCAACAATAACAAGTTCTATATCTTTTGGGTCAATACCTTTTTTGTTTATTAGGTCTTGAGCGGCTTTTATTGCTAGGTACGATGTACCCTTACCATCGTCTTTAAGAATACGGCGTTCTTTAATTCCTGTTCTAGAAGTAATCCATTCATCATTTGTATCAACCATCGTTTCAAGGATCTGATTGGTTAATACGTATTCCGGTACATAAGCACCAACAGCTGTAATTGCTGCAGAGATTTTACTCATAACTTTTTAGTTGGTTTGACTGAAAAATCATTAAAATTGAACAAAAACGATCAAAATTGTTTTAAAAACCACTAAACCGAGCGGAATTTTACGCAATTTACGTTTTTTTGCTATTCGAAAAGTAATTTCATAAAAAAAACACTCATAAATGAGTGTTTTATTATATGCATGCATAATGTTATGCTACGTTTTCTACTTCTGAGTTGTCAATTAATATTTGACCTCTATAGTATAATTTACCTTCATGCCAATGTGCTCTGTGGTATAAATGCGGCTCACCTGTTGTTGGGCAAGTAGCAATCTGTGGCGCAGTTGCTTTGTAATGTGTTCTTCTTTTATCTCTTCTTGTTTTCGAGATTTTTCTTTTAGGATGTGCCATTTTATATGTTTATTTATCCGTTAATAATTTCTTTAATGTATTCCAGCGAGGATCTATATCATCCTCGTTTTGTTCGTTTTTTTCTTTAAGCCCAGGGCTTAATTGTTCTAATTTATCAAGTATGTCGGAATCTAATGTTCCATCTTCTACACCTGGATGAATACGTTTTATTGGAACAGATAATACAATTAGTTCATAAATGTATTGATCAATGCTAACTTCGTAAGTACCGTGAGGTAGTATTAGAATATCAACGTTTTCATCGTTATATTCATCACCGAAATTAACCACCAAATGAAAATCGTTTTCAATCGATTGGTCGTAAGGTTCGTTTGTTAAATCGCAATTTACGTTAACAGAACCTGAGATTTTAAAATCTAACTCTAGCAATGTGGCCTTTTTTTCTAAGATCACATCTGCTTTAACGTTTACATTGTTAAAATCTTCATACTCAAAATGTTCAAAGAACGCTTGTTTAATATCAAACTTAAATTGATGTTTGCCGATCTTTAACCCTACAAATGGAATTGTAAACTCTTTTAATGGCTTCATTATCACTTCTAATTTGAGCCTGCAAATATATAAATTTTTATTTACGTGGCGTTACTTATGAACTTTTTTTTGTTTATATCTTTCTTTTAAAGAAAGATATATCGTGTTTATGGCAGAAAACACCTATTACTACCTGTCTTTATAGTTTTTACTGCGTTCGTTTCGAGGGGCTTTTTTTAATGGGTTTGAAGTTAATTCTTCGAATTCAGTTCTGTTCTTGTATATTTTTAAAGCAGTAAATAAAGCTTCCTTAAATGAATTTTCGTTAGCATCTCCTTTTCCTGCTATTTCGTAAGCTGTGCCATGATCTGGCGAAGTGCGTATTTTATTTAGTCCTGCTGTAAAATTAACGCCTTGACCAAATGATAAGGTTTTAAAGGGAATAAGGCCTTGATCGTGATATGATGCAATTATAGCATCGAAATTTTTATAATTATCCGATCCAAAGAAACTATCTGCGGCATAAGGGCCGTAAACTAGTTTGCCAGATTCTTTTATTTTTTTAAGTGTTGGTCTTAATATATCATCATCTTCACTACCAATAACACCATTATCTCCTGTGTGCGGATTAATACCTAAAACAGCAATTTTTGGTTTTTGTATGTTGAAATCTGTTACTAAGGATTTGTATACCGTTGCTATTTTTTGCTGAATTAATTCGGCTGTAATATGTGTTGATATATCTTTTACGGGCACATGGTCTGTTAATAAGCCGACTCTTAGAGTATCGGTTACCATGAACATGAGGCTTTCTCCTTCTAATTCTTGTGCTAAATAATCGGTATGCCCTGGGAATTTAAAATCTTCAGACTGTATATTATGTTTGTTAATTGGAGCGGTTACCAATACATCAACATCTCCATCTTTTAAAGCTTTGGTTGCCGATGCTAAAGATTTTACTGCATATTCACCAATTTTTAAATCTTCTTGGCCAAAATTAATTTTTACAGGTTCTTTCCATGTATTAAATACATTTACTTTCCCTGTGGTTATTTGATTCACGCTATTTATGCTATGAAAGTTTATGCCCGAGTTAAAATGGGTTTTTAAAAAACTCATTACTTTTATAGATGCAAAAATAACTGGTGTACAGAAATCTAAAATTCTTTCGTCTTCAAAAGTTTTTAAAATAATTTCTCCACCTATACCATTTAGGTCTCCTATAGATATTCCTACTATTATATTTTCTGCTTGCTTCATTAAAAAAGACAACTTTTGTTTGTAATTTTGAAATTCAATTGCTGTTGCAAATTTAACTAAATAAACAGATAATACTATGTTTACCGGAATAATTGAAGATATAGGAGAAGTTTCAAGCCTAAAAAAAGAATTAGATAATCTGCATATTACCGTTAAAAGCGGAATAACTTCGGAATTAAAAATAGATCAAAGTGTAGCTCACAATGGGGTTTGTTTAACGGTTGTAGCTGTAGATAATGATGAGTATACCGTTACCGCTATTAAAGAAACACTAGATAAAACTAATTTAAATACCTTAAAAATTAATGATAAGGTCAACTTAGAACGCGCCATGAAATTAGGTGATCGTCTTGATGGGCATATTGTTCAAGGGCATGTGGATCAAACCGCAATTTGTACAAATGTTGAAGAAGCAAATGGAAGTTGGGTGTTTACTTTTAGTTACAATTTTGATGTAAACAATAATTTAACTATTGAAAAAGGATCCATAACTGTAAACGGAACAAGTTTAACTGTTGTGAACTCTAAAAAGGATAGTTTTAGTGTCGCTATTATACCTTATACTTATGAGCATACGAACTTCAAAACCTTTAAGAAAGGTAGTGTTGTTAATCTCGAATTTGATGTTTTAGGGAAATATGTGGCTAAACTAGCTTCGTTTTAATAGTTTTTTAGCACCATAAAATACACCGACGCAAGCTCCTATAATCACTCCGCCGTCTATTGGTAAGCCAGGGAATGATGGAGGTAATGGCGGGGGCGGCATGTTACCTTGAGCGGTACATACAAAACTTATTAATACAAATAAGATTGAGGCAAATATTCTTTTGTTTTGTATTGTCATTATCTGGTAAAAATATTAAAAAAACTCAACTAACAAAGGATTAAATCTACTATTTACGTATAAATACCTGTGAAACGACTAAAAGTATCGATAAAAGGTTGTTTTTTGAGCTTGTTATCATGTGCTTTAACGTTTTTATTTGTTGAATAGTGTGTTTCATTTAAGAAATATTTGTATTCACTTAAATCGTTCTGTGGTTTTTTAACAAAAAAAACCTTGAACTGTTTTTAATATAATTAAAAACTAGCATCAAGGTTTATATCTTAAAAAGATTAATAGCATGACAAATTTAATCTTAATTTTATTTAATAGCTATTTTTTATGTTAATTTATGGTTAACTATATTTTATTTTTCTTAAAACCCTGATGGTTTCTTTGTATAAGGTGTAAACTTCTCCGTTGTATAATTTTAAATAAGGTTTGGCTTCGTTGAGTTTATCTATAGCTTCATGAAATAAGTTAAGGTAACAAATTAAATAGGTGACTGGTAGGTTTTTTAAATCGTTGTCTTCTTCTTTGGTTATTGTTAGTCCTTTTTTTAGTTTTTCTAAAATAGCGTTATTGGTATTGTAAATGTGGTATAAAAGTTTTTTATCATACTGTGGAGGCTGAAATAGAAGTTTAGTTTCAATAGTGTAGCTGACATTATTTTCAAATTTAATAACGGTTTCTTCTAATGGATAATATTTATTTGAGTTTTGAAACCCTAAATTAACATATTCAATAATTTTAAAAGTATCATCGTCTATTATTATGGATACTTCGTCAAGTGCTGAAAAAAAGAGAAGTACCTGTTCGTTTATTAGTTTAATATCTACTCTTGAAAAATAAACTTGATCTTTCGTTATCTTTTTTTGTCCGGCCCAACAGATTACAAAATATTCTTTAAACACTTTATATTGCGGGTTGTAATCTACTCGGTTTTTCATGAAGTCGAAAACCCCATCGAGCGTGTGTTCTATATTGTTTTGGGCGTTTTTTTCTATGGCTTCAACAATTTCAGAGTTTACGTCTTCAATTTCAACATCGAAAACCTTTGGCATACTTATGCTTCCGTCTCTAAAAAACACAGAGCCTCCATAATATTTCCAAACATTTTTCTTGAGTGATGTTAGTTTTCCTGTTGGTCTAATAGTTACTAAGCCAACTACTTTATTATCTGGTAAATGAGGAAACGGAATGTTTTCATATTGAACAATTGGTGGATTGGTTAAATATGCATTTATTAAATTTTGAATTTTACTATCATCAAAAAAATCGACACCAACAATATTATTATCTTCATCTTCAACACCAATTACAATATACGAGTTGTTCTTGGGGTTGCTATTTGATAAGGCACAAACGTGTTTTAAAAATTTAGCTTTTCCTTCCTTGTGACCAATATCAATTTTCCGCTTTTTGTCATAAAAACTGTTCTCGTCATTGTGAGCTAAAAGGTGTTTTATGAGAAGGCGTTTATTAATCATGCTTCTTTTTTAATAATAGTAGAGCTAGCCTGTGCTGTGCAAAACATTAAAATATCGGCAAGGTTAACATGTGGCGGTCGGGAAATTGCAAAATATATAACATCGGCAACATCTTTGGCTTCTAGAGCTTTAAAACCTTTGTAAACATTATTAGCACTAGTATCTCCTTTAAATCGTACTTCTGAAAATTCGGTTTCCACCATACCAGGATTTACGGCTCCAACTTTAATACCGTATGGGTTTAAGTCAATGCGCATACCTTCCGTGATCGCTAAAACGGCATGTTTGCTGGCGCAATACACATTCCCTTTTGGGTAAACTTCTTTTCCTGCCGAGGATCCAATATTAATAATATGTCCCGATTTTCGTTTTGTCATTTTGGGGATAACGGCTTTGCTAACATAAAGTAATCCTTTTACATTTATATCTATCATAGCATCCCAATCATCGATATTACCTTCATTAATAGCGTCTAGGCCATGTGCATTTCCTGCGTTATTTATTAAAATATCAATCGTTTTAAAATTGTCAGGCAAATTATCAATAGCAGCAAGGGTGGCTTGCTTGTTGCGTACATCAAAATTTAGAATATGTACATCAGTTAGGAGTTTTAGTTCCTTTTGTATGATGTTTAGGCGTTCTAGTCGTCGGCCACACAGTATTAATCTAATTCCGTTTTTAGCAAATTCATAGGCGGTTGCTTTGCCAATACCACTTGTTGCTCCTGTAATTAAGGCTGTTCTTGTCATGCTGTTTTTTTATTCAATTTAATTCATCTATAAAAATACTTAAAAACATATTGCAGTTTACTTAGTTTAATAATTAATATGTATATCCGCTTAATGTCCATTAGCTGTGATACTAACTATTACTAACCTGTCAAATATCTTATCTCCAAAATATCTTCTGTTGAGTTTGTAAACAAATTCATTAAGATATAATTGGAGGTATTTAGCTTTAATTTTATGATAGGTACCTACAAAATTTCTTTTAGCATTACTAATAGCTATATGCACCCATTTTAAAGTTTCCTTAGTTGTCTGTTCATTAGATTTTTTACTCACATGTATCTCTACATAATCGGCTATATTCACATATGATGTGCTTTGATCTGTAAAAACAATATTCTGATTACCATCAATGCTTGATTGTAAAGTTTGGTCAGTACCCTGTGGTTTATGATCCGTAAGGACTTTAGCTTTAAAATATCTACATTGGCGCTCAACTTCGCCTGTATCTAGATTTTCAAGCACTGTACTCTCTGCCATTATCATAACATTTGACTTAGTTTTACTTCCACGACCAGATTTCTGTGTTTTATGATCATTTTCTGAGGCTTCTATTGTAAAATAACCTTCATCCATTTCTATCATGCCTTCTAAAGTATATCGATCATCTCGCTCTCCCATTGCTTTACGTAACTTGTGAACCATTGCCCAAACAGGCTCATAACGTTTTAAACCCAATTGACGCTGTATTTCCTTACTTGAAAAACCTTTTTTTGTAGTACTCATTAGAAATATAGTTTTATACCAAGTCATAAAGGATAACTTGGAACTTTCCATTATAGTTCCACTACGTAAAGAAATTCTGGCTTTACAGGATTTACACTGATAACTCCACTTATTTTTTAACCAATAGTGATCTTTCCCCTGACAACGGTGACAAATCACTCCTTGTTTATCTCGCTGTTCTTTAAAATGTAAGCGACAACTTGATTCATCAGTAAAATGAACTCCAAAAGAAAATATATCCATAAATTAAATAAATTACAACTAGCTAAAGATAAGTAAATTAATACAACTTAGGGATGTTTACGGATATACATTATAATTAATTATAATTTAAAGGCTTTTTCCTAAAATAAATAAAAAAATAATTAAGAAAAACTTATCATAATAATAGGTTAAAGTGCGAAATCATTGAATTTGCTTTAATTTTTAACCAATTTTTAACAGCCTCAACCGAAAAATTTTAACAATTTGCACTACTCAAAATAAGAGCTGTATATTCGGCTTTTAAATTACTAGAAAATAATGGAAGAAACAGGTACAATTGATATTAAGTCGATAAACGAGAAAATTGAAAAGGAAAGTGCTTTTGTTGATTTACTAATGCTTGAAATGAACAAAGTGATCGTAGGCCAAAAACATATGGTGGAGCGTTTACTAATTGGTTTATTAGGACAAGGACATATTTTATTAGAAGGTGTTCCTGGATTAGCAAAAACATTAGCGATTAATACGTTGGCACAAGCTGTAGATGGTAGTTTTAGCCGTATTCAGTTTACGCCAGATTTATTACCGGCCGATGTTACTGGAACATTAATCTACAACATGAAGCTTAATGATTTTTCGATTAAAAAAGGACCTATTTTTGCAAATTTTGTATTAGCAGATGAGATAAACCGTGCGCCAGCAAAAGTGCAATCGGCATTATTAGAAGCCATGCAAGAAAAGCAGGTGACTATTGGTGATGAAACTTATAAGTTAGATAAACCCTTTTTAGTAATGGCAACGATGAATCCCGTAGAACAGGAAGGAACTTATTCTTTACCGGAAGCACAGGTCGATCGTTTTATGCTAAAAACTGTGATAGATTATCCTAAATTAGATGAAGAACAACTTATCATGCGTTCTAATTTAAAAGGATCTTGGGAAAAAGTAAATCCTGTAGTTTCTGTAGCTCAAATATTAAGAGCGCAAGAAGCGGTTCGTGAAGTTTACATGGACGAGAAAATTGAAAAATACATACTGGATATTATTTTCGCAACGCGTTATCCGGAAAAATATAAACTTAGCGATTTAAAACCATTAATTTCATTTGGAGCATCGCCTCGTGGTAGTATCAATTTAGCTACTGCAGCAAAATGTTAC
Organism: Algibacter sp. L1A34; assembly: GCF_009796805.1. Classification (NCBI taxonomy): domain Bacteria; kingdom Pseudomonadati; phylum Bacteroidota; class Flavobacteriia; order Flavobacteriales; family Flavobacteriaceae; genus Algibacter; species Algibacter sp. L1A34. The sequence continues at coordinate 1,190,709 of NZ_CP047029.1, read as the reverse complement.
GCTTTTATAAAACGTCGTGGTTATGTTATTCCAGAAGACGTTCGTGCTGTAGTTTACGATGTGTTGCGCCATAGAATTGGTATTACATACGAAGCTGAAGCTGAAAATGTAACGTCTGTAGATATTATTAATAAAATCGTTAACGAGATTGAAGTACCATAGAATGAGTTAACAGTAAAACGGTATTGAGGTAGGTAATGGCTTATTTGAGTACTATTTTGTTATGACTGCTAACTGAAGACTGCACACTGCATACTGAAAACATGGATACTAAAGAATTACTAAAAAAAGTACGTAAAATTGAGATTAAGACACGACGACTGTCTGATCATATTTTTGGAGGTGAATATCATTCCACTTTCAAGGGGCGTGGTATGACGTTTAGTGAAGTGCGCCAATACAATTTTGGCGATGATGTTCGAAATATAGATTGGAATGTTACCGCGCGCTATAGCGAACCTTACGTAAAAGTTTTTGAAGAAGAACGTGAACTTACCATGATGCTTGTGGTTGATGTTTCGGGATCGGAACTATTTGGTACCGAAAGTCAATTTAAGAATGAAGTAGTTACAGAAATTGCTGCAACTTTAGCTTTTTCTGCAACACAGAATAACGATAAAATAGGACTTATTTTATTTTCTGATAAGGTAGAATTATACATCCCGCCTAAAAAAGGACGTTCGCATGTACTTCGTATTATTCGAGAATTAATAGAATTTCAACCAGAAAGTAAACAGACTAATTTGGCCGAAGCTTTAAAGTTTATGCAAAACGTGATGAAGAAAAAAGTGATTGCTTTTGTTCTGTCAGATTTTATTGCAGACGATTATTTTCAAACCATGAAAATTGTTGCTAGAAAACACGATGTTACTGGAATTCGAGTTTACGATAAGCGTGAAGAAGATATTCCTAATTTAGGGATGGTGCAAATGCAGGATGAAGAAACAGGTGAATTTATGTTAGTAAACACATCATCAAAAACGGTACGTAAAAACTACAGTAAATTTTATCACGAAAAGGCAAAATACTATAAAGAAAGTTTTACTAAATCTGGAGCAGGCGCAATAGATTGTAGAGTGGACGAAAGTTACGTTAAAAAGTTATTAGGTTATTTTAAACACCGCGCATAATTCTAAAATAAGAATTAAAAAAATATTGAAAGTGAAACAACATATTATAGAAAATATAAATAAATCAAACAAAGTGTCGGCCATCGGAAAATGTTCCGTTATGCTGGCTATCTTCTTTTCTTTGTTTTCTTTTTTCTCATTTTCTCAAGTTACATCGGCAATCGATTCTACTTCAATAAAAATTGGTGAGCAAATTACCTATCATATTCAAGTTGAAACCGATACTACGAGTTTAGTCGTTTTTCCAGAGGGGCAATCTTTTTCTCCTTTAGAAATGATAGAATCTTATGCCGTAGATACCTTAAAGAATAAAGACAAATACAATCTTGTTAAAAAATACGGATTAACACAATTCGATTCGGGTTCGTACACCATTCCCCGTCAAAAAATAATTATTGGTACTAAAATATTTTTCACCGATTCCTTAAAGGTTGAGGTTAATAATGTAGTAATAGATACAACAAAACAAGGGCTTTATGATATTAAACCTATTATCGAGGTTCAAGAATCTTCTAGCGATTGGTGGAAAACAGTATTAATAGTATTGTTAATTATTGCTGCCGTTGGTTTTCTGTTATATTGGTTTATTTGGCGTAAAAAGCCGCTTTCCGAAGAAGAAAAAATTGCTTTATTGCCACCATACGATCGTGCAAAATTAGCCTTGGTGAAGTTAGATGAAAGCACCTATTTAGAACAAGAAAATTTAAAAGATTATTATTCTGAATTAACGTTTATTATCAGAAAATATTTAGACGAAAAAGTTTATGATCGCGCATTAGAAAGCACAACCGATGAGTTGATAAAGCGTTTAAATATACTGAAAGAAGGTAATCAAGTTGATTTGAGTAAAGAAGATATTAAAAACTTAGAAAGTATTTTAAAACGTGCCGATTTAGTGAAATTCGCGAAATCTGCTCCAGATGTTGAGTTAGCAAAAATAGATAGAAGTACAATAGATATTGAAATAGACAACGTAAAAGAAGCTTTACCAGAACCAACTGAGGAAGAAAAACTTTTAGATGAAAAATATCGTGAAGAGCAAGCGCGTAAAAAGAAGCGTAATAAAATTATTTTAACCGTAGTGATTGCGGTGTTTTTAATGATAGCAACTTTTGTAGGCTTCTCTTTAAAATATGGATTTAGTTATGTGAAAGATACCATTATTGGGCACGATAGTATTGAGCTTTTAGAAGGTGATTGGGTAACTAGTGCGTATGGTGTTCCGCCAATAACTATTACAACACCAAAGGTTTTAAAACGTAATTCGGTAGAGCTTCCAGAGGAAGCAAAAGCCCAAATGAGTGCTACAAGTTTTAGCTATGGAAGTTTATTAAACTTCTTTAGTGTCGATGTGTCTACCATTGTTTTAAAGCAAGCTAATCCGGAAGAAGATATCGATTTAAAACAAGCTCAAGACGGGGCTATAAAACAGTTAGAGCAAGCTGGAGTTACAGATATTGTTGTATTAAGCGATAAGTTTACGACTCCAAATGGCGCTGAAGGATTAAAAACTCATGGAACTGCAAGTTTCCCGATTTTAAACTCTAAGGAGTTTTATGAAGGTGAGTATGTGATTTTACAATTTTCAACTAAAAATATTTTACAGCGTATTTCTATTGTTTGGAATAAAAGCGATGATTATGCCGATAAAATTGTAGAACGTATTATAAATTCCGTTGAACTTAAAAAAGCAGAAGAATAATGTTTGAAGGCATCGAATTTGTAAATAAAGAATTTTTCTGGTTGTTTCTTTTGCTACCACTAGCTGTTTTGTGGTATATCTTTAAGAGAAACAAGCAAACGGCAGAATTAAAAATATCGAGTTTAAAAGGGTTTAAAGTAACTAGTTCTTGGTTAACAAAATTGAAACCCATCATGTTTGCTTTACGTTTATTGGCTTTAGCTTTATTAATTATGGCTTTGGCGAGACCGCAAACGGTAGATGTTTCATCTAAAACAAAAACCACACGAGGTATCGATATTGTTATGGCTATTGATGTTTCGGCGAGTATGTTGGCGAAAGATTTACGCCCAAATCGTTTAGACGCTTTAAAAGAAGTTGCCGCAGAGTTTATTAAAGGTCGACCAAATGATAGAATAGGTTTGGTAGAATATGCTGGAGAAAGCTATACAAAAACACCAATAACCAGTGATAAAGCGATTGTTTTACGTTCTTTAAAAAGTATTGAGTACAATAATATTATTGAAGGCGGAACTGCTATTGGTATGGGTTTAGCAACATCTGTAAACCGATTAAAAGATAGTAAAGCTAAAAGTAAAGTTATTATTTTATTAACCGATGGTGTTAATAATTCTGGTTTTATAGATCCTAAAATTGCGAGTGAACTAGCTGTTGAATATGGTATTAAAACCTATACCATTGGTTTGGGAACCAATGGTATGGCGTTATCTCCGGTAGCTATCGATCCTAGAACGGGCCAATTTCAATACGGTAGAATTAAAGTTGAAATAGACGAAACTTTATTAAAAGAAATTGCAACCGTAACAGGTGGAAAATATTTTAGAGCCACAAATAATAAGAAATTAGAAGAAATTTATAGCGAAATCAATAAGCTCGAAAAAACAGATGTTGAAGAGTTTAAATTTTATAATTACGAAGAAAAATATAGACCATTAGTGCTTTTAGCAGGCTTTTTATTGTTGTTAGAATTACTATTGCGTAATACATTGTTTAAAAGTTTTATTTAAAAAGAAGTAGACAGTATTAAGATTGACTGCCAACTGAATACTGAAAAACTGAATACTGATACATGTTTCAATTAGAAGAAAAAATATGGTTTTGGACCTTAGCGATTATTCCTGTAATAATCGTATTGTTTTTGTTGCTTCAATTTTGGAGATACCGAACACAAAAAAAGTTTGCCGATAAAGAGTTATTAAAACGTTTAAGCCCGAATAAATCGCTGTTTAAATCGATTTTAAAAGTGGTGGTTTTAAGTTTAGCATTCTTGTGCTTAACTATTGCGTTGGTGAACCCTAAAATTGGTACAAAACTAGAAACGGTAAAGCGTGAAGGTGTCGATATTGTGTTTGCTGTCGATGTTTCTAAAAGTATGTTGGCCGAAGATATTGCGCCAAATCGATTAGAAAAATCGAAACAACTAGTAACGCAAATCATTAACAATTTGGCTAGTGATCGTGTTGGTATTATTGCATACGCAGGTAAAGCATTTCCGCAGTTACCTATAACTACAGATTATGGATCGGCTAAAATGTTTTTAAACAACATGAATACCGATATGTTGTCATCACAAGGAACAGCAATCAATGAAGCTATTAAATTAGCAACCACTTATTTTGATAACGAGGAACAAACCAATCGTGTTTTAATTATTATTTCAGACGGTGAAGATCATAGTGAAGATGCCTTAGCTTATGCTGAACAAGCGCATGATGAAGGTATTCGGATATTTACCATTGGTGTTGGCGATGTGAAAGGTGGGCCAATTCCTCTTAAAAAAAATGGGATTGTTTTAAATTATAAGAAAGACAATCAAGGTGAAACGGTAATTACACGTTTAAATGAAGATACTTTAAAAAAGATAGCCGACGAAGCGGATGGTGTATATATTAACGGAAAAAACACTAATGATGTGGTTGAAAAGATTCGTGAAATATTAAACGGTATGGACAAAACGGAGTTTGAAGCCAAGCAATTTGCCGATTTTAAAGATCAGTTTCAATGGTTTTTGGGTTTGGGAGTTTTCTTTTTACTGATAGATATCTTCTTATTAGAACGAAAAACAGGCTGGTTGAAGAAATTGAATTTATTTAATGAGAATTTATAATTTCATTAACAACAAAAAAATCTAAGTTTTTTATCTTAGATAGAACAATTTAAAAATGAAATACTTAGCAACACTTATAATTTTATTTGTAACCCTTTTTTCTTTTTCGCAAGATGAAGAAAAAGCACAGTTACAAGCACTCAAAAAAGCCAATGATTATGTTTACGAGGGCAATAATTTGGTAAATGAAGATGATTATGTTTCTGCGGAAATGGAATATAGAAAAGCCATTTCAGAAAACCCTAATAGTATTGCGGGTGCATACAATTTAGGGAATGCTTATTATACTAAAGGTAGTTTTGATGAGGCTGTTTACAGGTTGCAAGAAGCCGCAAAAAAAGCAACTTCAAAATCTGAAAAACATAAGGCATTCCATAACATTGGAACTATTTTAATGAAAGGTAAAAAATGCAAAGAAGCCGTTGAAGCTTTTAAAAGTGCGTTAAGAAATAACCCTGCAGATGATGAAACACGTTATAATTTAGGTCTAGCGAAAGAATGTGCGAAGGAGCAGCAAGATAAAGAAGACCAAAATAAAGACGATAAGAAAGACAAAAACGAAGACCAGAAGGATAACAAGGATAAAAAAGACGATAAGGAAAATAAAGATAACAAAGACAAGGAAGGCGATAATAAAGAAGACAAAAAAGACGAGGGCGATAAAGAAAAGAAGGAAGGCGACGATAAAAAAGATGATGAAGGTAAGCCTAAAGATGAAAAGGAAGATCAAGGTAAAGATGGCGATAAGGATAAAAAAGAGCAACAACAACCTAAACCACAACCAGGACAAATGTCTGCTCAGCAAATGAAAAACTTGCTTGAAGCCATGAATAACCAAGAACAAAAGGTTCAAGAAAAAATGAATGCTGAAAAAGCACAAGGAGTTAAGGTTAAAGCCGAAAAGGATTGGTAGTTTAGCAGTCAGTTTTCAGTATCCAAAAGATTTTAAAATTCTTAAAGTTTTTTAAATTTAAAACATGAAAGTAGTAAAACATATATCCATATTATTTTTCGTTCTTATTTCAAGTATGGCTTCTGCTCAAGTTAAATTTGAAGCCAAGGTAAGTAAGAAAACATTAGGTGTAAATGAGCGTTTACGTGTCGATTTTGAAATGAATAAAGATGGCGATAATTTTAATCCGCCAGATTTTTCAAACTTTAATGTTAGTGGGCCAAACCAATCTGTGAGTAACTCTTGGATTAATGGTGTGCGTACTTATAAAAAAACATACACCTATTTTTTAACACCAAAGAAACGAGGCGATTTCACAATTTCTCAAGCTACTATTGTTATCGATGGCACAGTTTATAAAACAATTCCTGTGAAAGTTGTAGTTACCGCAGCAGTAGATAAACCTAAAGATCCTAATGATCCTAACTTTATTGCTTCAGAAAACATTCATTTGGTTGCCGAAATTTCGAAAACCAATCCGTATTTAAATGAGGCTATTTCGATAGTTTATAAGCTTTATGTGTCGCCAAATATTGCAGTGGATAATTGGAATGAAATTGATAGCCCGAGATATAATGATTTTTGGAGTCAGAATATAGATACGAAAGGTCAAAAAGTTCAAAACGGTAAATTTAAAGGAGAAGATTATCGCTATTTAATATTGCGTAAAACAGTATTATATCCGCAAAAAACAGGGAAATTGAACATTGAGCCATTGAGTTTAAATCTCTCTATGCGTGTTCCAACAAACCGTCGTGATATTTTTGGCGGGTCATTAATGACGCGAGTAAGTAGAACGGTATCAGCGGGTAATCAAACTATAACAGTTAAGCCTTTGCCAGAGCAAGGTAAACCTGCCGATTTTACAGGTGCTGTTGGTAGTTTTAGTTTCGATGTTACGAGCTCAAAACAAGTGTTAGATGCTTCGGAATCACTTCAAATAAAAGTAGGAGTTAAAGGAAATGGTAATTTAAAGCTTTTTAAACTTCCTAGACTATCATTACCAAGCTCATTAGAGGTTTATGAACCGGAACATACAGAAAACGTGAAAACGAATTCTGCGGGTATGCAAGGTGATATTTTAGATAGTTATACAGTAGTACCACAGTATAAAGGTAAATATCCAATTCCTAGTATTTCATTTTCATATTTCGATTTAAATACTAAAACTTATAAGCGATTAAATTCTGATGAAATTATTATCGATGTACAAAACGGTCCATTAAACAATGCTAACGCAAATACTGAGAATACTAATGCTAATAGTAATAAACAGGCAGTAGTTTTAAACAACGACCAGTTTGCTTTTATAAAAACTAAAACTAATTTCACGAGTATAAAACCTAATGATTTCTTTAAAACTAATTTGTTTTGGAGCTTGTTATTATTACCGTTTTTAGTGATACCGATTGCTATTGTTTTTCGTAATAAGAAAGCAAGTAGAGATGCCGATGTTTACGGAAACCGTATTCGAAAAGCAGATAAATTAGCTAAGAAATATTTAAGTAGCGCTAAGAAATCTTTAGGTCAAAAAGAAGCGTTTTATATCGCTTTAGAAAAAGCATTGCATAATTATTTAAAGGCAAAATTACATATTGAAACCAACGAATTGAGTAAAGATAAAATAACTGTTTTACTTTTGAAAAAAGAAGTAGATGCTCAAGTAATAAAGGATTTTGAAAGTATTTTAGAAAGCTGTGAATTAGCGCGTTACACGCCAATAGATATTGTAACCATGCAGGAGGATTATGATAAAGCCGCTAAAACTATTTCGTTAATTGATAAACAAGCACGTTAATATGAAAAATTTATTATACATACTTTCGTTTTTGTTTAGTTTTGGATTATTTGCTCAAAACGATGCTCTTTTTAAGCAGGGTAATGCACTTTATAATGAAGGTAAATATGCCGAAGCTATTCAAAAATACGATGATATTTTAAGCACTAAAAAACATTCGGCCGATTTGTATTTCAATATGGCTAATGCACATTACAAGCTTAACAATATTGCGCCAAGTATTTTTTATTATGAAAAAGCATTGCAGTTGGCTCCAAATGATAAAGACATTAAAAACAATTTGGCATTTGCGCAAAATATGACGGTAGATGCTATTGGTGTGGTTCCAAATGTTGGCTTTTCTAAATTATTTAAAAACATCACTAATAGTATGTCGTTTGATGCTTGGGCAAAAGCAACTGTAGTACTTGTGTTTGTGTTCGTGATATTATTTTTAATCTATTACTTTGCTTATTCTACTGGCCGAAAACGTTTAACTTTTATTGGAAGTATTTTATCACTTATATTATTATGCGTGACTTTAGCATTCGCTTTTCAGAAATACGCATTGGATAAAAAAGATAAACCAGCTATCGTTTTTGCTCAAGAAACTCAGGTTAAAAGCGAACCTAATTTACGTAGTGAGGAATCTTTTAGACTTCATGAAGGAACCAAGGTTCAGGTTATAGATTCTGTTGATAATTGGAAAAAAATAAAACTATCCGATGGCAAAATGGGATGGTTAGCTTCCGAAGATATTAAAATATTAACAGCATTTTAATATGCTATTAATATCCCCATAAAATTTTAATAGTATATTAGCGGTTGATAAAATTTAAAATAAATGTCGAGAAACTTAGTTTCTATATTCTTTTTATTTGCTTTTTTGGTGTTTCTATCAGCGCCAACCGTAATTGCTATTGTTAATGATTCGGTTGATATTTCTTTGTTTTTCTCTATGGCAGAAGAAGAAGAAAACGGTAACCCAAAAATTAAAAACATAAAAGACATTATTTTAGAAAATCTAGATAACGAGGATTTTGTAAGCTTAAAGCAAGAAAAAAATCATTTAAATTTTTATGTTAAAAAGTACTCGAAACCATATCTTAATTTAATTTCTCCACCACCCAAATTCTCTTAATAATTTTTCAGTCATTGAACATTTTTGTTCAATTCAATTATTAAAAATTATTAAAACTGCTGAAGTATTATGCTTCGGCTAAAGTGAATTTATCTATGTTTAAAAATATTAAGAGTGACTTGCCAGCGAGTATAGTTGTATTTTTTGTTGCATTACCATTATGTTTAGGTATTGCATTAGCTAGTGGTGCGCCACTATTTTCAGGAGTAATTGCAGGCGTAATTGGCGGTGTTGTTGTTGGTAGTTTAAGTGGCTCTAACCTTGGTGTTAGTGGTCCGGCTGCTGGATTAGCAGCTATTGTTTTAACTGCTATTGGCACGTTAGGAGGTTTCGAAAACTTTTTAGTAGCTGTTGTTTTAGGTGGTGTTATCCAAATACTTTTTGGTATTTTAAAAGCTGGAGTTATCGGGTATTATTTTCCGTCTTCAGTTATTAAAGGGATGTTAACCGGTATCGGAATTATTATCATCTTAAAACAAATTCCACATTTTTTTGGTTATGATGCTGAGGTGGAAGGAGCCGATAGTTTTGTTGAAAGTTCTGGTGAGAATACTTTTTCTGCTTTACTAAATATTACCGATCATCTTATTTTAGGTTCGCTTGTAATTGGCCTAATAGGTCTTGGAATTATACTATTTTGGGATAAGGTTTTAGCAAAAAAAGCTAAAATATTTCAAGTTATACAGGGGCCTTTTGTAGCGGTTGTCTCTGGTATTATTTATTTTGTTGTAACGCAAGATAGTGATACATTAAGCATTGCTTCATCTCACCTTGTAAGCGTACCAATTCCAGAAGATTTTTCTTCATTCATAGGGCAGTTTAGTTTTCCTAATTTTTCGGAAATTACAAATCCTGATGTTTGGATTGTTGCTTTCACCATTGCTTTAGTAGCCAGTTTAGAAACTTTATTAAGTGTTGAGGCTACCGATAAGTTAGATCCACATAAAAATGTAACACCAACCAATCGCGAATTATTAGCACAGGGTACAGGTAACATTATTGTTGGTTTAATAGGTGGTTTGCCTATCACTCAGGTAATTGTGCGTAGTTCTGCAAATATTCAATCGGGTGGTATGTCAAAAATGTCGGCTATAATTCACGGATTATTATTATTAATATCGGTTGTGGTTATTCCTAAGTTATTAAACATGATTCCGTTATCAGTTTTAGCAGCTATTTTATTAGTTGTAGGATATAAATTAGCGAAGCCAAGTTTGTTTCTTAAAATGTATAAAATGGGTTGGAAACAATCTATCCCTTTTACAGTAACTGTTTTAGGTATTGTATTTATCGACTTACTTTGGGGTATTGGTTTAGGCTTAACTGTAGGTATTGTAGTTATACTTTTAAAAAGTTATCAGAATTCGCATTTTCTTCATATTGAAGATAATAGCAATGGTAAACATAAAATTAAAATGACTTTAGCTGAAGAGGTTACATTTTTCAATAAAGGAGCTATTTTAAAAGAGTTAGATAGTTTGCCGATCGATACAATTTTGGAAATTAATCTTATTAAAACGCGGTATTTAGATAATGATATTATCGAGATTCTTGAAGATTTTCTATTTAAAGCTGAAGAAAGAAATATTGACATTAAGCTTGTTTCTAAACGCGGTATTGTCGAAAATCCATCGAGTTTTATTAAGTTTTTTAACGAAAGAGAGAAGTCTAATTTGAGTTTAAGCTAAATCACTATGAAAAATAAGAAATTTAAAATTTTAGTGCTTTCAGATTTAAAGAAACACACTAATAGCACAATAACAAGCGCTGTTAGTTTGTCTAAAATGATAGATGCAGAGGTCGATTTATTTCATGTAAAAAAACCAACCGATGTTATAGGCACCGATAGTCAGTTATCGGCGATACGTGCTTTAAATCATGAGCAAAACCAATCGCGAAATAAAATTAAAGAAACTATAAACCCATTAAGCCAAACTTATGGCGTTAATATTACTTCTAATTTGAGTATTGGTAATGTGAAATCTGAAATTGAAGCTTACATAAAAGCAACAAAACCAGATATTATTGTTTTAGGAAAAAGAAATTCTAAGGTTATAAAATTAGTTGGTGATAATATTACCGATTTTGTTTTAAAAACCTATGAAGGTCCAGTAATGATAGTTTCTAACAAAAATTGGATATCGCCTGAAACCGATTTGCATATTGGTTTGCTAAATGGAAAATCTCAAGATTTTAATCAAGCCTTTACGGAAGATTTACTAGCTAAAACTAGTAAGCCTTTAAAATCGTTCAATATTGTAGATAGCTCGAATAAAGCAGAAGAAAACATTGATTCTTCTATCAATAAAGGCGTAGATTATGTGTTTGAAAAAAATGATAATACTATTAAGAATTTGGCGAATTACTTAGAGAAAAGTCATGTAAATCTATTGTTTATAAACCGTGCAGATAACACTGATGCAAGCGCTAACAATAAGGCGGAAGTTAAAGGTGTAATTAACAGCGTTAACGTGTCGCTCTTTATTACGGGTAGCACACAAAAATTAGCTGTTTAAAAATTAAATAAATAAAATATTATGAAAGCACATACAAAAGAAACACAATCGACAATGACTCCTGAAAAGTCATTACAATATTTAAAAGAAGGAAATCAAAGATTTCAAAATAATTTAAAAGCAAATAGAAACCTTTTAGAACAAGTAAACGATACCAGTTCTGGACAATTTCCATTTGCCACTATTTTAAGTTGTATAGATTCTAGAGTTTCTGCTGAGTTGGTTTTTGACCAAGGGTTAGGAGATATTTTTAGTATTCGTATTGCAGGTAATATTGTAAACGAAGATATTTTAGGTAGTATGGAGTTTGCATGTAAGTTGGCAGGCACAGAGCTTATTGTAGTTTTAGGGCATACTAGTTGTGGTGCTGTAAAAGGTGCTTGCGACCATGCCGAAATGGGTAATTTAACTAAATTAGTTAAAAAAATAACGCCTGCAGTTAAGGCTGTTTCAGAGCCTAGAGATGAAAGCTTAAGAACTTCGAAAAATTTAGAATTTGTTGATGAAGTATCACACATAAATGTGGAATTAATGATTGATAGAATTCATGCGGAAAGTCCAATACTTACCGAAATGGAAAAAAATGGAGAAATAAAAATTATTGGGGCTATGTATGATGTTAATACAGGAGCTGTAAGTTTTTATTAAATAAGCGTAAATAGTTAATTCCTTTATTAAAAAAAAATAAGTTGTGGTAGCATTAGCAGTGATGTTAATGTTACCTATATTTATATATGCTGAAGAAAATGATTTAGTAAATTGGGTTATAGATGTTGGAAACAAAAACTAAAAAGCAATGGGCATCCTTTGCAAATTACAACACAGAAATTATGATGTTGTAAGCGGTTTAGGTTATGCCTTTTCGGAACACTTACGATCAGAGTTGGGGCATGTGAATTAGTTTTTTGAGACTCCTAACAGTGATTAAATCAATTAGATTGCTTTTGTTAATTTCTGATAAAAGAAGGTCTGCAATTTTTAAATCATTAAAAATTTAAGTTAACTTAGAGAAAAAGTTAAAATAAGTATATGAAGAACCTATTCTCAAATATTAAAGGAGATGCCTTTGGTGGAATTACCGCAGGTATTGTAGCGTTACCATTAGCATTAGCTTTTGGAGTTTCGTCTGGTTTAGGGCCGGAAGCAGGTCTTTATGGAGCTATATTTATTAGTTTTTTTGCAGCATTATTGGGAGGTACTAATACACAAATTTCTGGACCAACAGCTCCAATGACGGCGGTAAGTATGGTTGTTATTGCTGGTATTGTTGCAGCAAATGATGGTAGCGTAGAAAAAGCACTGCCGGCTATTTTAACTGTTTTTATGTTAGCTGGGCTAATGCAGGTAGGTTTAGGTCTTTTGGGGCTTGGTAAATACATTAGGTATATTCCTTATCCAGTAGTATCTGGGTTTATGACGGCTATTGGTGTTATAATTCTTTTAACTCAAATTTTACCATCTATAGGTTATTACCCAAAGGAAGATGTTGAGTTTGTAGCACAATTTAAGCCACAGGCAGAAGAGGTGATGCTTGAAAATATTCTTAAAGAAGAAGCCGGTGAAGGTATATTAGTACTCGAAAATTTTAAAGAAACTATTAGTCAAGCCAAAGGTATTACTCCAGAGCAAATACTAATCGAGTCGCAAACCTTGGCTGCTAAAGAAGCCTCCGGAACGGTTGGTGCTATTAAAGTTTTGCCGCGTGCATTGCAAAATATTGATTGGCTAGAATTGGCTTTGGCATTAGCAACCATATTTATAATTTATGGTTTTAAACGTATTACCAAAGCGGTGCCAAGTACATTAGTTGCATTGGTTGTGGTCTCGGGTATTGCCTATGGGTTTAATTTAGGTTATCGACGTATTTCTGAAATCCCTGGTGGCATTCCAGTCCCTAAACTCGAAATGTTTACAAGCTTTAGTTTAGGTAGTGTAACGCCTTATGTGTTTACTGCGCTTACTTTAGCCTTATTAGGTGCTATAGATTCACTTTTAACAAGTGTGGTTGCAGATAATATGACAAAAACTAAACACAAACCAAATAAAGAATTAATTGGTCAAGGAATAGGTAATAGTATTGCTGCACTTTTTGGAGGTATTCCTGGAGCAGGTGCTACCATTCGTACGGTTGTAAATATTAATGCAGGGGGGAAAACCAAGTTATCCGGAATGATTGCCGGTATTATGTTATTAGTAATTATGTTGGCTCTTGGACCGATAGCATCAAAAATTCCTGCTGCTGTTTTAGCGGGTATTTTAATAACTGTTGGTATTGGGGTTATGGATTATAAAGGTTTAAAAGCCATTCCTAGTTTGCCGAGAGATATTAAAATAGGGCCTTTAAAACTAAGTTCCGAAGTGTTAATTATGCTTATTGTATTAGTGTTGTCAACCTTTTGGGATTTAATTTATGCTGTAGGTATTGGTTTAATTATTGCCTCATTAATGTTTATGAAGAAAATTGGAGACTTAACAGCCGAACGGTCGGATGTGAAATCTTTAAAAGAAGAAACTTGGGCAGATGAAGTTGGTTTCCCCGAAAACTTGAAAGAAGAGGTTTTTATCAAACACCTTAAAGGACCCTTATTCTTTGGGTCTACAAGCGATTTTCAGGCCTTGACGTTACAAATTCCGAATACAGCTAAAACCGTTATTTTAAGGTTAGGTCGTATGCAGTATATGGATCAATCGGGTTTATATGCTATGGAAGATATGCTTCAGGAGCTTAAAAAGAATAATGTTGAAGTTCTTTTTGTTGGTTTACTAAGACAGCCGCAATACATGATGGAACGTATTGATATTATTCCAGATTTTATTCCAAATGAACATATTTTTAAAGATTTTAAATCTTGTTTACAATGGGTGAAAAGTAATATAACAGATATTAATTAACCTAATCTTACTTTCTTAGAGAGGAAAAAATATAAAATATGGATTTAGATAAAGTATTTAAAAGTAATGAAGATTGGATTAAGAAGCAATTAGCTATTTCAGAAAATTATTTTGAAGACTTAGGGAAAGGGCAAAATCCAGAATTATTATATATTGGCTGCAGTGATAGTCGTGTAACAGCCGAGGATTTAATGGGTTTAGGTCCTGGAGAAGTTTTTGTACATCGTAACATTGCTAATATGGTTATTAGTATAGATTTAAATGTTATGTCTGTAGTAAACTATGCTGTAGATCATTTAAAAGTTGATCATGTTGTTGTTTGTGGGCATTACGGATGTGGAGGAGTTAAAGCTGCAATGCAATCGGCAGATTTAGGTATTTTGAACCCTTGGTTACGTAATATTCGTGATGTTTATAGAATTCATAAATTAGAATTAAATAGCATTGAAGATGAAGAGAAAAAATACGATCGTTTGGTGGAGCTTAACGTAAAAGAACAGTGTGTTAATCTTATTAAAACGGCAGCTGTACAAAAGGCTTATAGAGATAGAGGTTTACAAGTGCATGGTTGGGTATTCGATTTACATACTGGTAAATTAATTGATTTAAAAATCAATTTTGAAAAGTATTTACATGATATTATGGAAATTTATCATTTAGATTAGTATAATTTTTAATTAGTTATATAAAAAAAGACCCGATAGATTTTAAAATCTATCGGGTCTTTTTTAGTCTTTAAAGTTTACTTTTCAACTTCAACCCATTGCCCTTTAGTTCTTACTAAAAAGTCATTGTCATACATAGCTTCCGCTTGAATTCCGTATAAATAGTAAGTTCCTAAATACGATGCATTCAGCATTACATTAAACGTTTTGGTGCTATATTTTCCTTTTTCAGATAAATCGAAATAGAAGTTTACACGATCATCACGAATATCAGTAAAACGAGCTTGGCTTGTTGTACTACTGCCAAAAGCTGTAAATCGTGTATTTACAATTTCCCATCCCGATGGAAATATTTGTGTTAATGCAATATCGTTTACGCTAGAATCTTTCAAATTACTAACCTGAACGGTTGCCACAAAATCTTGACCTTGTTGTAGTTTTGAAATATCCATTTTATTTCCGTCTAAATCTTTATAGATAATAGAAACACTTAAACCACGTTGTTCCACTAATTCGTTACCCAGTGGTAATTTTCCGGAGTTTAAAACACGTACATAAATCAAGTTCTCTTTTTGGTTAGTAAACGTTATGGTGTTGGCGCCATTGTTTACTTGTAACTCACGTTGTGCAATAGCGCTTTTAGAAGTTATGGTTTCTTCTTTTCCATTAATAGAGTAACTTAAATTAAGTGCTTTTCCACCGTTAGTGTTTACCATTTTAGCCATGGCTAATAAGCTGAAGGCTGTGGTTTGTGTGCTCATCCAGTTATCGCTCGATAAATCTTTAGCAATCGTTTCTGCGAGATCGCGCATTTGGGTGTTTTTGGTAAGTACCATAGTTTCTAAAGCCATGGCACGATTTCTATCTACCGATCCGTAAGTGTAATAGTTGTTTTTAAAAGGTTTGAAGTTGATATTTGCCGATTGTGAAATACGATCACTTGCCTCCTTTTGTCCTGCTAACGCATAAGCAGCAGCTAGGCGCCATTTAGCTTCGTTAGAGATTTCGCTAAATTCACGTAAACGGTTCATACTCGATAAATCTGGACTTCCTGCCAGGGCTAAAGTGTATAAACGATAAGCTTGTGCTAAATCGGAATTATAACTGCGGTAACTTGGTCGCCAATCTCGAGCCGATTGTGTTTGATATTTTATCCAATTACTTTTAAAAGTTAGTGGTAATACAAAACCTTTCTTTTCGGCTTCAATCATAAAATGACCCGCATAACTTGTTCCCCAATCATTGGCTGAGTTTTCACCAATCCAATAACTTAAACCTCCATTTGGTCTTTGAAAATGACCTAAACGTTTAATGCCTTTTTCAATATTAGTTTGAATATCTTTTTTCTTATCAAAAGTAAGATCGAAAATATCGCCTAAAAACAATTGAGGGAACACGCTCGATGTGGTTTGTTCTACACAACCATGCGGATATTGGATAAGATACTGCAAACGACGTGAAAAGTCCATTGGAGGCAAGGTTGAAAACTCTATTGTTGCTGCATTTGTTCCAGCAACACCAAAGGTTGAGAAATTAAGAGTTTCACTTGCATTCGCTTCTAGAGTTTTATCGATAACTTTAGATGTTATTGGGTTAGGGTTTACAACATCTAATTCTACTTTATAGGTGGATTTCTCACCATTTCCAGTTGCAATAACTTCTACAGTATTTATCCCTTTTGCTTTACTAACATCGAGTTCAAAATACGTCATTTGTTCATCGGGCTTCGCAAAAGTTAATACTTTCTTCTGTTCGCCAACAACCGAAATTCCGTTGCTTAGTTTTAAGCTAATACTTACGTTTTTTACTTTTGGCTCCATAGCAAAAACCGTTACCGGAAGCGTTACTTTCTCGCCTGGGCTCAACTTCCGCGGAAGCGTTGCTAAAACCATTAAAGGCTTTTTAACTTCAACAGATTTGTCGGTACTACCGTAAGCTTCATTTTTATTATCGCCTGCAACCACCATGGTACGCACGGCTCCAATATAATTTGGTAGTTTTATGCTGTGGGTTTTCTTTTGTCCTGCTTCTAATTTAAAAGGGCCTAAAAAAGTAACAACAGGCTTAAAACGGTTGGCTTTTTTATTCTTTCCGCCAGCTGCGCTGCCATCGCCACCAATTGCAAAAACTTGATCGATACTACCAGAATATGCACCAATAACATCATCGAAAACATCCCAAGTTTTTACACCCAAAGCTTCACGTTTATAGAATTCGTTCCATGCGTTTGGTGTTTTAAACCGAGTTAGATCTAATAAACCCTCTTCTACCATAGCAATGGTATATGTCATAGGTTTATTGTTTTTTTCTGAAATTTTTACATCAAATGTTTGCTCTGGACGTAGCGCGTCTGGCATAGCTAATTGTGGCTCTAGTTTGGTTTCTGGATCTTCTACCATAATAGGGATTATACCATATAAACGTATTGGTAAATCGTTAGCCGAAATAGCATGTGGCTGTAAAAGAGATATGTTTACAAACACATTTGGAGCCATATCTGGTGTAATGCCAATATTTACAACGGTTTCTCCTTTTTGAGTTTTTACCCACTTGCGATCTAAAACTTCGGTACCGTTTTCAATACTTACTAAAGCGCGACCTTCACTACCTGAAGCAAAGGTTATTTTCGCTGTTTCTCCAACATTATATTTTTCTTTATCAGCAGAAAAAACAAGCATTTTCGCAGCTTCTTTATCCTTTGATCCCGAATTTTGCCACCAGTTTTTATAGAAATAAACGGTACGGCCTGTAGCATGACCACTAATAGGATCGGAAATTCTTATTAAATAACGTCCGCGATCATCATTAGGGATTTTTAAGTTGAAAGTACCTTTGCCTTTTGAATCTGTACTTATTTTTGAATTAGAATATGGCTTATGGTAACTACTAGAAACGTAGCTCGATAAATCATCGTATGATGAATTCCACCACCAACGCCATTCGATTTTATAGACTTTAACCTCAAGGTTATTTCGTTTAACGGGTTTACCATGGGCATCGACTACAACAACATCAAAAGTTTGATTTTCATCTGTAAAAAATGATCCATAAGCATTGCCTTTAGGTGAGCGTAAACCCACAAAAGACTCATAAGGTGCATATTGTTTAGTAAAGGCATCCATAGAGAAATCGCCTCCATTTTCAAAGGCACGTACCAAAAACTGTACATTAAGCATACCTGGTGCATTTTTCCCAATGGTTAATTTATTATCAATTTGTGCTAAACCATTTTCAGCTACTTTACCATCAAAAATAATGGTTTCTTCCGTTTGAAAATTACGTGTAGGATCGTTAAAAGTGTATTGCTTATAGTTCTCGAAAGCAGTAGATGCCGTGCTAAACTTTGCTTTAATTTCTGCTTTTAGATTTTTTCCAACGGCACCATGTAACCACTTTACATCTAATGTTCCTTTTAGAGGATTGTTATTTGTTAAAATATCATCTTCAAAATTGACTTTAATTTTTAGTCGGTTTGGTTTTACCGTTTCAATTTTCAATCCTTTATAAAATGTAGCACCACCAACCGAAACTTTGGCGTTGTATTGGCCTGTTTTATCCTCTTGGGCGGTTGGTACAGTAAATTTAAAAACATTGTTTAAGTTATCTGTTGTAACTTTTTTATAGACTAATTTTCCGTTAGGATCGGTAATTTCTAGTTTTACAGGATGACCACTTGGTAATTTATTAGCATTATCATTCAGCATAAACGTTAAATGTAACGTGTCACCTGGTCGCCAAACGCCTCGCTCACCATAAATGTAACCTTTAAGTCCGCGTTGTAATCGATTTCCGGAAACATCAAATTTACTTAACGACAACGAGTTTGCGTCGTGAAGCTTTATATAAGTAGTGTTTTTTCCTTTGGAAATAATAGCGAATGCTGCTTTTTTATCAGAATCTATTAAAGTTAAGCCTTCTTCATCCGTATTTCGGCTCGCTAATTCTTGTTGCTGAAAATTATAAATAGAAACTTTGGCATTCGCTTCTGGCTCTGTATTTAAAATATTAGTTACTGCAAAATAATAAGAGTTGTTTGCGCCTTGTTTTACTATAACACCAAGGTTTGAAGCTAATAAATTTTGTGATACAATTTTGTTTTCGTTATAGTAAGCTTCGTGACATGGGTTGTTTTCTTCACGCCAATTATAGCTGTAATCTTTATAACGGTATGTTATATTGTCCCAATAGGCTTCCTCTCGTAATTCCTCATCTTCAGAATCAACCTCGGAATAATCACCTTCATAATATTCTTCTTCGTAATAATCATTGTAGTCATCATCTTCGGAGTTTGACGTTGTTGGGTTAGCTTCACAATCGTACAAAGAATAACTTTTATTATAACTTAATTCAACGCGATAAATAGCACCTGCATCAGCTTTAAAAAACTGAGATAAATCGATGCTATAAGCTTTCCATTTCCCCGTGTTTTCGGCTACAGATTGTAACTGAATGGTTTGTTTCGCAATACGGCGACCAACCTTTTTTATATCGTATTTATTATTAGAGTTTAGGTTGTTATCTTGAAGAAACTGAAGCACATTATCTTCAAAAATTTTGATAATACGTACATCTACTGCGCTTAAATTAACGGCTTCAAAATTGAATTTTAATTCCTCGGAATTTGGTAAAATGGTACCATTACTAATTAGTCGTACTTGAGGTTTTAGTTCTTCGAAAGCTATAGTTTCCGAAAACATTTTTTTCAATTTATAGCCATCGGTGTTTTTTATACCTTGGAAAATATCAACCTGAATGTTACCCACTAATTTGCTTGAGGGATACACTTTTAAAACATTTCCGTCAACAATATATTTTGAGTTTTTACTTTTTTGAATAGTCACTAAACCATCAAAATTTTGTTGCTTTTTTAAGGGATCGGAAAAGTTAATTGATAAATGCTGTTCGGGCGATTGAATCACGTCTACTTCAATAATTGTAAAGTTATTAACACCAGGAATGGTAATTATATTTTCACCTTCATTAGAAGCTTTTATGGCTTTTCCATTCCATTTAACTAGAATGTTATCGTCTTCTATCTTTCTATTGATGCTATCAATTTTAAATTCGAAATATTTTGCAGTTTCGCTCGCTTCATTAAAAACAATATTTAATTTTTTTCCGCTTTGCGTGGCTTCAACTAAAGTTTTAGCATCATTAATAGAAATAATATCGGCCGATTTGATAACGCCTTCAAGGTATTGCCATTTTTTGCTGTAAGATTGCAAATTATTGGTTTCAATATTAAAATTTGGTGCAATAGTTTTAAACTGAAACGTATAATCCTTAAAGCCAGCTGGCATGTTTTTGTATATGTCTCCAAGTTTTATGGTAACGGCATATTCTGTGTCGGGTTCTAAATGTTCGTCTGGAGTAAATAGTAATGTATGGTTGTTCCCAACAGTAAGTTTACCTTCAATGTGTGGTTTTGTGATTACAATATTGTCGGTTATTTCCTGATTCATTTCCCAACCTTCAACAGGTTTAGTTAAATTAATTTGAATAGGATTGGCAACCGAAGTTTTTCCTGAAGTTGTGTAACTGATGTAGTCTCTAAATTTGAAAATGTTATCGGTTTCGACTACTTTCTTTTTACAAGAAGCAACAATAGCGACAAGAATGACGAAGATTAAAAGTTTTTTAAAAGACATAAATAGACGAGTTAAATGAAAATGAGCGCTGTTTTATGAGGGTAACAGTGAGGTCTGTTAATAAAACACCTTCGCTTTTTAATATTTAGGTTTTTTGGTTTTGTTAAATTGTTTATAAAGTTAAACGTTTTTGATGATTTTGATTGATTTTATGATGAAAAAAGCAACATTATTCTTAGTCGAATTTAAGAGTAAATATCAGTAAATACGGCTTTTTAATAGTATATTCGTAAAAGAAATTAAACAAAAACTATAAATCTGTAATAGATGGAAGCTATAGCAAGTAAATTTGGAATACACGACGCACTAAAAACCTTAGGTGTTCAAACTATAAATGAAGGAACATCAACAGGTTCTAACCAGTTTTCGCATAGCGATGATGGTGCCGTTATTGAGAGTTTTTCGCCTGTAGATGGGCAATTAATTGGTAAGGTTAAAACAACATCTCAAGCCGATTTTGATTTGGTTATGCAAACGGCAACTTCTGCATTTAAAACATGGCGAACTATGCCTGCACCGCAACGTGGAGAAATTGTACGCCAATTTGGAGATAAATTACGAGAAAAAAAAGAAGCTTTAGGTAAACTGGTTTCTTATGAAATGGGAAAGAGTTACCAAGAAGGTCTTGGAGAGGTTCAAGAAATGATTGATATCTGTGATTTTGCCGTAGGTTTATCGCGCCAACTTCACGGATTAACCATGCACTCCGAACGTCCTGGGCATCGCATGTACGAACAATACCATGCTTTGGGTGTGGTTGGTATTATTTCGGCTTTTAATTTTCCTGTCGCTGTTTGGGCTTGGAACACCGCTTTATCATGGATTTGCGGAGATGTTTGTGTTTGGAAACCTAGTGAAAAAACACCCCTTTGTGGTATCGCTTGCCAAAATATTGCAGCCGAAGTCTTTGCTGCAAACAATTTACCAGAAGGTATTTCTTGTTTAATAAATGGCGATTATAAAGTTGGTGAATTTATGACCAAGGATACTCGAATTCCTTTAATCTCTGCAACTGGATCTACTAGAATGGGGAAAGTTGTTGCTCAAGAAGTTGCAGGACGATTGGGTAAAAGCTTACTAGAACTTGGTGGAAACAACGCCATAATTGTAACACCAGATGCCGATATAAAAATGACGGTTATTGGTGCTGTTTTTGGTGCGGTTGGTACTTGTGGGCAACGTTGCACATCGACTAGAAGATTAATAATTCACGAAGCTATTTACGATAAAGTAAAAACAGCCATTGTAGATGCTTATAAACAATTGCGTATTGGAAATCCACTAGACGAAAACAATCATGTTGGTCCGTTAATTGACGTCGATGCTGTGAATATGTATAAAAATGCTTTGCAAAAAGTAGTTGAAGAAGGTGGGAAAATTATAGTTGAAGGAGGTGTGCTTTCGGGAGAAGGTTACGAAAGTGGTTGTTATGTAATACCGGCGATTGCAGAGGCTAAACCCGATTTTAAAATTGTACAGCATGAAACATTTGCTCCTGTTTTATATGTGTTGAAATATTCGGGCGATGTTGAAAATGCCATTGATATTCAGAACGAAGTGGCTCAAGGTTTATCATCGGCTATTATGACGAACAATTTACGGGAAGCTGAACGTTTTCTGTCTGTTTTAGGGTCAGATTGTGGAATTGCTAATGTAAATATTGGAACTTCTGGTGCTGAAATTGGTGGCGCTTTTGGTGGAGAAAAAGATACAGGTGGTGGTCGAGAATCTGGTTCGGACGCTTGGAAAGTATATATGCGACGACAAACAAACACGATTAATTATACAACAGAATTACCTTTGTCACAAGGTATAAAGTTTGATTTATAACATCTAAAAAATCACTTATTTAAAAAGTCGCATTTCTATAAATGTGACTTTTTTTGTTTTATTGTTTCTTAATGTATGAGCTAAAGTGTTATATTGTAAACACTTATATTTTACTAACTAATAAACAAAGTCTAATGAGTAAAAAAACATCCTATCTTTTAGGAATTATACTCACTATTATTCTCGGTACAATTTTGTATTATTTTCTATGTTGTAGTGTATGCTGTGGCAAGGAAACGTGTAAACAAAAACAAAATGAGACTAAAAGTGTTGTAACTCCAGAAATTAAAGAAGTAACCAAAAACGCATTCGTAATTAGTGATGCTAACGGTGATTTTAACTTAAATTTGAATGACAACTTTAATTTTAAAACATCAAATTTTTCAATTTTACAACCCGTTTCTAGTAATATTGGAGATGGTGTATTAAAGTTGAAAGACTATCTTTTAACAAACCCATTAAAAACTGTTGATATTACAGGTTTTTATAAAAGTGATGAAACTAATAATTCTGCATATCCAAATCTTGGAATAGCAAGAGCTAATGAAGTTAAAAATTACTTGGTATTACATGGTGTTTCTTCTAAACAAATAGATACAAACGGAAAATTAAATGATGCTATTAATCCAGATGAAAATAGTACGTTATTTGGTCCATTATCATTTGGAGTGTTCACGGCAGATGCATCAGATACATCCTCTATGGAAGTTTTAAAAACGGCATGTGATGCTATTAGAGAAAATCCATTAGTATTACATTTTCAAACGGGCCAAGCTTCTATTGCTTTAACTGCGGATCAACGTCAAAAAATTGCCGATATATCTCATTGTGTAGATAAATTGGGTGTAAAAATGCAAGTTGTAGGGCATACCGATAATACAGGAAATGCTGCAAAAAATGTTGTTTTAGGACAACAACGTGCCGATTTTGCTAAAGACTATTTAACTAAAAATGGTATTTTAGAAAGTAACATAGAGACATCATCTAAAGGACCACAAGTGCCTATTGCAGATAATGCTACTGAGCAAGGTAGAGCAGAAAACAGAAGAACAGTAATTACAATTAACTAAAAAAATAAAATTATGAATTGGTGTATATTAATCCCATTATTAGTAGGTGCTATTTGCGCAATATTAGGTTACTTATTAGGTAAACTTTTAGGCGGAGGAAACCATGACGAGTGCAATACAAGAATTGCGAAACTTGAAGCAGACTTAAATGCTTGTAAATTGAGTAAAGTATCTTTAGAAGGTGATTTAAAAACAACAAAAGCTTCATTAGCATCATCTGTTTCTGCAGAAGCTTCTGCTAAGGCATCTTTAGAATCGACTAAGGCGTCGTTAGCTTCATCATTATCTGCAGCAGCAATAGCTCCTGTTGTTTTAAGTGTGTTTGATGGCGCGGCAGCAAAAGCAGTTTTTGGAAAAAAAATAAAAGAAAACGATTTAACGGTTGTTGAAGGTATTGGACCAAAAATTCAAGGATTATTTCATGATCATGATGTTAAAACATGGAAAGCATTATCAGAATGTAGTATTGAAAAATGCCAAAGCGTCTTAGATTCAGGAGGCGAACGTTATAAAATTCATAAACCAGGTACATGGCCAAAACAAGCAGGGTTAGCTTCTGAAGGTAAATGGGCTGAGCTTTTAAAATGGCAAGATGAATTAGATGGCGGTAAGTAATACTTTAAGTCTAAAACTATAATGTTAAAAAACGTTTATTCCGATAGCTATCGGAATAAACGTTTTTTTTTAGAAGAAATTTTCACGCACCTATATTTCTTGGTTAAGACTTGCATACAATGCTTAATAATATGTTTTATTTTTAAATACTATAATAAAGTGGTTTGTTTTGTGTTTTAATAAATGATTTCGGAACCATTTATATATATGACTTGTATTATCTTAATATGTAAATGTTTAAACTTTTTTAATTCATCCAAGTCAAAGTAATAACAAATTCGTTGTTTTCAATTTTAAAACAATAATTTAAATTGAGTTATATGAAAAGTAATCATATTCAGCATTTGTATTGGCGTGTTGGTTTTGGTATTCTTCCAAACAAACTCGAAAAGCTTTCAAAAAAGAATAAAAAAAAGATAGTTGATGGCATCATCGAAGCATCAAAAAAAGTAACACCTTTAAAAGTTGATACAGTTGAGCTCGATGAGTTGTTAAATGGTACACACGAAAAGACGAAAGCAAATATTAAAAAATTTCAGAAGTTAAGTCGGCAGAAAACAAAAGAACTTAATGTTGCTTGGGTTGAAAGGTTGGTGAATTCTAATGAAATGCTACGAGAAAAAATGACACTCTTTTGGGCGAATCATTTTGTATGTGAAGATAATAATTACGTTTATACTCAAAACTTTCATAATCGACTTCGCGAACATGCTCTTGGAAATTTTAAAGATTTTGTAAAAGCGATTTCTAAGGAAGCCGCCATGACAAAATACTTGAATACCAAGCAAAACAAAAAACAAAAACCTAACGAGAACTTTGCTCGAGAACTCATGGAGTTGTTCACATTAGGAGTTGGGAATTACACCGAATACGATATTCAAGAAAGTGCTAAAGCCTTTACTGGTTATGGCCATAACTTAAAAGGAGACTTTCTTTTTAAAAATCGCACACACGATGAAACTGATAAAACATTTTTTGGGGAAATAGGGAATTTTACTGGTGATGATATTGTCGATTTAATCCTCGAAAAAAAGGAATGCGCCACATTTATTTGTGGTAAAATTTATAGTTATTTTGTTAATGATACTATCAATAAAAATCATGTAGAGGAGCTTGCCGATGTGTTTTATAAAGATTACAACATCGAAAATCTAATGCGGTATCTAATGCTTTCTAGTTGGTTTTATGACGAGGAAAATATGGGTACAAAAATTAAATCGCCTATAGAGCTTTTGGTTGGTTTAAAAACTGTTGTTCCTGTTAATTTTAAATCATCGAAACAGCTATTCGTTCTTCAGAAATTATTGGGACAAATATTATTGAATCCGCCTAATGTCGCTGGTTGGAAAGGTGGGCGAACTTGGATAGATTCTAACACTATTACACTGCGGTTAAAACTGCCTTCGCTTATATTAAATGATGCTTATATTTCTAAAGCCAAGGTTGGTAGAACTGACGATGCTATGGTTGAAACTAAAGAAAATTTTAAAAAGAAACATGGAAAGCGTTTTAAAACGGAAGCTGATTGGTCTATTTTCAATAGACATTTTAGTAATGTAGAAATTTCCGATTTAGAGAATTACCTATTAGCATGTACAATTAACGAAAATGCTAATACATATCTAAAATCGTTAAGCAAAGTTTCAAAGCAAGAATATTGCATTCAACTTATGTCGTTACCCGAATATCAAATGTGTTAATCATGGATAGAAGAAAATTTTTAAAACAATCGTCGCTTGCAAGTAGTCTGTTTTTTGTGCCAAGTTTTGTAAAAGCATTCGAGAAAGTAGCGCAAAGCCAATTGGGGTATAGGCGCTTGGTAATTATTCAACTTTCTGGAGGAAATGATGGATTAAACACGGTAATTCCATATCAAAACGATTTGTATTATAAAGCACGTCCAAGTTTAGGGATAAAAAAGGGAGCGATTTTAGAATTAAATGATGAGGTTGGTTTACATAAAAGTTTAAAGCCGTTAAAAAAACTTTACGATAATGGTAATTTGTGTATTATAAACAATGTGGGATATCCAAATCCAATTCGTTCGCATTTTAGATCAATGGATATTTGGCAAACAGCCTCCGACTCCGATAAATACTCGCAAAGTGGTTGGCTTGGTCGCTATCTAGATCAGTATGGTAAACATCCGTACAGTGCTATTGAAATAAATGATAGCTTATCGCTTGCCATGAAAGGAGAGGATGTGAATGCCATTGCGACTCAAGATGCTAAAACGCTGTATAATTTATCTAAAGACCCGTATATTAAAAACGTAATAAAACATCAAGATGATGCACATTTAAGTGAGCATAATTTGGGTTATTTGTACAAGTCAATGATTTCGGCAGAATCGTCTGCAAAATATATTTACGAAACCAGTAAAACATTTTCTTCTAAAACTGAATACCCACAAAATCACTTTGCAAATCAGTTAAAAACTACTGCAAAGTTTATTAATTCTGGGCTGGATACTAAAGTATTTTATAGTGCTTTGGGAGGTTTTGATACGCACGTAAACCAGTTGGGAGCACAAAGTAAATTGTTAAATATTTATGCTGAAAGTGTTGAAGCCTTTGTAAACGATTTAAAAATGAATAACACCTTTAACGATACTTTGATTTTAACCTTTTCGGAATTTGGTCGTCGTGTAAAACAAAATGCAAATGTGGGTACCGACCATGGTACATCTAACAATGTATTTGTTATCGGTGGTCAATTAAAAAAACAAGGTTTGTATAATAATATGGCGAGTTTAAGCAATTTGGATGATAATGGTGATTTGAAATTTGAAATCGATTTCCGTACTATTTATGCCACTGTTTTGAATAAATGGCTCGATGTTAATGATGAAAAGGTTCTTGGTAAATCGTTTAATCAATTAGAGTTTATTTAGTTTATTATTGCTTATTTCAATTCTGAAAGTGTTTTAAGTTTTATTTATGGCTTTACTTTCTGTTATTAAAATTATACGGAATTCTTTATTAAAAAGGAAGTTAGTGGATGGGCAGCTCGATATTAATACTGGAGATCCTAGGTTAATAAAATAAACTAGTAAAAACCAACCTGAGTAGCTAGTTTTTTGTTAGGGATTTAACGGTTTGTTTTATTTTAAGTTTTAAAAGGGTTTGGGATAAAATATTTCTTGCTAGTACTTGTTTTTAAGTATGAATATGTATTAAAGTTTCAAAATAGTTATCATTATAAGTCCTGAATAATATGATATGTATAAATCAGTCAAATTTAATTAAAATCTGCGCTCTTTCTGTATCTGCTCATAAGCAGCTTGCACTTGTCTAAATTTTTCTTCAGCACCTTTTTGATGTTCTTTTCCTAAATGGATTACTTTATCTGGGTGATACTTTTTAGCCATGCTTCGGTAGGCTTTTTTAATTTCGTCTACACTAGCACTTTTAGTAATTTCTAAAACTTTATAAGCATTTTCACTGCTGTTGTAGAACATGGCTTTTATACTCTCGTAATCGCGAGAGCTAATACCTAAATAACCGGCTATGGTGTAAATTTGTTTTACCTCGTCTTCGGTTACAGTACCATCGGCTTTAGCTATTCCGAAAAGGAAATGCATAAGTTGCAAACGCGATGGATGATCCATCATTTGTTTTATTTGTAAACACACTTGGCGTGTAGAAATATTATTTTGTTTGTTAATGTTTTTAAAAAGCGCAAAAGCAGAGTTTGCTCTTTCTTTTCCGTACATATTAACAAATTGCTGACGCACGAAATCGAGTTCGCGTTGGTCTTGCTTGCCATCGGCTTTTATTACTATGGATGCTAAAATAAGCAGACTGACTTCAAAATCGCCCGATTGGGTTTGTGGGCGCTGTTGCGTTCGTGTGCTATATGTGGTTCTTTGACCTTGTTGAGGTTGTCCTTGTTTTAAAAAAGGACTTCCTTTTCCATCAGACATGGCATCTATAACGCTACCTAATGCTAAGCCTATTATGGCGCCTATTGGTCCGCCAAACGACCAGCCTAAAGAGGCGCCTATCCATTTTGAGAAATTCATGTATTGTATTTATTTTAATTTTCAAATATACTATTGTTAGTTGAGTTTTTTGTGGTTTTGTTACAGCATCGGCAAATTTGTGATGCTTTTAACTTATGCTATCACTTTGCTGATATGTGCGTTAAGGATAGAAGCGGCATCCTTTTTTTGTGCTTTTACTATAGTTTAAATTCTAGCTAAAACTTTTGATTCTTACTGTGTTCTAGTATGAAGCGGAAATCATTTTGCACTAAAAAAGATATAGCAGATAGCCTGACCCGGAGGGGAACGCCCAAATAAATAAACGGGAAAATTTGTCAGGTTTTGATGGTTATGAACGACTTAAACCTGACAGTTGTCTTAAATCGCACGATTTTTGATTAACTTTGTATCGAGATTAATTATAAAATAAAAAAATAAAAGATATGTATCCAGCAGAATTAGTAAAACCAATGCGTGAGGATTTAACCAAAGTTGGTTTTGAGGAATTACACACTGCCGAGGCGGTTAAGGCGGCTATTGCAAAACCGGGAACTACGCTTGTGGTTGTAAATTCGGTTTGTGGTTGTGCAGCAGCTAATGCGCGTCCAGGTGCGAGAATGAGTTTACAAAACGCAAAACGCCCAGACCATATTACTACGGTTTTTGCAGGTGTTGATAAAGAGGCTGTAGATGCGGCGCGTGGATTTATGGTTCCGTTTCCTCCAAGTTCACCTTGTATGGCTTTATTTAAAGATGGCGAATTAGTACATATGTTAGAACGTCACCATATTGAAGGTCGTCCAGCTGAGTTAATTGCTGAAAACCTTTCAGATGCTTACAACGCAAATTGTTAGTCGAGTTTTTTTCGATAAAACATTTAAGATCGCTGCACTGAAAGAAACAAGAATTAAGACTTGATTGTAATAAAGTGATGCGATTTATATTATAAAAAAAACCTACGATAAATCGTAGGTTTTTTTTATTCACGCAACTCCTTTGGATGCTTTTACATCTATTAAAAAAACATAATGAAGCTGAAGCTGATTTTAATAAGAAATGGAATGTTATTTCAGATTGTTCAGTGATAAATCCGCCAACTCATATTATTTGCGAAAATAACAAGTGCGTGGCTGTTTTTTAAAACTAAGTTTTTACTTATTTTTGAAGCATGGTAAAACTAATATCTTATCCGTTAACTATTTTATATGCCTTTGCGTTTTTGCTAACCATTGTTATATTCCATCCTATCCAAGCTTTTTGCTATCGGGTTTTTGGGTATGAAGCGCTTAAAAAAAGTGTGGACGCCTTGCAGTTTTGTTTAATGCGTTGTTTAAATATATTGGGTACGCGGTTTACATTCGATAATCCTTATGATATTCCTACAGATCAACCTATAATTATTGTTTCTAATCACCAAAGTATGTACGATATATCGCCGCTTATGTGGTATATGCGTAAACATCATCCTAAATTTATTAGTAAAATTGAGTTAGGTAGAGGTATACCAAGTGTATCTTATAATTTACGTCATGGTGGTTCTTGTTTAATAGACCGTAAAAACCCGAGACAATCGTTGCCTGCTATTATGAAATTTGGTGAATATATTGAAAAAACGAATCGTGCAGCCGTGATTTTTCCAGAAGGTACGCGTAGTGTTGATGGGAACCCAAAACCATTTCAAACAAAAGGTTTGGAAATTTTATTAAAAAAAATCCCTTCGGCATTAGTGGTGCCAATCACCATAAATAACTCTTGGAAAACGTTGCGATATGGCAAATTCCCTATGGGTTTGGGCACGCATATAAAATTTACCGTGCATAAGCCTATAAAAATTAATACCTTTGCTAATAAGCGAGATTTGATAAATAGTGTGGAAACCACTATTATAGAACATATAAAACTTTAAAAACACATCCTGATGGCGTTAAAAAACAAGCGAATTGAAGTAATGAACTTTTTGGAAAAGGATATTGATGCCTTAGTGGAAAAGTATTTAATTCCCATTGAAAAAATTTGGCAACCTACCGACTTTTTACCAAATACAGAAGGTAAGGATGAAGAATTTTTTGAAGAAGTTAGAGAAATTAGAGAATTGGCCAAAGAGTTACCTTACGATTTTTGGGTAGTTTTAGTAGGTGATATGATTACTGAAGAAGCGTTACCAACTTACGAGTCTTGGTTAATGGACGTTGAAGGTGTAGATCAAGTTAATGGTAAAAATGGCTGGTCTAAATGGGTGAGCCAATGGACGGGTGAAGAAAATCGCCATGGTGATGTGCTTAACAAATACTTATACCTTTCTGGTCGTGTAAATATGCGCGAAATTGAAGTAACAACGCAGCATTTAATTGCAGATGGTTTTGATATTGGAACTGATAGAGATCCTTATAAAAACTTTGTTTATACAAGTTTCCAAGAGTTAGCGACTTATGTTTCGCATAACCGTGTGGCTAAAATAGCTAAGGATTTTGGTAACAAGCGTTTATCTAAAATGTGTAAGATTATTGCTGGTGACGAGATGAGACATCACCATGCTTATTCTGAATTTGTAGAACGTATTTTTGAAGTGGATCCAAACCAAATGATGATGGCTTTTCACTACATGATGAAGCAAAAAATAACCATGCCTGCTCACTTTTTACGTGAAACTGGCGGGAAAATTGGTTCGGCTTTCGAAGAGTTTTCTAATACAGCACAACGTATTGGGGTTTATACTTCACTAGATTATATCGATATTTTAGAGAAACTAACTAAGCGTTGGGAAATTGATAAAATAACCAACCTTAATGACGAGGCTGAGAAGGCGAGAGATTACCTTATGAAATTACCGTCTAGAATGACCCGTGTTGCTGAGCGTATGAAAGTACCTGAAAATTCTTTTGAATTTAAATGGGTTCAACCTGCAATTATAAAATAATCTTCTTTTTAGTTGATTAACTACAACAATAAAAAATTTAAACCTGTTTCAATGTCCAAAAACAGTGAAGTTTCATCTTCAGCTGTTTTTGGATATAAACAAGAGGGCTCCATTATAACTTGTGCTTATCGCGATAGTTCTATTATTTCTGGACACTTAATTGGTTTGGTTGAAAATGATGGAAGTATCAATATGCGCTATCATCAAATTAATGCAAATGGAGAGTTAATGACTGGAATTTGCAACTCCACTCCCGAAATAATGTTAAATGGAAAAATTAGATTGCATGAAAAATGGCAATGGACTTCGGGTAATCTATCTAAAGGTACTTCTGTTTTAGAAGAAATTTAAGCGATGCTACAAAATCATGATAAAGATTACATAAAACGCGTTAACACGGCTTTAAAGTATATTGATTTGCATTTAGCTTCCGATAAGCTATCTTTAGAAAACGTTTCTAGAATTGCTTTATTTTCTCCTTTTCATTTTCATCGTATTTTTAAAATTATAATTGGAGAAACTCTAAATGCTTATATTAATAGAAAGCGTTTGGAAAAAGCCTCGGAAGGATTAATTCATAAAAAGAATTGTAATATTAACGAGTTAGCTTTACAAAGTGGTTTTAGTAGTAACTCTGCTTTTACTCGAGCCTTTAAGAAATTTTATAGCGTTAGTCCTTCAGAATTTAGAAAAAAGCATCCCCATAAATTTAGCAAGATAGGTATAGTTGAAAGCAAGAAAGGACAAGAAGACTTTATGCTTGAAGCTTATTTTTGCAACATTAATAACCATTTAAATTGGATTAAAATGAATGCAAAAATTGAAATTAAAGAGTTGCCAGAATTACATTTTGCTAGTGTAACTCATATTGGTGTCGAGAATATAGATAAAGCTTTTGAGCGTATTATAAAATGGGCGATACCAAAGGGATTAATGCAACAACCCGAAACGCGATTAGCGAGAATATTTCACGATAGTTTTAAAATTACGGATGCCGATAAGGTCCGTATGAGTGTTTCAGTATTAACTAAAAATGAGGTTTTAGTTGAAGATGATATCCATAAAACAACTACAAAGGCTGGAAAGTATATTGTAGGTAGTTTTGAGGTCACTTCTCTAGAATTTGAAAAATCGTGGAGTAGCCTTTTTATTTGGATGCATGATAATGGTTATAAAAAAGCAGATGCTAATCCTTTTGAAATCTATCAAAATGATATGCGAGAACATCCGGAAGGCAAGGCTATTGTTGATTTTTATATACCGGTTAAGTAGGTTGTTAAATTTTATGGTTTATATTAAGTGTCAACTCCTTTTTTTTAATCGATAGAGATTTTTATTTTTATACTTTTAGAGTATTAAAACCAAATATTTTCAAATGAGTGATAGTGCTATAATCGTATTGGTTTTATTAATATATTTCTCGCCTGTATTTTATCAATTATACTTCCTTTTAAAGGAGCGTAATGTTCAGAATAAAATATTGCTCAAAAAGTTATTACGTTTTACAAAATATAGTGTTTTAGTATTGTTGTTTATCACGATGTTTTTTGGTGCTTTAAGTCATACTAATTTCTTGAATTATGAAGAACCTTTAACTTTTGACAAGTATAACCAGATTACATTTAAAAATTTTCGAGGATTGGAGTTTTTTAAAAAGTCCCTTTACGGAAATGAAAGGTTTGCTTATGTGGTAACTTCTATAGATGTGGATATTGATGAGAACTCGGCAACTATTCAATCTTTGTTTCATCCATCGCGCTCTTTTGTTTATAAGAGGAATATCTATAGTGAGGAGCTTTTAACTCACGAGAAATATCATTTTAAAATTACAGAATTATTTGCACGTAAAGCTAAGGCAGAAATATCTAGTTTGTCTGCTTTTGAGAAGGCTAGGGTCGAAGAAATAGTTCAAAGAATAAGACTAGAAGAACGTGCTTTTCAAAAAAAATATGATTATGACACATTTCATAGTTATGTTTTAAGAGAACAAAAAATATATGAAAAAGAAGTTGATAGTTTATTAACTTCGCTAACCAAATATGAATCACCAAAAATTGTAATTGATGTCAAAAATTAAATATTTGTTTTTATTGTTTATTTATTTAATGTTAACACATTGTAAAATGGAAGAACAACATGGTTTTCCTCTAAATAAAAGATATTGGGATACTACGGATTATGATAATGCTATTCGAGAATTGAGATTTGGTTACCAGGATGATGAAAAAAAGCCAATGTTTAACGATCCTGAAAGTAGATTAGTTGTTGAAAAACTAACAGATGAGCAGAATTTTAAGATTGTTCTCGAAGATACTGAGTTAGGTGTAAAGCACAGAAATAATGTTGGTAGTACTTTTTTTGATCACTGGCAGGATATGACTGAAATTTATAAGGAAACAGACAGAAAAGATAAATACGTTTACGAGATAGAAATGTTGGCTGTTTGGCAATTTGGTTTAGGTTTACAGCTTGACTATTTTAAGTTGGGAAATGACAATATTATTGAGAGTGCAGACGAACCAAACTCTTTACGGGTAAAAAATAGCGTTAATGTAAATGTAAAAACTCTTATTAGTAATTATATTATTTATTTAGATGAGGTTAATAATGAAGATGCTTTTTCGGAAGAAGGGAAATCTAAATTTGTAATTGGGATTGATACGTATTTTCCCAAATTAATAGCGCTTTATCCTGATGGTAATTATAGCGGAATGAAGAATAAAACTGAGTTAATGCTTAAAAAGAGTGAGTCGGATAAAATTAAATCTTCTTTGTCAAAGCTTATTGAGTTAATAGATTCTAAGAAAAACGAGGTGTAAATCCTGTTATATTATCATGATAAACCAAGAAAGTATAATATCTAAAACCATCACTTTTGTAAAAGAAACACTTAAAGATGCCGAAGGTGGGCACGATTGGTTTCATATAGAACGTGTTTATAAAAATGCCCTTTTAATTTCAAAAACAGAAAAAGTGGATGCATTTGTTGTGGTGCTTGGGGCATTGCTTCATGATATTGCTGATAGTAAATTTCATGATGGTGATGAAACCGTTGGTCCTAAAGTGGCAAGTGATTTTCTGTTGGAACAAAATGTTGATAATTCAACGATTAAACATGTAGTAAATATTATCGAAAATATATCTTTTAAAGGCGGAAATGAGGAACAGAATTTTACTTCTCCCGAATTAAATGTGGTTCAAGATGCCGATCGTTTAGATGCTATTGGAGCTATTGGTATTGCACGTTGCTTTAATTATGGTGGTTTTAAAAACAGGGCGCTTTACAACCCGGAAATAAAACCTGACCTCAATATGAGTAAGGAAGCATATAAAAAATCGACTGCACCAACAATTAATCATTTTTACGAAAAATTATTGCTTTTAAAAGATAGAATGAATACTAAAACAGGAAAGTTGATTGCTGGAGAGAGACATGAGTTTATGCTTCAGTTTTTAAATCAATTTGATAAAGAGTGGGCAGGTGTTTTGTAATTAAGTTACTGTTGCTTTTTTTGTTTTATAGATTTTATTTCGTTCTATCTAATTTGGTTTAATCAAGCCTTTTATGAAAAGAAACTTAATTCTTACTGTTTTTATTTTAGTGCTAGGGTTGCCAGTATACGGCCAGGTAGAATCTGAATTTTTGAATTTTGATAGTGCTTCTTCCTCTTTAGATGATAACCTATTCCCCAGCATCAGTTATAACTCTTTTGGGTTTGTTGATGATACTTGTGGTTTAAATGATAAAACGGTTGATTATAGCATCGACTCAAGTTTAAATTTAGTTTCTCCCAATGGTAATGAGTTCTGGCAAGTAGGTAAGAATCCAAATATTATTTGGGAAAGCAATAATTTAGTTAGTGATATTGCTATCGAATACTCAGCAAATAATGGAAGGTCATGGAATGTTATAGCAACAGTTCCTAGTACTACGGAGAGTTACCGATGGGTGATACCTAATAAGGTTTCTAGAAATTGTTTGGTGAGATTAACTTCTGGAAGTTTAATAGATAGTAGTGATGACGTTTTTGAAATATCTAACAATACCTCAGTGTGTGCCATTGTTGTTATTGGGTCTTCTACTGCCGAAGGATTAGGAGCTTCTTCAATAGAGAAATCGTGGGTGTATAAATATAAGAACGAACTATTTCAAAAAAACACAAGTCTTGTTGTATTTAATTTTGGTTTGGGAGGGCTTACAACATTTAATTTGCTGCCAACAGATTCGCCTACGTTATTACCTTCAGGAGTGACTATTGATGTAAATAGAAATATTACAAAAGCTCTATCGTATAATCCTATAGCTATTATTTTAAATCTACCATCAAATGATACTTATAATGGTTATTCAAAACAAACACAACTTACTAATTTTGCCGAAATTAATGTAGAGGCAGAAAAGCGTTCTGTTCCAATTTGGATAACAACAACACAGCCAAGGTATTTTTCTAACCCTCTTGATGTTAAAACTCAAAGAGATGTTAAAAAAGCTATTTTAGGAAGGTATACCGATAGAACTATTGATTTTTGGACGGGTATCTCGAATGCTAATGGTACTATTTTATCTTATTTAGACAGCGGAGATGGTACGCATGTTAATGATGCAGGCCATAATATATTGTTAGATCGTGTTTTGGGTGAAAATATTGATTATTTAACCTGTTTGCGTGGTACAGATATTGAAAACAAGGATAGTGTAAAAAAAATGTCGATTAAAAGGCGTTCTAAATTAGTAGGAGATAAATTTAATATTAATTTCTATAGTTTTAATGCTGGAGAGGTACAAGTAAGGCTATATAATAAACTAGGACGAAAAATTATTACTAAAAAAGGGTTTTATAGATTTAAGGAAGGAAGCAATAAATTTAAAGTAAGATTAAGGCATGCAAAGCCTAAGGTGTTTTATTTCATATTCGATTTTAAATTTAATAGAGAAACCGCGGTTACAAAAAGTTATACGCTATTTGTAAAATAAAATTTAATATATATCAATGACAGTCTTAAATCTTTAAGCTTGCCATTAAACTTTATAATAAAACCTCAAGTGTATTACTGAATAATATGCTTAATTTCTTTTCGGTATTGCGAAGCTGTTTTACCTGTAATTTCATTAAACTGTTTGTTAAAATGCGAGAAATTGTTAA
Source organism: Algibacter sp. L1A34 (assembly GCF_009796805.1). NCBI lineage: Bacteria > Pseudomonadati > Bacteroidota > Flavobacteriia > Flavobacteriales > Flavobacteriaceae > Algibacter > Algibacter sp. L1A34. Next base: position 1,154,618 of record NZ_CP047029.1, on the reverse strand, counting down.
AGCCACACTCAAAACAAACATCAGCAATACTCATTTTACTTTCATTTAAAAGTTTGGTAGCATGTACCACTCTATATTCATTCACTAATTGTGTAAATGTTTTTCCTGTAGTTTTTTTAAAGTAACGACAAAAGGCAGGCACGGTCATGCTTACTTCGTTTGCAATATCGTCTAGCGCAATATGCTCATTAAAATTAGTATTGATGTACTTATAAATGGTATTAATCTTATCGCTGTCTTGTGGGTTGGTTTCTAAGGCAATTCCGTCGGCATTTAATAAAGTATAATCATCCGTTTTGGATAAGTGATTTAAAATCTCTAAAAACTTCAGCATACGTTTTAAACCATCATGCTCTAAAAGTTTTTCAATTTTAAGACCAATTTTCTTTTTAGTATCAATTTGAAAACGGATTCCTTTTTTTGCTCTTTCAAATAAGGCAACAATACTTGCCATTTCTGGAACAGTTAAAAAATCATCTCCTAAAAAGTTCGATTTAAATTGCACCGTAGTCTCTGTGCCATTAGCAGTAAGTCGATCACTAAAACCATTATGAGGTAAATTAGCACCTATTAATATAAGTTGACTATTATTGAAGTAGGATAAATGGTTTCCAATATGTGTTTTACCTTGTCCTTTATTTACGTATACCAACTCTAGTTCCGGGTGAAAGTGCCAAAAAGCGTTGTTTTTATCAGCCTTTTCGCCATGTTGCCTAACTAAAATAGAACTGCCAAAACTGGGGCTAATTTTTTCTAATGTAGGTTTTTTAATAATCATAGGGGAATATTTGTTGCAAAATTACGACATATTATGCACACATTGTATATTTAATTACCTTTAATATGTGTTTAATTAACTTAACATTCTGTTAACACTCTATTAATAGATAATTTAGCACATAAATAGGCTAAAATTGATGTTTTTTAAGCTTTGTTACTCGTGTATCTTTGTACCGTTAGTCATAATTAACCCCAAATCATGAAAAACGCTATTATCATCTCAAAGAAAATTGTATTGTTAACCGCATTTTGTGCTACGCTTTTAAGTAACGCGAAAACAAGTTATACTACTCTAGAGAAAAAGGATATAATTAAAACAGCATTAACGATTAACAATGTAAAAGCTGGAAATTTATTATCTATTAAAGATGAAAACGGTATAACATTATATAAAGAGTTCATTGAAGAGTCTGGGATTTATAGAAAAGGATTTGATTTAACAGCTTTACCAAACGGAAATTATTTTTTTGAAGTTGATAAAGATGTTGAAATAAAAACGATTCCCTTTACAGTAAATAGTAATGAGGTTTTTTTTAATAAAGAAGAAGAGGTTACTGTTTTTAAACCATTTGTTAGAAAACAAAATGATGTGGTTTATATTACGAAATTAGCACCAAATCTTTCAACTTTAAAAATTGAAATATATGCTAACCATAATGGAGAGTTCGAATTGCTACATACAGATAGTATCAAAAATTCTATAGTTATTGAAAAAGCATACAAACTTGAAAAAGGAAGTTATAAAATATTATTAAGCTCTGATAAAAAAGAGTATACAGAATTCATTAATTAGTTTAATGTCTTATTTAGTTTAGTTTAGTTGGTAAAGTGGGCTGTGGTGGCCCACTTTTTTATGCGCTAAATTTAACCTCAGTTATTTTTATCTTTTTTAGTAATAAAAGATGTTATTCTCCAGGAAGATCAATTCCTTTTTATTCTTCAGTAATTAAAACAATCTTATCTATTCATTTATTTCAAATTACAATTTTTAATTAAAAATATTCAATTTATGAATAGTTCGATATTCTATTTATATGCATTTTTAACTGCGTTATATGTTATTTTAATCAACATTGAGTTAATCTAATGTTAACGGTTAAAATAGTATATAAATCCATCAAAATCAATGATTTGATTTTGGTTCGTCTGTTGTATTTTTGACCTGTTGAACGTTACTAAAACCAAAATTATGAAAAACGTAATTAAACATTCCAAAAAAATCCTATTAGCAGCAGCTATGTTAACTGTATTAGTAGGTAATGCAAAAGATAAATCTTCAGCCTTAAAGAAAGGACTTATAAAAACAGCTTTAACAGTAGATAATGTTAAAGAAGGTAATTTATTATCAATCAAAGATCAGAACGGTATTACTTTATATAAGGAGCTTATTTTAGAATCGGGAACTTATAAAAAAGGATTTGATTTAACAGCTTTACCAAATGGTGATTATTTCTTTGAAGTTGATAAAGATGTTGAAATTAAAACAATTCCTTTTACTGTAGAGTCAAATAAGGTGGTGTTTAAAAAAGACGAAGAAGTAACAGTTTTTAAACCATTTGTTAGAGAAAATGATGGTGTTGTTTACATCTCAAAGCTTGCTCCAGATTATGCTAGTTTAAAAATTAGTATCTATGGTAATTATAATGGTGCGTTTGAATTAATTCACTCTGATAAGTTTGAAAACTTACAAACCATTCAAAAAGCATACAAACTTGAAAAAGGAAGCTATAAAATAGTATTAAACTCGGATAATAACGAGTACACAAAATTCATTAACAATTAGTTTAATGTCTTATTTAGTTTAGTTTAGTTGACAAAGTGGGCCGTGGTAGCCCACTTTTTTTTGTTTAAAACTTACAGTAAATCAAATGGTGTAAGTTTCTAAGTTTTGTGCATAGTATATTCTTAGTAGGGTTTTAGTCTTTCTTCAGAAAAACCCATGATGTCTTATTTTAAATTTACTGAGTTTGCTTAATTTCATTTCTATGGCATTATATGTGTTTTTAACCACGTTGTATGGTATTTTAATTAACATATATTTAATGTAATGATAACGGTTAAAATAACACATAAATACATCAAAATCAATGATTTGAGTTTGGTTCGTCTGTTGTATTTTTGACATGTTGAACGTTAAAAAAACCAAAATTATGAAAAACGTAATTAAACATTCCAAAAAAATCCTATTTGCAGTAGCTATGTTAACTGTATTAGTAGGTAATGCAAAAGACAAATCTTCAGCCTTAAAGAAAGGACTTATAAAAACAGCATTGACAATTGATAATGTTAAAGAAGGTAATTTACTATCAATAAAAGATCAGAATGGTCTCACCTTATATAAGGAGCTTATTGTAGAATCTGGAACTTATAGAAAAGGATTCGATTTAACAGCTTTGCCAGATGGTGATTATTTCTTTGAAGTTGATAAGGATATTGAGATTAAAACGATTCCTTTTACTGTAAAGTCTAATAAGGTCGTGTTTAAAAAAGACGAAGAAGTAACAGTTTTTAAACCATTTGTAAGAGAAAAAGATGGATTTGTTTACATTTCAAAGTTTGCTCCAAATTATGCTAGTTTAAAAATTAGTATCTATGGTAATTATAATAATGATTATCAATTACTTTATTCTGATAAGTTTGAAAACCTACAAACTATTGAAAAGGCGTACAAACTTGAAGCCGGAAGTTATAAAATAGTATTAAACTCGGATAATAACGAGTACACGAAATTCATTAACAATTAGTTTAATGTCTTATTTAGTTTAGTTTAGTTGATAAAGTGGGCCGTGGTAGCCCACTTTTTTTTGCTTTAAACTTTCCTGGGAACATAAACAAATCTGACTCGTGAGGTTTTTATTTTTTGATCTATGTTATTAGGTTGTAAATATTTTTAGTAGAATTGACTGTATTTTTTTATTAAAAATATTATCAATTGCTAATCTAAAATTTCTATTTATTAAGTTTACCCTATTTTGATATTAGGTGTTTATATGCATTTTTAACCTCGATATATGGTATTTTAATTAACATATAGTTAATGTAATAATAACGGTTAAAATAGCAAACAAATGTGTCAAAATCAATGTTTTAGGTTTGGCGGATCGGTTGTATTTTTGACATGTTGAACGTTAAAAAATCCAAATCATGAAAAACCTAGTTAAACACCTTAGAAAAGGAATCTTAATGGTAACAATTTTTACTACCACTTTAAGTTTCGCAAATGAAGTTTCATTTATTACAATAAAAAATGATGCTGACAAAACCTCACTTACTTTAACAGATGTTAAACAGGGGAACCTATTATCTATTAAAGATGAAAATGGCATTGTACTATATAAAGAATTCATTCAAAAATCTGGAAGCTATACTAAAGGTTTCGATTTAACTGAACTTCCAAATGGTTCATATTTATTTGAAATTGATAAAGATGTAGAAATTAATACAATACCGTTTACAGTTGATGCGGATGTTGTTACTTTCGCTAAAGGCGAAGAGAAAATAATTTATAAGCCTGTTACCAGAGTAGTTGGAGATTTACTTTATGTAACTAAACTTTCTTTAGATGAAGCACCTTTGAACATCGAGATCTTTTTTGAATCTGATTCAAGCAATGGTGTTTTAGAAACTATTCACTCAGAAAAAGTTGAAAACTCTAAAGTTATCGAACGTATTTACAAGCTAGAAGGCTTAAGTCTAGGTAAGTTTGAAGTAGTTTGCCGTACAGATGGTAGAACTTTTACAAAATCAATTAATTAATTCTAACTTAATTTGATAAAGGTGAACCGTAAAGGTTCACCTTTTTTCTTCTTCAAAAACTAGGCTATAAAAATACTTAATTTACTTAAGAATTATAAAAATAACAAAACCAATAATGGTTTAGGGAAAAATAGCACACAATCCAATTGGATATTGAAACGTATTATTTTACACATAGTTTGGGGTGTTTTAAATATAGTGGGATTAATTTGTTTTTCGAGATTAATTGCTAATACACGTTGGGAATATTTATTTATATCAATTGGTGTTCTCTATTGCGTACTATATTGGATTATTGCTACCAAAATATTCGACAAACTAATTGGAGATGAAATTGATAACCTTAAGAGGTGGGAAGCGTAAAATTGTTTTAACTATTTGATATTGAGTTCTTATTGAATAATTGGTTATAAAAAAGGAGTAGCTTATTTAAATAAAAAGCCACTCCCAAATAAGTTGTTTTAAGTAAGTGTTACTCTCCTGGAAATTGAGCAGGACGTTTTTCTAAAAAAGCGGTAGTGCCTTCTTTAAAATCTGCCGTCCCAAAACTTTTTCCGAATTGTTTTATTTCTGTTTTATAACCATTTTTGCCGTCTTCAAGACCTGCGTTTACGGCTTTTATTGCTTTGGCAATAGCTACAGACGAATTTCTCATCATTTTATTCGCTATTTTTTCTGCTAATGGAATTAATTCTGCTTGAGTAACCACATGGTTTACTAAGCCGTAACTTTTCGCAGTCTCGGCATCTATCATTCCAGCGGTCATAATCATTTCTAGAGCGCGACCTTTCCCTACTAATTGTGGTAAACGTTGTGTGCCTCCATATCCAGGAATTACACCAAGCGAAACTTCTGGAAGTCCCATTTTCGCATTATCGCTAGCAATTCTAATATGGCAAGCCATTGCTAATTCTAATCCACCACCAAGCGCAAAACCATTTACTGCAGCAATAACAGGAGTCGATAAATTTTCTACAAAATCGAATAATATTTTTTGTCCTTTAGCGGCAAGTTTCCCGCCCTTTTCCTCCGAGAAATTAGCGAACTCACTAATATCTGCACCGGCAACAAATGCCTTTTCTCCGCTCCCTGTTAAAATAATTACTTTGGTGTTTTTATCCTTGTTTGCAGTTTTAAAAGCCTTGTGTAATTCTTCTATGGTGTCTTTATTAAGTGCGTTAAGCTTTGTTGGGCGGTTAATTGTGATTTTTGTGATCCCGTTATTGGTTTCGCTTAATATATTTTGGTAACTCATAATGTTTGATGTTTTTTAAACTGATGTTAATTTAATTATTTTCTTTATTCTTTCTAAGAAACACCATCTCTGAAGTTTTTAGAATGTTCGAATTTTTGAGGGAAAACAACTTTAAAAACGGCGCCTTTGTCTTTTTCAGATTCAAATGAAATACTTCCGTTATAGGTTTCTACAATATTTTTTACCATAGCTAAACCAAGCCCCATGCCACTTGTTTTTGTTGTAAACTTTGGTTCAAAAAGTTTTTTCTTGTTTTCTTCTAGTACACCTGTGCCGTTATCGGAAACCGTTAAAATTACGTTGCCGTTATTTGTGCCAACATAGACGTCTATTTTAGGGTCATCTTTTATAGGCATAGCTTGTGTGGCGTTTTTTACTAAATTGGTAACTACACGTATAAGTTGTGTTCTATCGAAAACGGCAATAATTTCTTCTTTTTCGGAGGTGAAATAAATGTAGTGTTCATTAAAAATATCTAAAGCTAGTTTTACAATTTCAACTACGTTTAGAGTTTCGTTTTGTTGTGCGGGCATTTTTGCAAAATTAGAAAAAGCAGAGGCAATAGAACTCATGGTATCTATTTGCTGAATAAGAGTTTTACTGTATTCGTCTAATTTTGAGTGTATATTTTCGTCTTCAGGGTTAAACTTTCGTTGGAAGCTTTGCACCGTTAAACGCATAGGTGTTAATGGGTTTTTAATTTCGTGAGCTACCTGTTTTGCCATTTCGCGCCAAGCTTGTTCACGTTCGCTTTTTGCTAATTGCACAGCACTTTCCTCAAGCTCGTCAATCATGCTATTGTATGATGTTACCAGGGTTGAAATTTCTTCGCTGGTATCACTTATTTCAATACGTTCGTTTCTTTTTTCTAAACGCGTGGTGTTTATTTTATCACTAATTGTTTTCAGGGATTTTGTGATGTATTTTGATAATAAAAAAGCAATTCCGATGGCCATAAGAAGTACAAATAAATAGGCGTAAATAATACGAGATAAAAACTCGTCTAATTCTTTGGCAAGAAAATCATCATTTTCTAGATAAGGAATGTTTAATATGGCTATGGGTTTCGATTTAATATCGGTAACATAAGTAAAAGAAGACTGGAAGGTTTGTCCGTTTTCCATATGTTTATCCACATAGCGATGATCTGGCGTATTAGATATAGCGTTCAAAACATTGGCACTTAAACATTTTTCTACGGCCGATTTTTGTAAACCTGCGCTAGAAGCAATAAGTAAGCCGCCATCTAAATCGTAAAGTATAATTTGAAGTTTATGTATGTCGGCAATACTATAGATTTCTTCTTTAAATATTATGGGGATATTTTCGGTTTTTACTTCCCAAGTGTTTTGGCGTCCATTTAAAACACGTTTTATGTGTGTTTTTGTGTTAAGCTCCTTCCGTTCTAAGCGTTCGGTATGGTAATCTTGCGTTTCTTCCTTATATTGGTAAATGGCTATGCCTGTAATTAGAACGGATGCCAGTAGAACCAAAAGGATCATGGACAGAAATATTCGGGTACGAAGTGATGGTTTTTTTATTTTCATTAATAAAATTGTAGTGGTCTAAATATAACAATAATCGCACCAAAGCTTGCAGCGGTAAACTTAAAAGTTTTTTTAGTCTTTAATTTAGCGGAGGCCTGCGTTAGGGATTGGAGCATTGTTGGAGCTCTTTTTGTGTTGTTGCGCCTATGCAACACAAAAAAGCGACTGCGGAAAGCCCGACCCTTTTCGGGTAACGCTCAAATAATTTAAAAAACTGCACTAAATCGTTAAATTTTGTACAGATGTAACAAATTATCGTTAAGAGCTTCTAATAAGTAATGGCAATAATGAGAATTTTTATATTTTTGGAATAGTAATTGTAATTTCTTGCTTGTTACAATAATTGTACATTTAAAAAGTTACAAGATATGACCCACATACAAATGAAGAGAATACTACTTATATTATCGTTGGTTTTTGTTGCGCAAACTGGGTTTTCGCAGCCCGAATCGGCTTTTGAAGATGGCGAATGGTTTAAATTTAGGATGAGCTATAGTAATTGGCTTAAAGCAGGAAATGCTACGTTAGCCGTGCATGATGAAGTTTTAGATGGAAGACCTGTTTACCATGTTGTAGGTAAAGGGTGGACCACTGGCATGATTAAATGGTTTTTTAAAGTGAAGGATAGATACGAGAGTTATTTTGATAAAACGACTATTTTGCCTTACAAGTTTGTTAGAAATATTGACGAAGGTGGGCATACTAAGGATTTAGAAATTGATTTTGATCAAAAAAATAATAAGGCACATGTTAATGATAAAAAACATAAAAAAAAGATAATTGTTGATACAAAGCCTAATATCCAAGATATGGTATCGACTTTTTATTATTTACGTAATCATTTAGATACCGATAATTTAGAGGTTGGTAACGAGGTAAAGATTGATATGTTTTTTGATGAAGAAAATTATGGTTTTAAATTACAGTATCTAGGTGAAGAAACTATTGATACCGATTTTGGTAAGGTTAGAGCCTTGAAATTTAGACCGTATGTTATGGCAGGGCGCGTTTTTAAAGAGGAAGAAAGTTTAACGCTATGGGTTTCGAAAGATAAAAATAAATTACCTTTGCGTATAAAGGCAGATTTGGCTGTGGGTTCGCTTAGAGCAGATTTAGACGCTTTTAGAGGGTTGAAACATCCTTTTAATATTGTTGTTAAAAACCAATAAACTTTGAACTCTAAACTTACCGACCAAATTAAAGATAAATTTGATGCTATTGATCAAGATGTTGATGCGCATTTAGAAGGCTTACTGCATAGTAAGCCTATTAATTATTGGGATTATATACAAACCGATGCGTTGTTGAGTTTGCAAGTACAACGTACTGTTTTTCCAGACGAGTTGGTTTTTATCATGTACCACCAGGTTAACGAATTGCTGTTTAAAATGGTGCTTTCGGAAATGGATCAAATTGCAAAAAATGATACTATTGATACCGAGACGTTTACATCTAAATTAATGCGCATTAGTCGCTATTTTGATGTGTTAACATCTTCATTTACTATTATGAAGGATGGAATGGACGTGGAGCAATACAATAAATTTAGGACAACTTTAACGCCTGCAAGTGGGTTTCAAAGCGCACAATATCGTAAAATTGAATTTGCTTCTACGGAGCTAATTAATTTAATCGATAAGCGTTTTAGGGATACGTTTGATAAAAACTCATCTTACGAAAATGCTTTTGAGCATTTGTATTGGCAAGCTGCTGGTAAAGATTATAAAACAGGAAAAAAAACGTATACATTGTCTGATTTTGAAGGTCGATATAAAGACGAATTTATTAGATTTATAAAGTTTTATAAAAACAGCAACTTGTGGAGCAAATTTAAGGAGCTTCCTAAAGCATCGCAAGAAAATGAAGAATTGATTGATGCCATGAGGCATTACGATTATACGGTGAATATAAAATGGGTTATGGCCCATTATAATACCGCAAATCATTATTTAAATATTAACGGAAAAACAGCCGAGGCAACCGGAGGAAGTGAATGGGTGAAGTATATGCACCCCAAATACCAAAAAAGAATATTTTTTCCAGATTTATGGACAGAGCAAGAAAAAGAAACGTGGGGAACAAATATATAATTCTATTAGCATGCATATTGGTTTTTATAAGTTGTAAAGACGATGAAAAGCAAGACGAGGTGGTAGATCAAGAATTGGCTTTAGTTGAAATGCCAGAAGAGAATTTTGAATTTGGTTTTAATTTAGACGATTTTATCGTGAAACGGGATACTATTAAAAGTGGTGATACTTTTGGTAAAATCCTAGATAGGAATCATTTAAGTTATCCTGAGATATTCAATATAGTTGAAAAGGCAAAAGATAGTTTTAATGTTAGAAGTTTACGGCCGGGCAAACCTTATACGTTGCTGTGTGCTAAAGATTCTTTACAAACACCTAAATGTTTTGTTTATCAACCAAATGTAGAGGAGTATGTAGTTGTTAATTTTCAAGATTCTATCCATGCTTATACAAGTAAAAAACCAATAAAATATATTGAAAAAACGGCAACAGGTGTTATTACTAATAATATTTCGCAAACTTTAGAAGAGCAAGGGTTAAGTCAGCGTTTGGCCTATAAAATGGCAGATGAGATTTATGCTTGGACTATAGATTTTAGACGTTTACAGAAAGGTGATCGGTTTAAAGTTATCTATACCGATAAATATATCGATGATACTATTTATGCTGGAGTTCAAGATGTAAAAGCCGCGTATTTTGAGCATAATAGTGAACCATTTTATGCTTTCGAATATGTAACAGATTCTACTAAAGGTATTGTAGATTATTTTAGTGATGAAGCTAAAAATTTACGACGTGCCTTTTTAAAAGCACCAGTTAAGTTTAGCAGAATATCTTCGAGATATAATTTAAAAAGACGTATTGCTGTTTACGGTTTTAAATTAAGACCACATAAAGGAACCGATTTTGCTGCACCAATTGGCACGCCTATTATGGCGACGGCAAATGGAACAGTTTCTAAATCGACCTACTCTGGTGGTAACGGTAATTATGTAAAAATTAGGCACAATGCCACTTACGAAACCCAATATTTACATATGAAAAAACGTAATGTAAAACCGGGGCAGTTTGTAAAACAAGGCGATGTTATTGGTTGGGTTGGCATGACAGGGAATACTGGAGGGCCACATGTATGCTATCGTTTTTGGAAAAATGGTAAACAAGTAGATCCATTTAAGCAAAAATTACCTGAAGCAAAAGGGATTTCAGATTCATTAAAAATAAAATATTTAGAATTTATTGAGCCTATAAAAAAACAACTGGACGCTGTTGATTTCTTGGAAGATGTTTTCGACGATCAAAAGCAAATAGAACCTACAATAAAACAAAATACTAACGCAATATCATTTAATAATTAATCTTATGGCATTACCAAACGTAAATCCGACAACAACAGCATCTTGGAAAAAACTGCAAGCGCATTTTGAATCTGTAAAAGATGTACATATGAAAGATTTATTTGCTCAAGATAAATCGAGAGCAAATAATTTCACTATTAAATGGGATGATTTTTATGTAGATTTTTCTAAGAATAGAATTACTGAAGAAACACTTAAGTATTTATTAGAATTAGCTGATGATGTGAAGCTTAAAGACGCCATTAAAAGTCAGTTTGCTGGAGAGATAATAAATGAAACCGAAGGAAGAGCCGTTTTGCATACAGCCTTAAGAGCACCAGAAGATGCCGATTTTAAAGTAGATGGTGTTAATGTGATGCCGGAAATATATCAAGTAAAACAAAAAATTGAAGGTTTTACAAATGAAGTTGTAAGTGGCGCAAGAAAGGGGTATACAGGAAAAGCATTTACCGATGTTGTAAATATAGGTATTGGAGGATCGGATCTTGGACCTGCTATGGTGGTAGATTCACTTCAATATTATAAAAACCAACTAACAACTCATTTCGTGAGTAATGTAGATGGCGATCATGTTAATGAAGTTATTAAAAAATTAGATCCAGAAACTACATTGTTTGTTATTGTTTCTAAAACATTTACTACACAAGAAACACTTTCTAATGCAAATACGTTAAAGGATTGGTTTTTAAAGTCAGCAAGCAGTGATGCTATTGCAAAACATTTTGTTGCAGTTTCTACTAATATTGAAAAAGTAAAAGGTTTCGGAATTGATGGAGATAATATTTTCCCTATGTGGGATTGGGTTGGTGGTCGTTTTTCACTTTGGAGTGCTGTTGGGTTAACCGTAAGTTTAGCTGTTGGTTATAAGAACTTCGATAGCATGTTAAAAGGGGCTAACAAAATGGACGAGCATTTTAAAAATGAAGATTTTGAGTCTAATATTCCAGTTGTTTTAGCATTATTAACGGTTTGGTATAATAACTTTTTTAAAGTAGAAAGTGAAGTGGTAATTCCATATTCACAATATTTAAACCAATTTGCTACCTATTTACAACAAGGTATCATGGAAAGCAATGGTAAAAGTGTAGATAGAAATGGCAATCCTATAGATTACCAAACAGGAACTATTATTTGGGGAGAACCAGGAACAAATTCTCAACATGCCTTTTTTCAATTAATACATCAAGGAACAAAGTTAATTCCAGCCGATTTTATTGGGTTTACTAAGTCGTTACATGGTAACCAGGATCATCAAGATAAATTAATGTCTAATTTTTTAGCGCAAACTGAAGCGTTATTAAATGGTAAAACACAAGCCGAAGTTGTTGCCGAAGGTACAAGTGAGACAATAACACCTTTTAAAGTATTTAAAGGTAACAAGCCAACAAATACCATTTTTATAGATAAATTATCACCAGAGAGTTTAGGTAAACTAATCGCGATGTACGAGCATAAAATATTTGTTCAAGGTATTATATGGAATATCTTTAGTTACGATCAATTTGGTGTAGAGCTAGGAAAACAGTTAGCGTCTAAAATTTTAAAGGAATTTAGTGGTGATGTTAATAATGAACATGATTCTTCAACTCAAAATTTATTGAATTATTATAAGCGATTTAAGTAAATTGATAGAATATTCTTATACAAAAAGCAAAAAGGCCTTGATATTTTTAATATTAAGGCCTTCTTTTTTATAGAAATTGTTAAATTTGTTAACATTTACTTAATATTGGCCCGCAATTTATCCGTATTTTTGCACCGACTAATTTCAAATAATTAATTACATAATTAAAATTATGAAAAAAACAGCAAATTATTTATTACTAACTGTGGCACTGTTATTCAGCACAGTAATTATGGCACAAAGTACTATTACAGGTACTTTAGTGGAACAAGGTATTGATATGCCTCTTCCTGGTGCTAATGTATTAGAGAAGGGAACAACTAATGGAGTTGTAACAGATTTCGACGGAAACTTTACTCTTAAAACAAAATCGGACTCAGGTGAGATTGTAATTACTTATGTTGGTTACACATCTAAAACAATTCCTTTTTCAGGGAGTGCTTCTTTAGGGAGAGTTATGTTAGCGCCTAGCCAAGTAGGTTTAGAAACTGTACAAATTATTGCATCTGTGGCGGTTGATAGAAAAACGCCAGTTGCTGTATCTACAATTAAATCGGCAGATATTGAGCTTAAATTAGGAACACAAGAATTTCCTGAAATTTTAAAATCTACACCAGGTATTTATACAACGAAAACAGGTGGTGGATATGGTGATGCTAAAACAAGAATTAGAGGTTTTCAATCAGAAAACGTTGCTGTAATGATTAACGGTATTCCTGTTAACGATATGGAAAATGGAGCTGTTTACTGGTCTAACTGGGCTGGTTTAGGTGATGTTACTTCAACTATGCAAGTTCAAAGAGGTTTAGGTGCTTCTAAAGTGGCTGTACCTTCTATAGGTGGAACAATTAATGTGATCACAAAAACAACAGATGTTGAAGAAGGTGGTAGTGTGTTTACATCTATCGCAAACGATGGTTACGAAAAATATGGTCTTACATACTCTACAGGAGTAAATGATAAAGGTTTTGCTGCAACAGTTTCTGCTGCTCAAACTAGTGGTAACGGTTACGTAGATGGAACAGAATTCACAGGTGTTTCTTACTTTGTTAACCTTTCTAAAGAAATAAACGATTTTCATAAACTTTCGTTTACTGCTTTTGGTTCTAAGCAACGTCATGGTCAAAGACAAAACAGACAGTTGATTTCTACTTTTGAAAATAGTGAAAGAGGGAGAAAATTTAATGCAGATTGGGGTTATAAAGATGGACAAGTATTGCATCAAGAAGATAACTTCTATAACAAACCACAAATGTCTTTAAATCATTACTGGACTTTAAGTGATAAAACATCTGTTTCAACCGTAGCTTATGCCTCTTTTGGTTCAGGTGGTGGTGGTGGAACCGCTGGAGATAATAAATTTACTTTCGATAGTACAGGATATAGTGAATATAGAAATGGTCTTTACGGAACTATTGATTTCGATAAAATTGTTGACGAGAATATTGCAAATGGAGCAAACGGTTCTACAACTGCTTTAAGAGCTTCTAGAAACGACCATAATTGGTACGGAGTTTTATCAACTTTAAAAACAGATTTATCTGATGATATAGTTTTATTAACAGGTCTTGATTACAGAAACTACAAAGGAATTCACTTTTCTGAAGTAACAGATTTATTAGGTGGTCAATATTTACAAGAAGATGATAATGTTGTAAACAATCCAAATCAAATACTTAAAGTTGGAGATAAAAGAAGTTACTATAATGATGGCTTAGTAGGTTGGTTAGGTGCTTTTGGACAAATAGAATATGATGTAAACGAAAACTTTAATACGTTTTTATCTGCGGCATTATCTAACACTTCTTACAAGAGAGTTGATTATTTTGGTTATTTAGATACAGATCCGTTACAAGAAACAGATCGTTATAATTTCTTAGGGTTTAGTACAAAAGGTGGTGCTAACTATAGATTAGATAATAACCATAACGTATTTATGAATATTGGTTATTTTGAAAAAGCAGCTGATTTTGATGCTGTTTTTCAAGAATTTGATAATGAGCATATTAATGAAAATGCTGAAAATCAAAAAATATTTAGTTTTGAATTAGGGTACGGGTTTAGAAGTGATAAACTTACTGCTAACGTAAACGTATATAGAACAACTTGGAAAGATAGAACGGAAACAGCTTCTTTTCAGCAGCCAGATGGTACAAATGCATTTGCTAATATTTTAGGTGTAAATGCAATTCATCAAGGTTTAGAGGTTGATTTTATTTATAAAGCTACCGATAAGTTAAACATTACAGGGATGATGTCTTTAGGAGATTGGAGATGGGATAACAATGTAACAGATGTTCAAATTCTTGATGAAGATCAAAACCTAATATCTACAGTAGATCTTTTCATAGAAGATTTACATGTTGGTGATGCTGCTCAAACAACATTAGCTTTAGGTTTAAACTACAAGTTAACTCCAGATACAAGAGTAGTTTTAGATTACAATTATTTTGGAGATCTTTATGCTGATTACGACCCTAGTGATAGAGGAGAACCTGGTGATGATGCTTGGAAATTACCAGATTACGGATTGTTTGATGCCGTAGTTAGTCACGGTTTTAAATTTGGTCCATTTGATGCGACTTTAACAGGTCGTATAAATAATGTGTTTGATACAGAGTATGTAACAGATGCTTTCGATGGTACTGCTGATACTGCACTAGTGTATTTCGGTACAGGTAGAACATTTAGTGTTGGAGCAAAACTTAAATTTTAAAAAATATTCAAAATGAAAAAAATAATATATTATTTATTAGTTCTAGGAGTAGTCTTTACAGGATGTAATCCTTTAGAAGATATTACTGATGATATTCAAGAGCGTGATATAGAAGGTGTCGATTTTATTAAAGGTGTAGAGCAATATACTTTTACTGATGAGGATTATGAAATCTATGAAGATGAATTAGATTTTGAGACTTATTTTTTAAACCAGGATCTGGCCGATTTAGTTATTCCAGATTTCTTAGCAAATAAGTACCCTGTTTGGGGAGAAGGTTCTTTAGTAAATGTTGGATATAATCTTTATAGCCCTACGTTACTTGAAACAATGAGTACTACCGAAACTTTAGCTGGTTTATCTGGTATTGAGGGGTATTTAAGTTCAAATTATGAAACTGCTTCAAATGGAACATTTTTAGAGTTAACATACAATGCTGAGGTTTTAGCTTATGAATTATCTAGTGCTGATTTTGAAACTATTGGAGCTGCTTTAGCTGATAAATACCCGAACCCTGCAGATAATGCTGCAAGTTATGGGAATTTTGGTAGATGGGATTCTAGTAGTTCTTATTGGTCTGATGATATGATATTAGAAGCAATGGATGCGCTTTTAGCAGGTAAATATGCTGCTGGTCAAGTAGTTTCTGTTTCTTTTGCTACTTATGGTCCTTCAAGCTCAGAATCTTTTACTTTACAATATGATGGAAGTAAATTTATAGATTTAGGTTTTGAAGTCGTTGCTGAATCTGGAACAGAATATACGCTTTCAAGTACAGACTATGATGATATTATTGCTGGACTTATAGGAGAAAACCCTGGGCCAGCAGGAAACTTAGATGCTTATGGTAGTATTGATGTAAGAGAGACAAGTGATAACTATTGGAGTCAAGAATTGATTTTAGAAGGTTTAAATCTTATTTTACCAACAGCTGCAGAAGGTGATATTTATGTGGTAACTTATACCATTTATAATGGATCGACTACGACTCAAGTTATGACTCTTAAATACGAATCTGGAGAATATGTTGTAAACCCAGCAATTATTACAGAAGTTACAACGATAGTAGCGAAAAATAATGGAGATTGGGTATTCCCTTATGTTTTCTCTAGTGCCGATTATGATTTGTTAGGTGAATCTTATGGTAACTTTGATTCTGGATCTATCTACAAATTAGAGATCTTCTTAAAGTCTTTATATCCTTATGCTCAGGCTGGAGATGTTTCTACTGTTCAATATAGGTATTATAGTAGTGGTGAAACAACTACTAAATATGGATCTAGTGTTTTTGATGGTGATAAATGGTCTTTACCTCAAGATATAATTGAAACTTCATTCCAATATGGTTTTGAAGATGGTCAATGGGTTCCAGATAACACAATTAATTACTCATTACTAGCTGCAGACATTACTTTAATTTCTACTGCACTAATAGAAGATTATCCTGGGCCAGCAGATAACTTAGGATTCTATAAAAGTTTTGATAGAAGAGATACTAGTGATAACTACTGGGATGATGAGACACTATTAGAAGCTTTTAATGTTTTATTAAACGCAAGAGATTCTGGAGCAGAAGAAGGACAAAAATATGCTGTATCTTATGTAGCATATACAGGTGCTACGGTAACAGAAACTCAGTATGTAGTTAAAACTGATGGAGTTTGGGTATACCAATAATAACCACACTTTAATTAAATAACAAGAAAAAACCTCTCACTTTATGTCAGAGGTTTTTTTTGCTAAACTTTTTTATTATGAAATATTTATATCTATTTTTATTTGTAATGTTTTTTGCTTGTAGCGGAAGTGATGATAGTGTGGCTATAGAGCCACCTGTAGCAACTAACGATGCTGCAAGTACACCAGAAAACACACAAGTAATAATAAATGTGTTAAGTAATGATGTACTTACAAATAGTGCGGAACTTACCGATTTCGATGCAGTCTCTGCAGAAAATGGAGTTATTACAGAAATCTTAAATAAACTTATTTATACACCTGCTGATAACTTTAGTGGCACAGATACGTTCACTTATACTATTTGTAATGGCTTAAGTACGCCAATTTGTGCAACAGGTACAGTTACGGTTACAGTTACGGATAATGGCACTGCACTGGCTGTAGACGATGCTTTAGAAGTTTTAGAGAATACAACTACTGTACTTGATGAGTTATTAGATAATGATACTATAGTAGACGGTGCGGAATATGAGTCTATAGACACAACTTTAACTAATGGAACTGTTGTTTTAAATGATGATGGTACAATCGGTTATACTGCTACGAATGGTTTTGCAGGTGAAGACACATTTACATATACCATATGTGATAATGATGTAAACCCAGAATGTTCTACAGCTACTGTTACTATTACTGTTTTAGATGAAGGAACTCCTGAAGCGACTAACGATACTTACTCTGTGGTTTTAGATTCTTCTTTAAATATCTTTAATGTTCTATCTAATGATGATATTATTGATGGTGCATTAATAACGGATACTGATAATTCGTTGACACAAGGTGCTATTACTTTAAATTCAGATGGAACAATAAGCTATACAGCTCAATCTGGTTTTGAAGGCACTGATACATTTACCTATACTATTTGTGATAACGATGTTCCAACTGCACAATGCTCAACAGCAACCGTTACAGTATCAGTTGTAAAACCAATAAGCTTTAATATCTCTTCTAGTTTAGGGGATTATTACGATGGTGTTATTTTTACAGAAGATGCCGATTTAATGTTCAATCAAATTTCTGCACATACGCAAGATATGCACACGGTAATATTAAGTTATACACAACGTCATGATTATTTATATAATGCCGATGCCGATTTATCAAATCAAGATAATGTAATTTTAATGTATACTGGCGAAAGTAGATATTGGGAGGAGTATACTTCAGGAAATAATCCATATGCAACACAAACTTATAACACAGAACATATTTTTCCACAATCTAGGTTAAGTTCGGATATAGCAGTTTCAGATTTACATCATCTAAGATCTGCTGATGCAACAGTTAACAGTGATAGAAGTAACTATCCATATATCGATGGAAGCGGAACTAATAAATTAATTGGAGAAGCTTGGTATCCTGGTGATGACTGGCGTGGTGATGTTGCTAGAATGGTAATGTATTTAAACATTCGTTACGGAGAGGATTTTGATAAAGTTGGTGGTTTAGAGCTTTTTAAAGCATGGAACGTTGCCGATCCAGTATCAGCCTTTGAAGAACAACGTAACAACGTAATTTATGCCGCACAAGGCAATAGAAACCCTTTTATTGATAATCCATACATAGCTACTTTAATATGGGGCGGTACGGCTGCAGAAAATAAATGGGAATAAGAATTATTCTAATTTAGAAATAAATTAAACCGCTTCAATCGAAGCGGTTTTTTTATAAATTATAATTACTATTTTTGCATCAATAATTAAAACAAAACATTCATGTACAACATTGTATTATCACTCCATTCCTATTGGGCGTATTTAGTATTAATAGTTTTAATAATTGCAGCGGTAAATGCTGTGATAAAAACTATAGGAGATAAAGAATACGAAAACAACGATTTTAGAATATCTTTATTCACCTTAATAGTATCGCACATTCAATTAACTATTGGTTTAATATTGTATTTTGTATCGCCTCGTTTAGCATTATGGGGAGAGCTAGGAGGAAAAGTGATGAGTAACTCTATTGCAAGATTATACTTGGTAGAACATCCATTTGTCAATATTATAGCAATTGCATTAATTACAATTGGTTATTCTAAACACAAAAAGAAATTAACTTCAAAAAACAAGTTGAAAACCATTGCAATTTTTTACAGTATTGCTTTAGTATTGTTTTTATCAAGAATTCCTTGGAGTACTTGGATAGGCTAGAAAATAAAAAGTATTGTAATATTCAGATCCTTCAGGTTTTTAGCTTGAAGGATTTTTTGTTTTTAAGGCACTTCTTTAATCAAATAAATATAAACAGGAAAGTGATCACTAAAGCCATTGTTAAACCCGTGATACCCAAAACTTCTTAAAGGATAACCCTTATATGCTCCATTTTTAGTGATAATATAGTTTTTGTTGTAAATACCTGCTTTGTAAAACTGAAATGACGAGTAATCTTTTTCAAGTAAAGGTTTCGTAATCATAATTTGATCGAATAAACTCCAAGCATCTCGATAAGCTGTTGTGCCAATACCGTTTTTATAGAAATTAATATAAGGATTGTAAATGCCTTTTAAACCCAATTTTTTAGAGGGTTTAGCCTTTAAAATTTTTTTAACGCTCGCATTATTTGGATTATCATTTAAATCCCCCATAATAAACACTTTGGCATACGGATCTATCATCTGTAAAGAATCTAAAAGATGCTTGCTTAATTTGGCTGCAGCCACACGTTTTGGTCTGCTTTTAGCCTCGCCACCACGTCGCGATGGCCAATGATTCACAATAAGATGAATGGTTTCGTCTTCCAATTTTCCACTTACTAGTAATTGTTCACGAGTATAAACGCGTTTGTTAGTATCTGCATTGTAAATTTTTAATTCATGAGAGCTTGTGCTTATAGGTGTAAAAGCTTTTTTTTGATATAACAAGGCAACATCAATTCCACGTACGTCTGTGGAGTTATAATGCACAATACCATAATCTTTATCCACGAGAAGTGAATCGTTTACTAGATCTTCTAAAACGGCTTTATTTTCAACCTCGCAAACACCAATAATACTTGGTGAGTTTTCAGAAACATCTTTACCGATATCGGCAATAACACGTGCCATATTCCTTATTTTTTTCTTGTAAACGGGACCTTTATCCGTTTTCAATTCCATCATGGGGCTATATTCATCTAGTTTTGACGTATCATTTATAGTATCGAATAAATTCTCTAAATTGTAGAAGGCAACCGTATGAATTTTAAACTTTTTATCCTGTGCATTTGTGTTTAAAAAGACCATGAAAAATAAACCGATAAAAGCGATTTTTAAACAATTCATTCTTTCATATAAGAATGAAACTACAGGTCTGTTATTGCAAAGATTACATCTAATTTCTTGAAATTCTTTTAAGTATTTAACTGTCAATTGATTGTTTTTTGTTATAATTGAAGTAATAAAGATACGTATGAATAAAATAACCCTTATTTTTTTATTCGGAATTTTTTCAATATCCCTCCATTCACAGCAAACTTTTGTGAAAGGTAGCCTACTCGACGCACTCACTTTTGAACCTATAAAAAATGTTTTTGTTGACATTGAAGACAGTGATTTATCAACATATTCTAATGCTTTAGGTGAATTCGTGTTTGATAAAAACCTGCCGTTAGGCGAGCAAATGCTAAGGGTTTCTAAAAAGGGTTATATCTCAAAACGATTCCCAATTATTATAAATGAAGGTGAAACTGTAAATATTTCCGATATCACATTAGATATTGATGCTAGCGCGACCAGTGATTTATTTACCATTACATTAACCGATGATGAATTGAACGACGATTCTAGCGGTGCCGATAATATTTCGGGATTATTAGCCTCATCTCTCGATATTTTTCAACGTACAGCAGCATTCGAGTTTAGTCAGTCTTTTTTTCGTCTTCGCGGATTAGATTCAAAAAACAGTACCATTTTAATCAATGGTATCGAAATGAATAAAACCTACAACGGTAGACCGCAATGGAGTAATTGGGGCGGTATAAACGATGTATTGCGTAATCAAGAATTAACCACAGGCTTAACACCATCAAATTATAATTTTGGAGGTGTTTTGGGGACAAATAATATTAATATTCGGGCATCTCAAACTAGAGCAGGTGGGCGGTTAACCTATTCTTCTTCTAATCGAAGTTACAGTAATCGGCTTATGGCGAGTTATGCTTCTGGTTTGTTAAAAAATAATTGGGCATATACATTAACGTTAGGTCGTCGATGGGGAAATGAAGGCTATCAAGATGCGACGAGTTATAATTCAAATTCCTTTTTCACTTCCGTGGAAAAAATAATAAACAAAGACCATAGTTTAAGCTTTTCTGCAATTTACACACCAAATCGCAGAGGTAAATCGTCTCCAAATACACAAGAGATTTTCGATTTAAAAGATATAAAATACAATGAATATTGGGGATGGCAAGATGGTGAAAAACGAAATTCTAGAATAAAAGAAGTAAACGAACCCATTGTAATGCTTAACCATTACTGGAATTTGAATAATAAAACTAAGTTAAATACAAACATTGGTTATCAATTCGGGAAAATGGGAAATAGCCGTTTGGACTATAACGGTAAAGATTTAATTGATGGTTTTCCGCAAGGTGGTGGTGCTAACCCTAGTGCGGCATATTATCAAAAATTGCCAAGTTATTTTGAACGTAATTTTCCAGATGAGTTAGGTTTTGCCTATCAAGCATTACAAACATTTCAGGACAGCGGGCAAATAGATTGGGAAGCCATGTATAGCACTAATATAGCAAATACTCAAAATGGAGGGAATGCCACGTATGCTTTGTATGAAGATCGTGTAGATGATCGGCAACTCACCATAAATTCGATTTTGAATAAAGAAATAAACGACCACATTAATATTAATGCAGGTGTAAATTTTAAAATTTTAAATTCCGAGAACTTTGCTGAGGTTTTAGATCTTTTAGGAGCAGAAACTTATTTAGATATCGATGGATTTGCAACAAATATTAACGAAGCCCAAAATGATTTATTAAATCCAAACCGTATTGTTGGTGTGGGTGAGAAATTTAAATATGATTATAATATTTTTGCGAACGAAATTGGAGGATATGCTCAAACTCAATTTTCATATAGTAATGCAGATTTTTATGTAGCTGCCAGTATCAAAAATACCGAATATCAACGAGAAGGTATTTATCAAAATGGAGGATTTCCAGATAACTCATTAGGGAAAGGCGAGAAATTAAGTTTTATGGGTTTTGGTGCAAAAGCAGGTTTTACTTATAAGCTATCGGGTAAACATGTGTTTAATTTTAACGCAGGTTACATTACTAGGGCACCAACATTACAAAATACGTTTTCAAACTCTAGAGAAAATCATAATATTGTTCCAGATATTACTGAAGAAAAAATAACATCTGCCGATGTAAGTTATGTCTTTCGTTCGTCCATGATTAAAGCGAGACTCACAGGGTATTACACAAAAGTGACTGATGCTAGCGAAATTTCATTCTTTTTTGCCGATGGTATTGGTGGCGATAATTTGGCCTTTGTACAAGAAATTCTTCAAGGCATTGAAAAACAACATATCGGTGCCGAATTTGGTGTTGAAGCCCAAGTAACACCAACCATAAAATTGAAAGGCGCTGCCGCTATCGGGCAGTTTATATACAATAATAATCCAAACCTGTTTCTGTCTACCGAACCTGATGATGAAGCATTAGCTGCTGGTTTTATAGATGGTTTTAAAGATTTTGGACAATCTAAACTAAAAAATTATAAAATTGCCTCTGGGCCACAAAATGCATATTCAGTAGGTTTTGAGTATAGCGATCCAGATTATTGGTGGTTTGGAGCTACGGCAAACTTTTTCGCAAACACTTATATAGATGTGAGTCCGTTAACGCGTTCTTCAAATTTTTCAACAGATTTTGATGGTAATGTTTTTAATGATTATGATGAGGTTTTGGCTAGAGAACTTCTAAAGCAAGAACGGTTTGATAATTATATGGTGGTGAATTTAATTGGCGGGAAATCGTGGAAGGTTGGGGACTATTACATCGGTTTTTTTGCAAGCATAAATAATTTATTAGATCAAGTTTATAAATCTGGAGGTTTCGAGCAAGGCAGAAATGCAAATTACCGTGAACTTAGAGATGATAAAGCTTTAGATACACCTGTTTTTGGATCGAAATATTGGTATGGTCGTGGAACTACATATTTCTTGAATTTGAATGTGAGATTTTAAATGAAAATGAAAAAACACTAAGTTAAAAAGACAGCTAATACCATGCAGAGCTTGTTGAAGCAACAAATAATATAAAAACATTAATCATGAAAAATTTTAAAATACTAATTGTCATTTTTCTGATGCATACATTAATAACTTCTTGTGTAAAAGACGACGATTACGGCATTCCTGATATATCATTTACGGAGCCCATAATTCCTCAGGATAAAATAACAACCTTTAAAACTATAAAATCACTTTACGACCAGGCGGTAAATAGTGGCAATTCAACGGCTAGAATTGATGAAGATTCAGAATTATATATTGAAGGTTATGTGGTGTCTTCCGATAAATCGGGAAACTTTTTTGAGGAATTAATTATTCAGAATAAAATAGATGATTCTAGCCCAGATAACGACCCGAGATTAGGTTTTCAAGTGGTTATCAATGTGTCCAGTTTATCCGATACGTATCAATTTGGACAAAAAGTATATGTAAAAATGGCAGGATTAACCATTGGAGAAAGCAGTGGTATCATTGCCATAGGAAAAGGGGATGGTGCCCGAGTAGAACAAATTCAACCTGCAGAATATAAAAGTATTATTATTAGAAGTAATGAAATTGCCGAGATTCAACCTAAAATATCAAGTATAGCTAATTTAACAAGTTGGGATTATAATACCTTGATTAAATTAGAAAACATGCAATTAAACCGGTTTGAATTAGGAGCAACATTTGCGAGTGAAACTATAGATGAATACGACGGTATTAGAATTCTAGAAAGTTGCCATACAGGAGTTTCAATACGCATGCAAACAAGTACGTTTTCCGATTTTAAATCTTTAATTGTTCCGCAAGGAAAAGGAACGATAACGGGGATTTTTGGTCGTGATTATGGCGACGATTTTAATGTACTTGTTGTAAATAGTTCGGCTGATATTAATTTTGATGACATTGAACGTTGCGACCCTATGGAATTAAGTTGTGGTATTGCTTCAGTCTTAGGTACAGGGAATTTGTTTTATGAAGATTTTGAACCTCAAAAAAATAATAAACCCATAGTAATTGATGGTTGGACAAATTATATTGAAGCAGGAACGGAAGCTTGGGAAGGGTATTCTTCTACATCTTCGAACGAGTCTTTAGGACGTTCGGCACGGTTTCAATGTTCTAGCTCGGGAGACGATTCTAATATTGGTTGGTTAATTACACCTGCAATTAATTTGGACGAGCAAGAGGGGGAAACACTTCGTTTTAAAACATCAAATAGTTTGGCAGATAGTAGTTTTTTAGAAATCTTATATTCCTTAGATTGGGATGGTACCGAAGCTAATATTGATACAGCAACTTGGGGTGCTTTATCCGATGCTTATGTGGTGAAAGATACAGACTCTTTTGTACCGTGGTTTAATTCGGGAGCAGTAGATTTATCTTGTGAAAGTGGAACTATGTACATCGCGTTTAAATTTACAGGAAGTGGCCAAGATACCTTCGATGGTATTTATGAGTTAGATGAAATTAGTGTGGATTTTGTGGAAGAATAATTTGTTATTTAGACTTAACAAGTTTTAAATAAAAAGTCTAATTTCGTCGCATGACTACATTCGATATTCTATTCTATCATTTTTTTAATCACTTCAAATTAAAGAAAAACAAAAATGCCAATAGCATTGCTACTTTTTACGTTTCTTTTTTACAATGCAGTTTACTATTACTTTTAGGTGTGTTTTTTGCTAAGTTTTTTAGAAAAATGCACATGGATACTATGTCGTCTGGCAAAGCATGGACACTTTTTGTACTTGTTGTTATATTTATTTACTTTAGAAACTGGATGTACTACGGTGGTCGAAAACGTAAAGTATTAAATGCTAAAATAATTAAAAACAAAAAGCTTAATTATAATATTTATATGCTTTGGTTTTTGCCTGTTGTTATTTTAGCATTAACAATGGTACTGTTGCAGGCGGTTTAAAAAGTGTAATTACTTCTTGAAAATAGCGTAAACCGGGAAATGGTCGCTATAACCACCTTTGTAGCGTTTGCCAACGTAAGTTCTGTACGGCGCGCCTTTGTATCTGCCTTCAAATATTTTTAAAAAGTCTTCATCAAAAATATTAGATAGGCTGTATTCATATAAGTTATCCGAAGTTTTGAAAAAGTTAGTTGAAATCAAAATTTGATCGAATAAATTCCATTGCCTATTATGTTTGGTGGTACCACGATTAAAAGAGCGTAGCGTTTCCATAGGGTTGAAAAGACTATAATTATCAACCAAACGTTTAATACTGTTATTGTGCGGATCGTCATTAAAATCGCCGATTGTAATAATTTTAGCTTCGGGATCTTCTAAGGTGATGTTAGAAATAATTTCGCCTACTTTATCAGATGATGCAATGCGTTTGTGTTCCGTTTCTTTTTCACCTTCGCGTCTAGAAGACCAATGGTTTACAATAACATGAATTTTTTCACCATCTAAAATACCAGAAACCAATAGCACATCGCGCGTATAATCTGGGAGACCTTTATCGTTTTTTAATTCAACTAGAAATGGTTCTGAGTGTAAAACCTCAAAAACATCTTTATCATAAATTAAAGCGACATCAATACCGCGCTCATCCGGAGAATCATAATGAACATAACCGTAATTGTAGGGTTCTAAATGTTTCGATGCAATTAAATCTTTGATCACTTTTGCGTTTTCAATCTCGGCAAGACCTATAATAGCGGGTTGTCTACCCGTTTCTCGTCTTCCTATGTTAGAAATTACATAACCTAATTTTCTAAGTTTATTATCGTATCGTTTTGGTGTCCATTTTTTAATGGATTTAGGTGTGAAATCATTGTCGTACTTTAGTTTATCATTAAAAGTATCAAACAAGTTTTCAGTATTATAAAAGGCAATAGTTTGTAAATCGTTACGAACGGGAATGTCATCAAAAGGTTCTATCATATCTCAAAAATAGGCTTAAAAATATTAAAAATAAAATCAACGCAATTGTGTAACTTTGTATTATGATAGAAGAGAAAGATATTTCTTTAGAGCGCGCAGTATTAATAGGCGTGATTACTAAAGACCAAAACGAAGAAAAATCTAAAGAATATTTAGATGAGTTGGAGTTTTTAACCTATACCGCAGGCGGATATGCCATTAAGCGTTTTACGCAAAAAATGGATATGCCTAACCCAAAAACCTTTATTGGTACCGGTAAAATAGAAGATGTACGTGTATTTATAGAAGCAAACGATATAACCACCGCTATTTTTGATGACGAATTATCGTCAGCTCAAGAGCGAAATATTAGTAAAATCTTAAACGTAAAAGTTTTAGATAGAACGAATTTAATACTTGATATTTTTGCACAACGTGCACAAACGAGTTATGCTCGTACGCAAGTAGAATTGGCGCAATGTCAATATTTATTACCGCGTTTACGTGGTATGTGGACGCACCTTGAACGCCAAAAAGGGGGTATTGGTATGCGTGGACCTGGTGAAACAGAAATAGAAACGGATAGACGTATTGTACGCGATAAAATTGCATTGCTAAAAGATCGTATTAAAATTATAGATAAGCAAATGGCCGTGCAACGTGGTAACCGTGGTAAAATGGTTCGTGTTGCACTTGTGGGGTATACCAACGTTGGTAAATCTACTTTAATGAACGTGATTAGTAAAAGTGATGTTTTTGCTGAAAATAAACTTTTTGCAACTCTTGATACTACGGTGCGTAAAGTGGTTATTCAAAATTTACCATTTCTTTTATCTGATACCGTAGGGTTTATTAGAAAATTACCAACACAACTTGTAGATAGTTTTAAAAGTACACTAGATGAGGTTCGTGAAGCCGATTTACTGTTGCATGTTGTAGATATTTCTCATCCAAATTTCGAAGAGCACATTGCTTCTGTAGAGAAAATTTTAGGTGAAATTAAAAGTGGCGATAAACCAACTATTATGGTGTTCAATAAAATTGATGCCTATACAGCCGAACATTTAGATGATGATGATTTAGAAACAGAACGTGGTGCAAGACATTATAGTTTAGATGAATGGAAGAGTACCTGGATGAGTAAAGTGGGTAACAATGCACTCTTTATTTCTGCACTGAACAAAAAGAACTTAGAAGATTTTAAAAAGCGTGTTTACGATGAGGTTCGTGAAATCCATGTAACTCGTTTTCCTTACAATCAATTTTTATATCCGGATTACAATTATGAAGATATGGAATAGATAAAACCACATATGGCATTACTAAAAAGTTTATTTAGAAATAAATGGGTGAAACTAGCGCTTATTGGTTTCATTTCCGTTTTAATATTTTTTATAGGGCTTTACATCAGTATTTATTTAGGGGCTTTTGGTAAAATGCCAACATCTGTAGAATTAAGTTTTATTAAGCAGGAAGAAGCTACTCAGGTTTTAGATCAAGAAGGAAAACTTATCGGTAAATATTATGTTTATGATAGGCAACCGCTGCATTTTGAAGATTTACCAAAACATCTTATTGAAGCTTTAGTTAATACCGAAGATGTTCGCTTTTTTGAACATGACGGTATCGATAACGTGAGTTTAATACGGGTTTTTGTAAAAAGCATTTTACTTCAAGATAAATCTGCAGGAGGTGGAAGTACTATTACTTTACAGTTAGCAAAAAATCTATACGGTAGAAATAATTATCGATTTTTTAGTATGGTGATTAATAAGTTTCGCGAATCTATTATAGCGAAACGTATTGAAACCATATATTCAAAACATGAGATTCTTACCATGTATTTCAATACGGTGCCTTTCTCTGATAATACTTATGGAATTGAAAGTGCCGCACGTAAATTTTTTAATAAACCAGCGTTTGAACTTTCTGTAGATGAAGCGGCTACTTTGGTTGGCTCCTTAAAAGCAAATAATTATTACAACCCGAGATTGCACCCAGAACGAAGTGTAGATAGGCGTAATGTTGTACTTAATCAAATGGTTAAATACGGGAATATGCCTCAAGATTCCGCTAATTTTTATGCAGAAAAAGCATTAGGTCTAGATTATAAATCTTTTAATCACGATGTGGGTATTGCACCTTATTTTAGAGCGCAGGTTAAAAAGGAATTGGCGATTATTTTAGATAGTATTAAAAAGCCAAATGGAGAGGCTTACGATTTATATCGCGACGGACTTATAGTACACACCACTTTGGATATGGGTATGCAAAAAATGGCAGAAGAAGCCATGAAAGAGCACCTTACAGCGTTGCAGAATAGTTTTGAGCGTTCTTACGGAAATGCTGCGCCATGGCAAAAAAACAAAAAATTAATAGATGCTGCTTTAAAAAAACTACCACAGTATAAATTATATAAAGAAGCAGGTTTAACCGAAGCTCAAATTAGAGATTCGCTCTCTATAAAGCAAGATACAGAATTGTTTCAATGGAAAGGTGATAGTATCATGAAAGCGAGCGTGATTGATAGTTTACAGCATTATTTAAAGTTTTTAAATACAGGTATGTTAAGTATCGAACCTCAAACAGGTGCGATAAGGAGCTATATTGGAGGTATTGATTATCGTTATTTTAAATACGATCATGTATCGCAAAGTGAACGTCAAGTAGGTTCTACTTTTAAGCCTTTTGTTTACACAGCCGCTATTGAGAATGGTATGAAACCTTGTACTTATTTTTCTTTAGCTGAGGTTACTTATAGCAATTTTAATAATTGGACGCCTTCAAATTCTGGAGGTGAAAATGAAGATCCCTACATTAACTATAATCTTGAAATGGCATTGAGTAATTCTGTTAATACCATTGCTGTAAAGGTTTTAAATGAAGTTGGAATTCCGAAGGTATTAGAGCAAGCAAAACGAATAGGTATTAAAAAAGAGTTACCAAATTTACCTTCTATAGCGCTTGGTGTTGCGGAAATTAACTTAAAGGAACTTACGGGAGCTTATGCTAGTTATGTAAACGATAGCAAACCGGTAACGCCTTATGCTATTACTAAAGTTACAGATAGAAATGGTAGAGTTCTAGCGGAGTTTAAGCCAGAAGAAGCGGAGCCTGCTTTTAAGGACTATACACGGCAGGTTATGTTAGAAATAATGCAATCTACAGTTAATAAAGGTACAGCGTCTAGATTAAGATCAGTGTATGGTTTAAATAATGATATTGCTGGAAAAACCGGAACAACACAAGATAATAAAGATGGTTGGTTTGTTGGAATTACTCCAAAATTAGTAACCATAACTTGGGTTGGAAACGATAACCAAGCTATTGGCTTTAAAACAACAGGATTAGGGCAAGGTGCAAATTCTGCTCTTCCTATATTCGCGAAGTTTTATTCTAAATTGAATAAGGATTCTAAGTACAATGGCATAACAAAAAGTCATTTTGAAACACCTACCGATCAAGTGGTTTCCGATCTCGATTGTAATGAAGAAAAACGAGATGGGTTACTAAAAAGAATATTCAGTAGTAAAAAGAAACAACGAAAATTTAAAGGCAATAAAGAATAGTTGAAACAAAAAAAACGCACATCAATCGATGTGCGTTTTTTGTTTCTTCCGTTAAGGAAAAAGTTATTAGAATTTATAACTTAAACCAACAGTGTAGTAAGATTGTAATTTATTATCTACAGAATCAAAAGTTTCAGTAGTATTACCTAACGTTGCAATAGAGTAGTTAAGCGCTTCTTGTTTGTTGCTTCTTAAACCAAAATCGAAACCAACACCAATCATTTTCCATAATGTATAGCTAAAAGAGTTCGACCATGTAAAGTTCGATAAATCTCCAGATTTGTAGCTTTGGAATGTAGAAAAGTTTGTTTTGAAGTTAATAGCTCCAATTTGTCTTGTGTAATCTGCAACTATTTTAGCGCCTAAAGATGAATCGAAAACTGAATCACCATCAGCAAATACAAAGTTGTAGTTTAAAGGGTGGATAACCACGATTAAGTTTTCAATAGGTGTCCATGTCGCACCAATACCTAAATCTAAATATCCAGGGTCGTTAAAATTATCAAGTAAAGTAGTTCTGTATTCAGCTAAACCAGAAGCAGCTAATGTTTTAGTTATATTTCTACCGTATAAAGATGAAATACTAAAAACATCAGTTGTTGGGCTAAAGCTATCATCATCAGTAGCATCATCTTTATTATCTAATTTTACCCAGTTTAAATTTGTGTTTAAAGAGTTTCTCCAAAAGAATTTATCTTCAATTAAATTAGCAAAAGCATTTACAGTAAAACCAATGTTACCAGATGCATTGTTTGGTGTTCCTTGAGAATACCAGTTGTTAAAGTTAGATAAACTACCACCAATAGTACCAAAAGCACCTTTTCTCCATCCTGGAAGCGCATCAATTTTAGCTTGTAAAGCATTTGCTTCACCTTGAGCAGCGTCTGCAATAGCTTGTTTTTCTGCTTTTTGAGTGTGTAATTCTTCTTTAGTCTGTGCATTTACCGAAAACATTCCGATACATAATGCAAGTAATAATAACGTTTTTTTCATTTTTAGTTTGTTTTAAATTGCGTGCAAATATAAGTTATTTCACAAATTTTTTAAAAGGACACGTTACAAAATACTCAAAATAAAATATGAGGCTTTTATAAATGTATCCATACATTAGACGCCATATTTGTATGGACGTCACAATAAATTTGAAAATTATTTCTTTTTATAAAGTGGCACTGAAGAACAAGCTTCTCCGTACATAATAGATTTTGCAAAAGGTTGCAATTTATTAGCCAACATAATGTAGGCGTTTTGTGGTACGGGTTTTTTAGAACAACCTTTTATAATGATGGGTTTGTCTTTAAACTCGCTGACATCTAGAGTGTTAATAACATCTTGATAGATAGATGTTTCTAGATTATCGAGGTTGCCAATGATAGTTTTTTTAGCAAAAGGTTCTAAGTGAATACTTAAAAGCATGTAAGCCCAACCGGGTACTATGGCATCTGTACTGCAAGTTAAGGCTATATATGCGCCTTGATATTGCTCCCAATTAAATTCTGATGCATGGGTTCTAAAATCTTTTTCACGCAAAACAAAGCCTTCAAAAAGCCAATCTTTTATATCAAAAAGCACACGGTTGCCTTGAGGATAATAATCTTCAAGATTAACCGTGATTAATTTACTATTCGCAACGCGATTTATTATTTCGTCTGGCATAATTATTTTAGAAAATGTAATAAAAACTTAATACTATTTTTAAAGCATTCCAAGTTCTAATTTTGCTTCTTCGCTCATTAAATCTTGCGTCCATGGTGGATCGAAAGTAATTTCAACTTCGGCACCTTTTACTTCGTTTAGAGATTTTACTTTTTCTTCAACCTCTAATGGCAATGTTTCTGCTACTGGGCAGTTTGGCGTTGTTAAGGTCATTAATATTTTTACGTCGTAATCTTCATTTACAAATACATCGTAAATTAAACCAAGTTCGTATATATCAACAGGGATTTCTGGATCGTAAATAGTTTTTAATACATTAACTATTTTTTCGCCTAATTCGGCAGTATCTATAGGTGTTTCGCTCATTTTTTAGATTTTTTTTATTTCCGCGAAGGCGGAAATCTTATTGTTTTATTTGTGTTTGGTAAGCAATAGCATACAATTTTAATTGCTTTATCATGCTTACTAAACCATTTGCTCGTGTGGGAGACAAATGTTCTTTTAAACCAATTTTATCAATAAAATCGGTGTTGGCATTAATAATATCTTTTGGATGCTGATCGTTAAACACACGAATTAAAATAGCAATAATACCTTTAGTGATTATAGCATCACTATCTGCGGTAAACTCTATTTTATCGTCGTTTAATTCGGCATGTACCCAAACTTTACTTTGGCAACCTTTTATGATGTTGCTGTCGGTTTTGTATTGGTCGTTAATTAGGGGTAAATCTTTCCCTAAATCAATCATATATTGGTAACGTTCTTCCCAGTCTTCAAACATGGAGAATTCGTCAATTATTTCGTTTTGAATGTCTTCAATAGTCACAGTAATAAATTTTTATACAAAAATACAATAATAGATGATGCTTTTCAATGTTTTATAAAAAGATAAGAAGCTCTTTTTTTAGCTGAAAAGACTGTTTCTGTTAAACTATTTTTTTGCGGTTATAAGAATGTTGTCGTTTGATTTTAACTGTAAAGTATTGTTTTTAAATGAGAACCCATTAATCTTTGAAAGAAATTGGAGTATTTCGGTTTCAATGTTATTCGCATCGCTAAAGCACATTTTTCGAGTTGATCCCATAGCCCCAAAGCTTAAAACGTCCTCCTCTAAAATGAAATTTCCAAAGTAATTATTACATCCAGAAAATCCTGAAATTTTTTTAGTTTCTGAATGAAAATAGATGGTTAAATTGTCTGGTAAACTCGAATTTTTCTCTAAAGATACGATATGAAATTCGCCCGAAAGTTTTTCAGAATTGTTTGAATTTGATGAATCTCCACAAGACTTAACAGAAAGTATAACGACTAAAAGAATACTAAATATTTTCATGTTTTATTTTTTATAACTTGGTTTTCAAAAATGAAGCCAAATTATTTTAGGAAAGCATCATTTTTGCTTTTTTTACACCTTCAACTAAAACATCAATTTCTTCTTTTGTATTGTAAAAAGCAAATGATGCGCGTATAGTTCCGGGAATACAGTAAAAATCCATGATTGGTTGCGCGCAATGATGGCCAGTTCTTACGGCGATGCCTAATTTATCAAGAATAGTTCCCACATCATACGGGTGAATACCTTCTAAATTAAATGAAATTACAGATGTTTTGTGTTTAGCCGTACCGTAAAATTTTAAGCCTTCTATAGTCGATAATTGTTCTGTAGCATAGGCTAGTAATTCATTTTCGTAACTCGCAATATTATCAAAACCAATGTTGTTCATGTAATCTAAAGCTGCTCCAAAGGCAATACCCCCACAAATATTAGGTGTTCCGGCTTCAAATTTATGGGGCAAATCGGCATAAGTTGTTTTTTCAAAAGTAACTTCAGCAATCATTTCTCCACCACCTTGATAAGGAGGTAGTTTTTTTAACCACTCTTCTTTACCGTAAAGCATACCAACACCTGTTGGTCCACAAACTTTGTGAGCCGATGCAACATAAAAATCTACATCTAAAGCTTGTACATCGGGTTTTATATGTGGGCAAGATTGAGCACCATCTATTAAGACAGCAGCGCCTACGGCGTGTGCTTTTTCAATAATATATTCAATAGGGTTTATGGTGCCTAGGGCATTTGAAATATGATTTACAAAAACCAGTTTTGTTTTATTGGATAGTAACTTATCATAAGCTTCCATAATAAGTTCGCCTTCCAAGTTCATGGGGATCACTTTTAAAATGGTACCTGTGCGTTCGCAAAGCATTTGCCATGGTACTATATTACTATGGTGTTCTAAGGCCGAAACAATAATTTCATCACCTGCTTTTAAAAGTGCCGAAAATCCGTTAGCAACCAAGTTAATACTATGGGTTGTACCGGAAGTAAATATGATTTCATGAGAAAATTTTGCGTTAAAATGTGCTTGTATTTTTTGACGCGCTAATTCGTATTTGTCGGTAGCTTCTTGACTTAAGGTATGCACACCTCTGTGAATGTTTGCATTATAATTGCTGTAATAATCTACAATAACATCTATAACTGCTTGTGGTGTTTGCGATGTTGCTGCATTATCAAAATACACCAATGGTTTGTTGTTTACTTGTCGAGAAAGAATAGGGAAATCGGCTCTTATTTTGGATACGTCAAGCATGTGTTTTGTTTTTAAATAAAAGTACTAACTAATAATTTTTAGTACATAGGTTATTATTTTTTTTTCTTAAAACGGCACTCTTTAAATTGGCTACGAGTTGGTTTTAAATAAAAAAAGTAATATTACAAAAGATGAACTTTTTTAATATTACTTTTAAATTATAAGGGTGAAATATTGATTATAAATCGAATCCGATATTTACGCCTAATTTTTTTGCTATAATTTTAGTAATACGTTGTTTCATCTCTGGTATTTTGACCGAGCTTAATACATTGTTGCTAAACGCATACATTAAAAGTGCTTTAGCTTCCTTTTTAGGAATTCCGCGAGATTGCATGTAGAACATGGCGCTTTCGTCTAATTGCCCAATAGTACAACCGTGAGAACATTTTACATCGTCTGCAAAAATTTCTAATTGTGGTTTACTGTTTATTGTTGCTTTATCACTTATTAATATATTATTGTTGGATTGAAATGCGTTTGTTTTTTGCGCTTCTTTATCTACAATAATTTTACCATTAAAAACCCCGGTAGAATTATCTCCGAAAATACCTTTGTAATCTTGGTGACTTTCGCAATTTGGTTCTATATGGTGTACTAATGTGTTATGATCTACGTGTTGTTTTTCTCCAATAATAGTAACACCTTTTAATATAGAATTAATACGCTCTCCGTTTTGATAAAAGTTAAGATTATTACGTATTAATTTCCCTCCAAATGTAAAAGTGTGTACAGATGCTACGCTTTCACGTTTTTGTGAGATGAAGGTGTTATCTATAAGTGATGCGTTAGAATTATCATTTTGAATTTTATAATAATCTACAATAGCGCGCTTGTTGGCGAAAATTTCGGTAACACTGTTTGTAAGTACAGAATTATCGGTTAAACTCTGGTGACGCTCAATAATTTGAACATGGCTGTTCTCATCTACCACAATTAAATTACGTGGTTGCGCTAAAGTTGCCGACTCACTTCCTGTTGATAAATGTATAATTTGAATTGGTTTTGCAACCAGTTTATTCTTTGGAATATGGATATACGCACCTTCTTGTGAAAATGCCGTATTTAAAGATGCTAAACTATCTTTAGTGGCTGCTTTGTTAAAGTAATTTTCAATAACTAAGCGGTATTTTGGCTTTGTTAAGGCCGCAGACATTAAACAAACGTCTATACCATCGTGTGTTGTTTCAGATAGGTAAGAAGAATATTTTCCGTCTATAAAAATTATTTTATAAGAATCTATATCGTGAATAAAGTATTTTTTTACATCTTTATAATCGATTGAGTTTTCATGTTTAGGGAAAACGCTATAATCTTCTTTTAAAATTTTATTTAAAGATGTATATTTCCAAGCCTCTTCTTTTTTGGTAGGAAAGCCTTTTTCTTCAAATGTTTTTATAGCCTCGTTTCTAATATCGTGTATTTGAGTGTCAACATCTACGTTGTTCTCAAATGCAAGAAAAGATGATACTAATTTTTCTTTTAAATCCATTTCTTTTGAGTCTTCAGTTCTTAGTCTTCAGTTTTAGTAGGCTTTTAAGTCATATAATTAGACCGTAAATTACTTACTTAATAACTATTAACTAAATTATGCGTTCACTTCTTCTTTAATCCAATCGTATCCTTTTTCTTCAAGCTCGTGAGCAAGTTCTTTCCCTCCCGATTTTACAATTTTTCCGTTGTATAAAACGTGTACAAAATCTGGAACGATATAATCTAAAAGACGTTGGTAGTGCGTTATTACAACTACAGCGTTGTCTTTACTTTTAAGTTTGTTAACACCATTTGCAACAATACGTAATGCATCGATATCTAAACCAGAATCGGTTTCATCAAGAATAGCCAATTTTGGCTCTAGCATTGCCATTTGGAAAATTTCGTTACGTTTTTTCTCACCACCAGAAAAACCTTCGTTTAACGAGCGAGATAAAAATTTACGATCCATTTCTAATAAATCTGCTTTTTCACGAATAAGTTTCAGCATGTCTTTGGCAGGCATATCTCCTAAACCTTTTGCTTTACGAGATTCGTTAATAGCGGTTTTTATAAAGTTAGTTACAGATACTCCAGGGATTTCAACTGGGTATTGAAACGATAAAAACACACCTTTATGTGCGCGCTCTTCGGCTGCTAATTCTTCAATATCTTCTCCTTCGAACATAATGTTACCTTCCGTAACTTCATATTCATCTTTTCCTGCAATAACTGAAGCTAGTGTACTTTTACCTGAACCATTTGGCCCCATAATAGCGTGAACTTCTCCTGCTTTTACTTCTAGGTTAATACCTTTTAGAATGCCTTTATCTTCTACGCTTGCGTGTAAATTATTTATTTTTAACATACTTTATATTTTAAATCCTGTTTGATTAGAATGTTCTTTTCAAATTAGAATTCGGTGTTTAATTGTTATTATTTTAACTGCCCAATTTTATAAGGCCTTCGTTTTGGTTGTTTGCTGGTTTTACGCTTATAATTTTTAAAATTTCAACTTTGTTTTCCCAAAGAATCTTTTCGTCTTTTTCTTGCGATACTTTACCTCGTATTTCAATAGTCACCATATCGGTTTTATGATTTTTAAAGGCTTCGGCTTGTTTATTTAATTCTTCTAGTTTGTCAGTGAGAAATACACCGTAAATCTCTGTGCTTGTTTGTAAAACAGCTGCACCATCATAATAAACAAACTCACCTTTTAAAAGTGTTAAATCATCATCTTGATATATAATTTCATTCGATTTGTTGTCGTTTTTACAACTTACAAATAGTGAAATACAAAGAATTAAAACGCCTAATTTTTTCATTTATATCGATTTATAGATGTTATCCTACAGAACCTTCTAAACTAATTTCTAATAATTTTTGAGCTTCAACAGCAAACTCCATTGGTAGCTTATTTAATACCTCTTTACTAAAACCGTTTACAATTAATGCAATCGCTTTCTCAGTATCAATACCACGTTGGTTGCAATAGAAAATTTGATCTTCACCAATTTTACTTGTTGTAGCTTCGTGTTCTACTTTAGCAGTCTTGTTTTTAGCTTCAATATAAGGAAAGGTGTGTGCGCCACATTCGTTACCCATTAACAAACTATCACATTGCGAAAAGTTACGTGCATTATCAGCTCTAGAACCTATTTGTACCAAGCCGCGGTAACTATTTTGCGATTTTCCTGCCGATATTCCTTTAGAAATAATAGTAGATTTTGTGTTTTTACCAATATGAATCATCTTTGTACCTGTATCGGCTTGTTGATAATTATTAGTAACCGCAATAGAATAAAATTCACCTACAGAATTATCTCCTTTTAAAATACAAGAAGGGTATTTCCATGTTACAGCCGAACCTGTTTCAACTTGTGTCCAAGAAATTTTAGCGTTTTTCTCGCATAAACCTCTTTTGGTTACAAAATTGTAAACGCCACCTTTACCTTCTGCATTACCAGGGTACCAGTTTTGTACGGTTGAGTATTTTATTTCAGCATCGTCTAAAGCAATAAGCTCTACAACAGCTGCGTGTAATTGGTTTTCGTCACGACTAGGAGCAGTACAACCTTCTAGGTAACTTACATAACTACCTTCATCGGCAATAAGTAAAGTACGCTCAAATTGCCCCGTTCCACCTTGATTTATTCTAAAATAAGTAGATAATTCCATTGGACATCTTACTCCTTTTGGGATATAACAAAAGGATCCATCACTAAAAACTGCAGAATTTAAAGCAGCATAAAAGTTGTCTTTTGTTGGTACAATGGTTCCTAAATATTTTTTTACAAGCTCTGGATGCTCTTTAATAGCTTCAGAAATACTCATGAAAATAATTCCTTTTTCTCCTAAAGTTTTCTTGAATGTTGTAGCTACCGAAACGGAATCCACAACAATATCCATTGCAACATTGTTCATCTTTTTCTGTTCATCAACAGAAATTCCTAACTTCTTGTACATGGCAAGTAAATCAGGGTCTACATCATCTAATGTTTTATTTGGATCTACAGAAGTTGGTGCCGAATAATAGGCTATAGATTGAAAATCTGGTTTTTTATATCTAACATTCGCCCATTCTGGCTCTGTCATTCCTTTCCAAACTTTAAATGCTTCTAATCTCCAATCGGTCATCCATTGAGGCTCTTCTTTCTTCTTAGAAATAGCGCGCACAATATCTTCATTTAAACCAATAGGAAATGTTTCAGATTCTATATCGGTAAAAAATCCGTATTCGTATTCTTTGGTTTTAAGCTCTTCGCGTAAATCATCCTCGGTATACTTCGACATAATTCTTTTCTTATTTTTTTATAATGAAAACGATTCGCCACAACCGCAAGTACGGTTTGCGTTAGGATTATTAAAAACGAAGCCTGTGCCGTTTAATCCTCCTGAATATTCAAGGGTAGTCCCTATTAAATACAAGAAACTTTTTTTGTCAACAATAATTTTTACACCATTATCTACAAAAACTTTATCGTCTTCTTGATTTTCTTTATCAAACTTTAAATCGTAAGATAGACCGGAACAACCACCACTTTTTACCCCAACACGAACAAAATCTTCGGTAGGATTATAGCCATCGTCTGTCATTAGTTCGATAACTTTCTTTTTAGCTGTTTCAGAAACTTTTATCATATATTTTGAATTTAGATTTGCTCTAAATAGAGGACAAATATACAATATAAGTCATGGATTTCCATAGAACCTAACATTATATTAGCATATAGCTTGATAGGTTTTCTTTATG
Source organism: Algibacter sp. L1A34 (assembly GCF_009796805.1). Taxonomy (NCBI): domain Bacteria; kingdom Pseudomonadati; phylum Bacteroidota; class Flavobacteriia; order Flavobacteriales; family Flavobacteriaceae; genus Algibacter; species Algibacter sp. L1A34. The sequence continues at coordinate 1,116,159 of NZ_CP047029.1, read as the reverse complement.
AAGTAGCTTTTGGTTACATATTAGTTGAGTCTTTCAATGAATTTATTGCAGAATTATTGTTTAATTCATCTAATTCAGGGGAATATGCAAGTTTAATTTAGTAATGATTAAAAGAGAAGATTGATTGCCTAGTTAGGACGTAGAATCCTTATAATCTCATCTAAATTGGTGTAATTGGTTTTAGCTTTTATAATATCGCCGTTGGTATTGTAATTAAATTGCGTACCACAAGATTTGCAAATAAGTTGGGGCATTTCGAAACTTGTTCGTTCTATTAGAAAATAATTGTGGCCAAAAGAAGAGCAAAACAAATTTATAGGTAAATTCTGATTCATAGGTTAATAGTTTATGGGACTACAAAGTTAAGGAAATCGACCAAATAACCGATGAAATAATACTATTAATCGACGAAACACATCACCCAGTAGTCCGTTGTTGCTTTTTAGACGATGAAATGCTGTTTTGTGAAGTTTATTTGAAATATGATATAACTGTATTTGTCCTTAATCTTGTTATTGCCTAGTAGAGAAAGAGTTATTCAATTTTAATGTGATGCTTTCGGTAATATTTATAATTCTATTAGGTTTGCTGCTAATTTTCTATTAAAAATGAAATTAGCTTCTTATTTTTGCATCATGATAGAAGATAAAAATCAACAACGTACACCTTTAAGTGTCTTAGGTGAATTTGCACTTATTGAACATTTAACTAAAAATTTCGAAATTTCACATACATCCACCATTAAAGGTATTGGAGATGATGCTGCTGTTTTGAATTTTGAAGATAAAAACGTGGTTGTTACTACGGATCTATTAGTTGAAAATGTACATTTCGATTTAAGTTATATGCCTTTAAAACACCTTGGATATAAGGCTGTTATTGTTAATTTATCCGATGTTTATGCCATGAACGCCGAGGCAACTCAAATTACGGTATCTATTGCAGTATCTAATCGTTTTCCTTTGGAAGCTGTTGAGGAGTTGTATGCTGGAATTGAAACAGCTGCTAAAATTTATAATATTGATGTGGTTGGAGGAGATACAACATCGTCTACAACAGGCTTGTTAATTTCTGTAACTGCTATTGGTCAAATTGCTAAAGGGGATGAAGTGTATAGAAGTACGGCAAAACCTGGCGATTTATTAGTTGTAACAGGTGATTTAGGTGCTGCCTATATGGGCTTGCAAGTTCTAGAACGGGAGAAGGAGGTTTATAAAGTTAATCCAAACAGTCAGCCAGATTTGGAGGCTTATACTTATATTGTTGAGCGCCAGTTAAAACCTGAAGCAAGAAAAGATGTTGCTAAATTACTGAAGGATTTAGATGTTAAACCGACAGCTATGATTGATGTTAGTGATGGTTTATCTTCAGAAATTTTACATATCTGTAAGAGTAGTAAAGTTGGATGTGATTTATATGAAGAAAAAATTCCACTAGATCCTACCGTGATTACTGTTTGTGAAGAATTTGATATTGATAGCACAACAGTAGCATTAAACGGAGGTGAGGATTATGAATTGCTTTTTACAATTTCTCAAGACGATTTTACTAAAATTAAAGCGAATCCGCATTTAAGTATTATCGGACACATAAAAGATGAAAATGAAGGTGTTCATTTAGTAACACGGTCAAATTCTAGAATACCTTTAATAGCACAAGGCTGGAAAAATTTTGATTAATATTTAATATATTGAGTTATCTGCTTTTTCTAGCGTAATCCATAACAATAAGTTGTATTAAATGCAGTACTTCTTTATGATGCGGACGTATCAATTTTGCAGGGAGTTTATAATAGAACATGTTTTTGGTGTTGTAGGTTTTAAATAAGAGCTTTATTGTTTCTAGTACGCTTTATTCTACTGTTATGTATACGTGCTAAAATGGTGTTTATCTCTTTAAATTTTGGGGTAAGTTCAACTAATGCGCCATTGCTACTGGTTGTTAATTGTTTTTTGCAATGCGAGCAAGTATATTCGCTTACGTGGTAAGTTACTTTTTTAGAAACCTTATAACTATGGCCAAAAAGACTACAATATATTTTAGGTAAAAGTGCTGTTTTGTTAGGTGTGTTTTCCATTGGGGTTGATTTTTACACTGTGAATATAATGAAAAAAGAAATAAACACGATAAAAAGCTATATTTTTTCGATGAAATGCATTAAATTTATTAGTAGTTCGTCTTTATTTTCAATATGAGACATGTGTCCGTCTGGAAGTGTAACTAGTTTAGCTTCTGTGTTTTTGGTTTGTTCTACTAGTAAATCGTAATGTAAAACAGGGTCTTTTTTTCCGGCAATTACCATTTTTTTGAACGGTGTAAAGTGTAGTAGAGCTTCGCGGTCGTTTCTAATTTTCATACCTTCCAATGCGGCTACAATACCTTGAAGTGGTGTTTGTTGAGCTTCTTTTCTAATTTGTTTTATTTTATCAGAAAATAGCTTACGGTTTTTTGGCCGGAACAAATTAACAATGGCCATTCTTATAAAACTTTTATGATTTTGTTTTACTGCTAAAATGGCTCGGTCCCTATTTAGTTTTTTTTCTGGAGTGTCGGCACTGGCTGTAGAATTCATTAGACATAGACCTTTTAAAGCGTCTGGATGCTCTTCCGCGAAAGCGAGTGCTACATAGCCACCCATGGAATGACCAACAAATATAGAGCGACGGATTTTTAAATGTTTTAAAACGGCATCTACAACTTCTGCCATAAGTTCCATACTATGCACGTAGCCTAAACAATCTGTTTTTCCGTGTCCTAATAAGTCAATACAAATTACTCTGTTTTTTTTAGAAAGTGTTGGTGTGATGCCGTTCCACATGGATATGTTTTCTAAAAAACCGTGAAGTAAAACAACTGCGCTGCCTTTACCTTCATCGGTATAAAATATGTTGATGCCTTTATGTTGTAAAATCATGATTTCAATATCTTGGGCAAAGATACTCTATCATTATATTATTTAAAAATTAAGACTTCACTCGTTTTATGGCAGCGAAAGCTTGATCTACATATTCATCTTCAACTAAAATAGTAAATTCGTTTGTGGTCGAGATAACTTCATAAAGAACAATACCTTCCCAAGCTAATCGTTTAAAAAAATGATAATAAAGTCCGGCGATTTTAGAGTTGTCTTGAGGTAAATTAATGCTAATGGCAGAAAGTCCTTCTTGTACAGCAATAAAAGACTCAAGTTTTAATGCGTCTTTAATAAAATCGTTTAAACTACTTGAAATAATAATGTTACTTTCATGTATACCTCTAGTAAAGGTGTAAAACAATTTCGATTCTTGATTAATACGTGCTAGAATCTTGGCGTGATTGTTAATAAGGGTTCCTGAGTTTTTAACGGTGAAATCTGTTAAGTTAGATCGTACGGTGATATCCCCTAAGTTTTGAATAACGCGTTTCATTTTAACCGAATTTGTTAAAGTAATCGGAGGGTTGTAACGGCGTAAGGCCATCATGATTGCTCCAGCTTTCACCTCTTTTTTTAGCATTTGGCTAATGGGTTCGGTAAGTTCTAATGCTAATGCACTAAAATTTATAATGTTTCTCGATAGCGCTTCTTCTAAATAAGGCTGCGAAATTAAAATGTCTTCTACACAGTTAGATACAGTCTTCATGTTAATTATTTAACAATTTGTGCAAAAATAAACATATTTTTTAAAAAATGCTATTAATGGTTTCAAGAGTTTTAATTTCGCGGAAGAAATAAACAAAATAAAAGTATTGACGTATGAAAGTTTTAAAATTTGGTGGGACTTCGGTAGGATCGGTTGAGAATATGCTTAACGTTAAAAGTATTATTAACGATGGTACTAAAAAGGTAGTAGTGCTTTCGGCAATGTCCGGAACTACAAACCAATTAGTAGCTATCGCAAAAGATATTACAGAACACAGAAGTGATGCAGCAGCAGAGAAGGTGGCTGCTTTGCACGAAACTTATAATGAGGTTATCGATGTTTTATTGCAAGACCAGGCGTTAAATGCTAAAACTAAAACATACGTTTCTGGTGTTTTTAATTTTTTATTGGGGTGTACTTCTAAATGGACAGAAGAGTCTGTTGAAAACCAAGTTGTTGCGCAAGGTGAATTAATGTCAACCTATATGTTTAATAGTTTTTTAAAACAAGAAGGTGTGAGTTCTGCTTTACTTCCTGCTTTAGATTTTATGAAAATAGATAGTTTTAAGGAGCCAGATATTAATTATATAAAAGAAAATTTTCAAATAGTTTTAAATCAAGCTGAACCTGCTGATATTTATATTACTCAAGGATTTATTTGTTTAGATGAAGCTGGTGAGATTTCTAACTTACAACGTGGCGGTAGTGATTATACTGCAACTATTATTGGTGCAGCAATAAAAGCAGAAGAGGTTCAAATTTGGACAGATATTGATGGGATGCATAATAACGACCCAAGATATGTTGAAAACACAAATCCAATTTCCGATTTATCTTTCGATGAAGCTGCTGAGTTAGCTTATTTTGGAGCTAAAATTTTACATCCACAAACCGTAACTCCAGTTCGAAAAGATTGTATTCCGGTACGATTGAAAAACACTATGAACCCAGAAGCTCATGGGACTTTAATTTCTAATAAAACTTCGGAAACAGGAATTAAAGCCATCGCTGCAAAGGATAATATTACGGCCATTAAAATTAAATCGGCTCACATGTTACAGGCTTATGGTTTTTTGAAAAAAGTATTCGAAATTTTTGAGACTTATAAAACGTCAATTGATATGATTACAACTTCTGAAGTTGCTGTATCTTTAACTATTGATGATGATAAGAATTTAGATAAAATTTTAGTTGAGCTGAAGAAAATAGCATCGATTGAGGTCGATAAAAACCAAAGTATTGTTTGTTTGGTAGGTCATTCGGTTGTTAATCATCAAGATACTTTTAAGCTGTTTCAAATTTTACAAGATGTAAAAATTAGAATGATTTCTTACGGTGGAAGTAATAACAATATTTCGCTTTTAATTGACTCTAGCGATAAAATTAGTACGCTACAAAAACTAAACAGTTATTTATTTGAATTAGTCACTCTTTAGATCAAGATAATATTAGTTTTTTAGCAATAAGAGGTCGTTTAGATAGAAATATTTAAACGATTTTCTTTGATTTATTATTGGTTTTTTTACGCAAACATTAATACAAAAAAAGACAGTCATTTTCAGACTGCCTTTAATTACAAATAAAACACTATTAATTACTCCACAGTTAATGTATACTGAGGTGTTTTGTTAAGCGGACAAAAATAAGTGTACTCGCCTTTTTCTAAAGTTGTTACGTTAGATTTTTCTGTTTCACCTTCGGCAACAACCTTTGTTACGTAAGCTGTTTTTATGTGGTTTTCGGGGTTAGATGCATCTTTTCCTTTTTGGATTAATACAAAACCAACATCTACTCCAGAGTGGTTGTTTGCTATTTCAAAAATATAAGAACCTTCGCTTATTGTTAAATTCTTTTGTGTAAATTCTCCTTTAGTTTGTTCTAAAGAAACTGTTTTTACTGCTTGATCTTGTGCGTTAGAATTAAATGCGAATGCTAAGGCTAATACTAAAATTGCTACTACTTTTTTCATCTTTAAATTTGATTGTGCTTCGTGTTTTTTGAGAAGCTTTATTAATAATTATTTGTTTTAAAAACTACAAGGTGTTTAAACCTTGTAGTTAGAAGTTTTATTTATGCTACAACTTCGGCGTCTTTAAGTGGTTGAGCTACTGGAAAATCTACAGGTACTTGTGTTGTGCTATGTACATAGTTAGATATTGTTTTGTCTCCAACTAGTGATATGGTATCTATTAAATTTGCTTTTGTGTAACCAGCATTAAAATAGTTTTCTAGAACTGCAGCATCTGTTCTTCCACGGTTTTCTGTAATGTTTTTAGCTAGTGCTGCTAAAGCATTAAATTTATCGTTTACAGAAGAATGTCCCGCTCTTAATTCTAAAATTTGTTTATCTGTAAAACCGTTCATTTTACTAATGGCAGTATGTGCAGATAGGCAATAAATACAGTTGTTTACTTCGCTTACTGCTAAGTTTACAACTTCTTTTTCTTTAGCAGATAAAGAAGTTTTGGCATTGGCAAAACCTAAATAGTTTTCTAATGCAGTATCACTGTATGCGTATGCTGCGTATAAATTTGGTACAAAACCAACGGCTTTTTTTAAGTTATCAAAAATAGCTTGATTGTTTTCACTTACTTCTTCTCTTGTTAGTACATTAAATGTGCTCATATTTTTAAATTTTTTATTGTTAATTTTTATGTTTTAATTTCTTGGTACAAAGGTGCGACGGTTTTAAAGGTTATACCATGTAGGTTTTTCCTTTTAGATTGTCAATTTTTCCCTTTTGTTTTTTTTAGGATAAATTATTGGGTAATGTGTGGTTTTTCAGCATCGCAATAAAAATCGTATAAATGATTTTGCTCGCAATGTGTTTTAGGACTAATAGTGTTTAATACTACTTTCTTGTTGCTTCTGAATATTTCAATTAAATTGAAAATGGATATGTTTTTAGTTTTCATGACTTTGTTGTTTTAATTATACAGTGCAAAGATGAAGAGTAAACAGATGCTATAGAATGGATAGATTACCCGAAGAGTTGTCAATTTTTCCCTAAACCGTAGTTTTGAGTTGTTTTTTAAAGTCTGAAGGAGAAAAAGAGGTGTTTTTTTTGAATAATCGACTTAAATGAGAGGCGTCTTCAAAGCCAACTTCGTATGCTATTTCCTTGGCCGTTTTATCGGTGTAGATTAATAAGCGTTTTGCTTCAAGAATAATACGGTCGTGAATAATTTGTAACGGACTTGTATTAAGTTTAGAAAACGTGTTGGATAATGTTTTTGGAGATTTAAAAAGTTTATCTGCATAATAAGATACGCTATGCTCTTTTTTAAATTCTGCTTCTACCAATATATTAAACTCACGTAATAATTCTATTTTGGTGTTTTTAGTAGTTTCTACAAAACCTTCTTTTGCTTTAAGTAAACGCGTGCTTATTATAATAAAGCGGGCCATAAGCATGCGCAACATTTCAGCTTGTATACTATCTTTAGTTTCAAATTCATCTCTAAAAACCTCATGAAGAATTGAGAATTTATGAGCCTCATCTTCACTTAATCCAATTAAAGGTACATGGACATTTCCAAAAAACAATAATCCGGCACAGCTTACTTCTTGATCGTGATCCTTAATGCAGTAAAACTCCTGATTAAATTGATACACTACTAAATTTTCACCTTTAATAAACTTAATGTATTGTACAGGTGTTAATACCAGTAAGCTCCTGGCTTCAATGGTGTAAGGTATGCTGTCTACAACAATTTCGGCTTTAGTATCTTGCGTTATAATAAAAGTATACAGTGCTGCTTGGGTAGATTCTTTATAGCTGCTTAATAGAGACTCATTACCAATTTTTAAAATCGCATTAGTCGAAAATTCTGTAAAAGTTTGTTGCATACACGTTTAGTCTTATCATTTTTAGAAACATTACACTTGCTACCATTGCGAATCAATATTATAAGGAAAAAGACAATACTTGTAGCATGGCAGAGGTATTGTTTTTAAGTTTCATATCTTCGTGATTTCCTTAAAACATTCTACTTCGTGGCATATAAACCAAATAATAATCAAGTAAGAGCAAAAAAGCATCTGGGTCAACATTTTTTAAATGATGAGTCGGTTGCAGAACGAATAGCCGATACCTTAACGCTAAATAATTACAAAACCATTCTAGAAATTGGTCCGGGTACAGGCATGCTTACCAAGTATTTACTTAAAAAACCGGTAACCACTTACGTTGTAGAAATTGATACTGAATCGGTAGAATATTTGCAGGCTAATTACTTAAATTTGGCGCCTAGAATTATAGAAAAAGATTTTTTAAAATACGATTTAAATGAATCCTTAAACGGCGAACCCTTTGCAATCATTGGGAACTTTCCATATAATATTTCAACACAAATTGTGTTTAAAACTTTAGAAATGCGAGATCAAATCCCTGAGTTTTCAGGTATGTTTCAAAAAGAAGTCGCTGCGCGTATTTGTTCTAAAGAAGGCTCTAAAGTTTACGGTATTCTTTCTGTTTTGGTGCAAGCTTTTTATCATGCCGAATATTTGTTTACTGTGCCTCCACATGTGTTTAATCCGCCTCCAAAAGTAGAATCTGGAGTGTTAAGGCTTATCCGTAAAGAAGATTATTCATTGCCATGCGACGAAAAAATGTTTTTTAAAGTGGTAAAAACAGCTTTTCAGCAACGTAGAAAAACACTTCGTAACAGTTTAAAAACATTCGATTTGTCCGATAATTTAAAAGCAAATAGTATCTTTGGCCAACGTCCCGAACAATTAAGTGTAGCCTCGTTTTTGGAGCTTACGCAATTGTTAGAAAACGACAAGTAGAACCTTTTAAATTTTTTCATTTGTCTGAAGAAACGGAAAACATACAATTCGAATTAACCAAGGCGCTCATTGAGCAAGTAGAGCAACTCATTGAGGCTAAAGCCGAAAATGAACTTAAGGAACTTTTAGACGAGTTTCACCACGCTGATATTGCCGAAATTTTAGATGAATTAAATCTAGAAGAGGCGATGTATGTTATAAAACTGCTCGATTCTGAAACTACGGCAGATATTTTAATGGAACTCGATGAAGATAATCGAGAAAAAGTATTAAAAAATCTTTCAGCCAAAGAAATCGCCGATGAAATTGAGGAGCTTGACACCGATGATGCTGCCGATATTATTGCCGAACTCCCAGAAGAACGCCAGCAAGAAGTTATTGCTCAAATAATAGATGAAGAACATAGAGCTGAAATTACTGAACTTTTAGCCTATGATGAAGATACCGCAGGTGGACTCATGGCAAAAGAACTTGTGAAAGTTTATGATACCTGGACGGTTGCCGGTTGTTTACGTCGTATTCGTGGCCAAGCCGAAGAGGTTACTCGTGTACACTCCGTTTATGTTGTAAATAAACAAGGCAAACTCGTAGGTCGTCTATCGTTAAAAGATCTTATTGTTGCAAAGAATGAACAAAAAATTGCTGATATTTATATCTCAAGTGTCGATTCTGTAAATGTGCACGATAGCGTTGAAGTTGTCGCTCAAGTTATGGTTAAATACGATTTAGAAGCTATTCCTGTAGTCGATGGAAAACAAATTCTTTTAGGCCGTATTACCATCGATGATATTGTAGATATCATAAAAGAAGAAGCTGAAAAAGATTACCAATTAGCTGCCGGTATCTCGCAAGATGTAGAAGCCGATGATAGTATTTGGGAACTTACCAAAGCCCGCCTACCGTGGTTACTTATTGGTATGTTTGGAGGGCTTGGAGCCGCAAGTATTATTAGTGGTTTTACGGGAGCGATGCTTAAATATACAGAGTTACTGCTATTCATTCCGCTTATCCAGGCAACTGCCGGAAACGTTGGCGTACAATCTTCAGCTATTGTAGTTCAAGGTCTAGCAAACAATACAATAAAGGGTAAATTGTTAAAACGTTTACTTAAAGAATTTTCGCTTGGTTTAGTAAATGGTGTTGCCATTGCGCTCATCGTTTTGCTTATCAGTCACTTTGGCTTTAAAACCTCGTATCTTGTGTCTATGACTATTGGTATCGCACTAATTACCGTTATCATTATGGCTGCATTAATCGGTACGTTTGTGCCTATTATTTTAGATAAACGTGGTGTTGATCCTGCTATTGCCACAGGGCCGTTTATCACTACAAGTAATGATATTTTTGGAATACTTATCTATTTTCTTATAGCAAAGGCTATACTAGGATTTTAATTTTTTTTGGGCGTTACCCGAAAAGGGTCGGGCTTTTACTACTCAATCTTTTTGTTTTTTCGCAAAAACAAAAAGGATTTCAAACAGGCCGTTCAATCCCTAACGCGCTCATCAGCTAAGGTTAGTTTTTCTCAATGAATTTTTGTGAGTTTGCTTATTTATAGCACATGGCTATTAAAAATATCTTCTAGCATTTTTTCAGGATTATCGCACAATCCAGAATGTGTTTTAGAGCTTTGTATAATGGTGCTTCTGCAAGCTGTTAACCATCTAAACCTATCCGATAGTTCCATCCTTTCTATTCTACCTCCATTTGGGTTTCCGGCGCAAACCAGTTCCCAAGCTTTTAAATAATCATTAAATAACTCCAATTCTACTTCCGGAGAAAACGCTTTTAGTTTATGTGGGTTTATATAATATTTTATACCAAGAAATTTTTTACGCTTCGAAAAAAGAATAACTCCAACATTAAAAAATTCTTCGCGTTCTACCTTAGGTACAACTCTAATAACGGCGTACTCAAATGTATATCTATCTTGCATCTTCAGCTTCTTTAACTAGTAAATCAATCTTAGAATATCTCGAATTTATAAACTCAATATAAGCTGCTCTCATGTCATCACTACTCATAGTATCCGATTCGCTTATAAGCCAATCTTCAGGTATATTAGATATTATTTCTGCAATTTTAACTTCACTTAGCAGGTCTTTAATTTCTATCGAAGCTTCTTTTAAACGTGTGGCTTTTTGTAAAAGCACATGGTCTTTTATTAACGGAAATGTTCTGGTTAAATGGTTCTCCCAATTTTTCCAGTCGTGATGAAAATAAAAACTAGCGCCATTATCTATCACCCAAAGTTCTTTATTCCATTGTAATAAATTGGTGTTCTTTGCAGTTCTGTCAATATTACTAATAATACTATCTAAAAGCACCACTTTAGATGCTGTTAAGCTGTCTGTTGTGCTAACCAACGGGTCGTAAGTAATCGCGCTTGATAAAAAATGTAAGCCTAAATTCAACCCTACACTAAATTTAAGTAAGTCTTGGATTTCTTCATCTGGTTCGGTTTTACTAAACGAGTCGTCTAAATTCATAAAGACCAATTCAGGAACCTTTAAGCCAATGGCGCGTGCCATTTCTCCGCCAATAAACTCAGCAATTAATGCTTTTTTGCCTTGTCCGGCACCTCTAAATTTTAATACATATAGAAAACCATCATCGGCTTTAACTATGGCCGGGAGTGAACCTCCTTCTCTTAACGGATGCACATATTGTGTAACATCTACAGTGCGAATATCAATTTTATTCATAAAGACTAAAATACTAAAAATGTAATTTGTAAAACGATAATAGACTTCTATTATTTTCTTGAAATATAAGAGTGATTTATTATAACTTATATAAGTTTGTAAGCATGATATTTACCGATCCTTAATTCGTTGAAGGATTTATTTTTGGTAGGCAAAATTGCATGTTGGTGCCTACGCCAACTTCGCTTTCTGCCCAAATTTTTCCTTTATGGTAATCAATAAAATCTTTACATAGTATTAGTCCTAGTCCTGTTCCACTTTCATCGTTTGTACCAGAGGTTGAGTGCAATCTATCTATTTGAAAAAGTTTTTCAAGGTTAGCATTCGCAATACCAACACCACTATCTATTATAGATATGAGGTGCTCGGTTTCGTTTTCTTCAGCATTTATGCTAATAACTCCATTTTGAGGAGTAAACTTTATGGCGTTAGAGATAAGGTTTCGTAGTATTGTTTCTATCATCTTTTTATCGGCATACACAATAATGTTAGTGGGTGCGTCAAGGTTAATGCTTATTTGTTTTTGTTCCGAAGAGGTTTTTAGTAATTCTAAGGTCTTTTGTATCAAAGTGATTAAATCGATATACTCTGGGTTAAATTTCATTTGTCCAGATTGAGATCTCGACCACTCCATGAGGTTGGATAGTAAAGCCATGGCGTGCTCTGATGAGGTTTGGATAATTTCGGCATACTCATCAATATCTTCGTAGTTTTTCTCTTTAATTTGGTCGCTTAATATTTGACTAAAGCCTATAATACCATTAAAAGGTGTTCGCAAATCGTGTGCAATTATCGAGAAAAACTTATCTTTTGTGGAGTTTAATTCTCTTAAAGTGGCTTCACTATTTCTTAGATTTAACTCTGCTTTTTTTCTATTACTAATATCATTTATTACGGAAATAATACAATCTTCATTATTAATGTTAATCACTTGTGCTGTCATTAATCCAGGGAACAGCTCTCCAGATTTTTTTCGAAATATATATTCGTTTTCTTTAACAAAACCTTTTGAGCTTAAGCTTGATAAGAATTTTTGACGATCACTCTTCTGTCCCCATAAATTTAGTTCGGCAGAATTCATGCCTATTAAATCTTCTGTTTTGTAGTCCGAAATGGTTTCTACACTTTTATTTACTTCAAAAATTTTACCATCGCTAAATTTTGATAATGTAATAACAAAGGGAGCGGCATGGAAGGCTTTGGAGAACTTTTCTTCTTGTTTGTTTATATTTAGAACTAAGCGCTTATTATACATTAAGGTTATAATATATGGCATAAGAATGGTAATAATAATCCAAGATAAAAGAAATAGCGATTCTATAGATGTAGATTTAAAATAATCTGATATAGCTTCTTTTTTTTGTAAGTTGTAAATAATGTGAATGCATTGTATAATAAAAACAGCACAAAAAAGATACCCAATAGAGCGCGTTATTCTGCGCATAGGTTTTGGTGTTTTTTTAAACACTAAAAAAGCAATTTGATAACTAATAATAACATAGGCTAGGGCAATATTTATATTTCTAGCATTTAAATTAGGCTCAATAAAGGTGTAATAAGAATGTACAAGAAGAAAAATAGCGGTTAGAATGTAGTTGTGAATATGGCTTCCTTTTTTATCAATAAATTGTTCTAAGCCCATTAATAATGCAATTAACGACGAAATAAGTAGAACGTTGCCTAAAGGTATAGAAGCCCAATCGGGAACAAAACCACGAAAAAATATTAAAACATTTCCTACGGCACTAAAGTAGAAGCTTATGAGTATTATAAAAGTGCCAGAGAACCTCTTTTTTACCTGAAAATGTAAGGAGCTAATCAACACTATATTAATAATATTAATTAGAGTGAAGCATAAATAAAGGGTTCGAATATCAATTGGAAACATGCGGGTGTCTCATTTAATGTAAATTATAATTTAAATACCATCTAGTTATTATGCTAGGCTTTCATGATATATTTAATGTAAAAGGCAAAGGTTCTTAAGTTTTTCTATATTTTATTGATTTTGTAAGGCAATATTTAGGTCTAATGTAAATGTACAAAACTTTTTTTTGTAAGGTAGTGTTTAGGTAATTCTTTGTTTATTAGTGCTTTTTATCCAGTTTACATGATGTTTAATGTGATAGGTTTAAAAAAATAGATTTTCTTAAGATCACTAATCTTCTAGAAATCGAAACAGTTCATTTGTTAATTGATAGGTATCAATATGTATAAAATAGGAAGGGAATATTAAGTGAATTGATTGAAGTATTGCTTTAATCCATCAACATCTAAGTTGATTAATTTGAATAATTCATCAACTTTACCGTGATCCATAAATCGATCAGGAACACCTAGAATTTTAATGGTGTTTTTGTAGTTGTGTTGCGCAGCAAACTCTAAAATAGTAGATCCAAAACCACCAGTAATTGCGTTGTCTTCAATAGTAATAATTGTTGCATTTTCTTTAAAGATACTGTGTAGTAATTTAGCATCTAAAGGTTTTACAAAACGCATGTCAAAATGAGAAACATCGAGGTCTTCAATCGCTTCACTTACATTTTTTGAAATACTACCAATACTTAAAACCGCTAAGTTTTTTCCTTTTTTTAATTGTGTGGCCTTACCAATTTCAATTTTAGAAAATGGTTGTTTCCAATCTATAGTTACACCTCGCCCTCGTGGGTACCTTATGGCAATAGGAAACTCTAAACCTAATTGTGCGGTGTACATGATGTTGCGTAATTCGATTTCATTTCTTGGTGCAAAAATTATTAAATTAGGAATGCATCTTAAATATGATAAATCGAAAACACCATGATGTGTAGCGCCATCTTCACCAACCAAACCAGATCGATCTAGACAGAAAATAACAGGTAGTTTTTGTATGGCTACATCGTGAATTATTTGATCGTAAGCTCGTTGTAAAAACGTTGAGTAAATATTACAGAATACCACTAAGCCTTGTGTTGCCATACCAGCGGCTAAGGTAACAGCATGTTGTTCGGCAATACCGACATCGAAAGCACGGTCGGGCATTATGTTCATCATGTATTTTAATGAACTTCCTGTTGGCATGGCAGGTGTAATGCCTACTATGTTTTTGTTTGTTTTAGCTAATTCTACAATAGTGTGTCCAAAAACATCTTGATATTTTGGAGGTTCAACGATGGGTGTTTTTATATTTAAATCGCCAGTTTTGGCATTAAATTTTCCTGGTGCGTGGTATTTTACTTGGTCTTCTTCAGCTTGTTTTAAGCCTTTGCCCTTAGTTGTTATTACGTGTAAAAACTTAGGGCCTTTAACGGTTTTTAAACGTTCTAACTCTGCAATTAGCTTTGGTAAATTCTGTCCGTCTATAGGTCCAGAATAGTTGAAATTTAAAGCCTCAAAAATGTTGTCTTGTTTTTTTGTGCCTTTTTTAACGTTGGTTAAGTATTGTTTTAAGGCGCCGACGCTTGGGTCGATTCCAATAGCGTTGTCATTTAAAATAACCAGTAAATTAGCATCGGTAACACCAGCGTGATTCAATCCTTCGAATGCCATGCCGCCCGCAATACTTGCGTCTCCAATTACGGCAATATGTTGTTTGTTAAAATTCCCTTTTAATTTTGAGGCGATAGCCATGCCTAAAGCAGCCGAAATAGATGTAGAAGCATGCCCAACTCCAAAAGTGTCATAAATACTTTCGCTTCGTTTTGGAAAACCGCTAATGCCTTTTAACTGTCTGTTGGTGTGAAAGTTTTCACGACGTTCGGTTAATATTTTATGACCGTACGCTTGGTGGCCAACATCCCAAATAAGTTGATCGTCTGGTGTGTTAAATACATAGTGTAATGCAATAGTCAATTCAACTACGCCTAGGCTGGCACCTAGATGTCCTTCTTTGGTTGCAACAATATCAATAATAAACTCACGTAATTCTCGAGCAAGTTGAGGTAAGTCTTTTTGGTTTAAAAGACGAAGTTCTTTGGGTGAGTTTATGTGGTTTAAAAGTTTGCTTTTCACGTGGCAAAAGTACATGATTTTTATTATTCTTCTACAGTGAAAACAATTGGTAAGTAGTAAACTATACTTGTAGGCTTATTTGCTTGCTTTGCTGGAGTAAATTGTGGTAAAAGATTAATAACCCTTTCTGCTTCTTTCTCTAAGTTAGGGTGCGGTGCTCTTGTTTTAATGTTAGCGACCTTACCGTGTTCGTTTATTATAAATTGAACAAAAACTTTTTGTTTACCTGTTAATTCTAGGCAAATTGAAGTGTCGAAATTTTTAGTAACTATTTTTGAGATGCGCTCAGAAAAATAGTCTCTTTTTTCTTTAATTGTGAGGCTTTTTGGTGTGTTTTCGAATTCTGGTGGAGATTCTATTGTAAGAAAACCGATTGTTATTGGAGCTTCTGTTATAAGATCACCCATGATAATAGGCTCTATTACTTTTATATCTGGAATAATTATCGGTTCTAATACCGGTGGTGGAGTTTCTAATATTGTTGGCTCGCCAAGAGTGTCAGTAATTATTAATCCATCTGTAATTTTTATTTCTTTTGAAATAGTACTGCATGATTTTTTTGCGACGCTATCTTTTTTAGTTGTTTTTGGTAACGCTTCTAAAATATTGATAGTTTTACTGGATATAGAGTCTACAATTTCAATACTGTCAATTTTTTGTTTGGCACCGTTTTTATTGGTGCAATTCATTAAAGTGGTCCCCATTACAATGAGTAGCGTCCATAAAAATATGTGGTTAAAGCTTTGTCTTTGTGTTAAAACATGCGATGGAATATGCAGATTAATACTATCTAGTTGTGTTTGTTTAAAATGCCCACAGATATTATTCTCTTTGTTTTGATCAATAAAATCCTGAATTTCCATAGTATCCATTTGAGTAAAATCGATAACGGTTTTAGAACAAGAGTTACAAAATCGACCTTTTTCTTCGGGAATCATGTTGTTCCAATTCTCATGGCAAGGTTTAGGGATAGAAATGGAGTAGAATTTTTTCATATTAAAACAGATTTTGAATTTTAATAAATCTAGATGAACTGTGTGCGTTAATTATTATTATCAATTTTCTTGCCGAAGCTTAAATAAATGATTTCAAATTGTATTTTTGCTTTTATGATACAACCTTTTGATGATACGTATTTTATGAAAAAAGCACTTCAGGAAGCTGAAGCCGCTTATAAAAGTGGTGAAATTCCTGTTGGAGCCGTTATTGTTATTGATAATAAAATTATTGCTCGCGGACATAATTTAACTGAGACTCTGAACGATGTTACAGCACATGCGGAAATGCAGGCCATTACTGCAGCTGCAAATTTTTTAGGAGGTAAGTATTTACAAAACTGTACTTTGTATGTTACGCTAGAGCCTTGCCAAATGTGTGGCGGTGCTTTGTATTGGAGTCAGATTTCTAATATTGTGTATGGTGCTCGAGATATGGAGCGTGGTTGTATTAACTTAAACACTAAGCTTCACCCCAAAACAACTATAAAAGGAGGTGTTTTAGCAGAAGAAGCTTCGGCGCTTATGAAACAGTTTTTTATAGAAAGAAGAAACTTAAACTAAGCATTTTATATACTTGAAAAGTTTAATGGTTTAAAGGATTGTAGCCTAAATATGGTACTTGTTTTTCTTTAAAGGTAATTCCGAAATTTTGTAACTCTTTTAAAATTGGAGTGTAAACTTCTTTATTAATAGGCAATTGTACTCCGGGTGTTGTAATAGCCTTATTCAAAATAGCAATTGTGGCAATAGCAACTGGTAGGCCAACTGTTTTTGCCATGGCGGTATAGGTTTGATCTTGGCCAATAGTAACCATGTTAGATTCTATTTGATAGTTTTTTCCAGCTTTTTCATAACCAAATTTATGATACATAACAATCATGTCTTTATCCTTTTGAGATAGTGTCCAGCTGTCCATAAGTATTTTTTGAAGTATTTGTGCGGGTGTTGCTTTTTTTAGGTCAACCTTTTTGTTTGGGTTAAAAATATCGAGTTCAATAAGTTTGTTCCAAACAATATCGTCTTGATCAATTTTTAGTTGATAGCGCAGTTTAAGTTCTACGGAATCTGTTGGACTGTATGGTAAAAAGGCGTTTACAAAATCACGATAACTCATGTTTTCACTATCATCTATAGTATAGCTGTCATCGGTCATGCCTAGCGTTACAAATATGTGCCATGCTTTACTAAACCCAACGCGACGCATAGTACCGCGGTAAAGCGTTTTTATATTTTGAAGGCCATAGATGGTTTGGTATTTTAAGGAGTCTCGGTTGGCATAAACTTCAAAACGTCCAAAATTTTCTATATCTAAAAATTCAGTTCTTCTAAATAATCGATTATAAGGAATGTATTTATATGTACCTTCTTGTAAAAACTTTGCGGGACCACCTTGGCCTGCTGTTACTACATTTCTTGGGTTCCAGGTAAATTTGTAATTCCATAAGTTGTTATCACTTTCTGGTGCTACAAGTCCGCCTGTAAAAGATTCAAAAAGTATAATTTCCCCGCCATCGTCCCTGATTTTATCAATAACATGCATGGCGCTCATGTGGTCTATCCCGGGGTCTACACCAATTTCATTCATTAAAACCACACCTTTTTCTATAGCTTCTTGGTTTAAGTCTTGCATTTTCGGGCTTATGTAAGAAGCTGTTACCATGTGTTTACCATAGAAAACGCAGTCTTTCGCCACTTCAATATGGAAGCGTGCAGGAAGCATAGATATCACAATGCCGGCATTTTGAATGGCTGTTTTTCTTGAGCTTTCATCAAAAACATCGAGCTTTATCACTTTTACATTTTTATGTCCGCTTGTTAGTTTTTGAGCATGTTCAATATGTAAATCGCCTATGGTGATAAATAAGTTTTCCTCTTCAGATTTTTCTAATAAATATTTTAGAAGATAAGAAGTGGATTTTCCTGAACCAATGATTAAAATTTTTCGCATATTGAGTTTAGTTGAGTAGTTTTGTTTAGTGGTCGATTGTAAGTAGAACATGGTTTCGACTTCACTAATTTAATGAATATTTAAACGATTTATAAGGATATGAACAGAACTATTTTATTAACAGCAGCCATTTTAGGTGTTACAAGTATTATTTTAGGGGCTTTTGGTGCACATGGTTTAAAGGCTTTAATTTCTCCAGAATCTGTACAAACTTTTGAAACGGGTGTGCGTTACCAAATGTATCATGCTTTGTTTCTTTTATTTGTTGGAAGTACGACTTATGTTTCTGTAAGATCTAAAACCAAAATATTTTATTTAGTAGTTGTTGGGTTGCTCTTTTTTTCGGGGTCAATATATGGCTTATCAACTAATGTATTAACCAGTTTCGATTTTAAAACTATTGGTGTAATTACACCAATTGGTGGGCTACTTTTAATAGTGGCTTGGGTGCTCTTGTTTATTGATTTCTTAAAAAAACAAAACTAATTTTGAATTTAATTTAAAGAAAATTCAATTTATTTGTTTTAAATTTACGGGATAATTAATTTAACATCAAAATATGGGTAATTACGCACAATTTACGAAAACGTTTGAGTTAGAAACTTACGGCATAAAAAACGCCAAAGTTCATTATCAATTATCACCAGAAGAGTTGCATAATATTGCTATTGAAAATGGGCAAGCCGTAGAGGCTTCTTCAGGAGCTTTAGCGGTTAATACAGGAGAATTTACAGGCCGTTCTCCAAAAGATCGATTTATCGTTAAAGATGATATTACAAAAGATAGAATATGGTGGGGCGATGTCAATATCCCCTTCGATACAGATAAATTTGATAAACTATATAATAAAGTTGTAGACTACCTTTCGGGAAAAATACTTTTTGTTCGTGATAGTTATGCTTGTGCAGATGAAAATTATAAGCTGAATATTAGAGTTATCAATGAATTTCCGTGGAGCAATCAATTTGCTTATAATATGTTTTTACGTCCAACCGAAGCGGAGTTAGAAAATTTTACTCCAGAATGGACTATTGTAAATGCACCAAGTTTTATGGCAGTTCCGGATGAAGACGGCACGCGACAACATAATTTTGCTATTTTAAATTTCACTAAAAAAATTGCCTTAATTGGTGGTACCGGTTATACTGGAGAAATTAAGAAAGGTATATTTTCTGCATTAAACTTCATTTTACCGGTGTTTAAAAATACGTTACCAATGCACTGTAGTGCTAATGTTGGTAAAGATGGGGATACGGCTATTTTCTTTGGACTTTCCGGAACGGGGAAAACAACGCTTTCTACCGATCCGAATAGAAGTTTAATTGGAGATGATGAGCATGGTTGGACCGAAGAAAACTCGGTATTTAATTTTGAAGGTGGTTGTTATGCTAAAGTGATTAATTTAGATAAGGATCATGAACCTGAGATATTCGCAGCTATTAAAAAAGGAGCGATTTTAGAAAATGTTATTTTAGATGAAAACGGACATGTTAATTTTGCTGACACATCAATAACTCAAAATACACGGGTAAGTTACCCAATAGATCACATTGAAAATATTAGAAAACCATCTATTGGAAAGAACCCGAAAAATATTTTCTTTTTAACGGCTGATGCTTTTGGAGTTTTACCTCCAATTTCTAAGTTAACGCCAAGTCAGGCGGCATATCACTTCATTTCTGGATATACGGCTAAAGTTGCCGGTACAGAAGCGGGTGTTGTAGAGCCTACACCATCATTTTCTGCTTGTTTTGGAGCGCCATTTATGCCTTTGCATCCTTCAAAATATGCCGAAATGTTAAGTAAAAAAATGATTGATGCTAATGTAAATGTTTGGTTAGTAAACACAGGCTGGACTGGCGGTCCTTATGGTGTTGGAACCCGGATGAAACTTAAATATACACGTGCTATGATTAATGCGGTTTTAAATGGAGATTTAGGACTGTATTCTTATGATAAGTACCATATTCATTCAGTATTTGGTGTAGCGCAACCAAGAGAGTGTCCTGGAGTACCAACTAAGGTTTTAAGTCCGAGAGCAACTTGGAATGATGATGAAGCGTATTATAAAACAGCTTTTAAACTCACGAATGCTTTCCGTGAAAACTTTAAGAAGTTCGAGGCACATTGTAGTGAAGAAATTCGACGAGGTGGACCACAACGTTATGCTTTCTAAAATAATATGGCATAAAAAAAGCTCTGATAATTTATCAGAGCTTTTTTATTTTACAACAGTAATGTTGCTATATTTTTTTATCATGCACTTTTACATGTTTACCGCCATTCCAAAGTGTTAAAATATCTGTAGCTACATGTGCGCCGCTTCCAGAAGCCATGGCAAATTGACTGCGCCATCCTGCTAAAGTGCCCGCAACGTATAGATTTTCTTCAATTAAATGGTCTGTGTTTTTTAGCCAAACTCTATCTTTTTCTATCGCAGCTCTTGGATGTACTTCTATAAATGGCTCTAAGCCTTTTATGTTTAATAAATTGGTGTAACCTACGGCAATAACTACTGCTTTAGCGCTATATGTCGTTTTGTTGGTTGAAACTTTAAAACCATCATGTTGTTTTTCAATTTCTAAAACTTTTTCATGATCTATTTGCTCAACATGTGGGTATAGGGAAGCGAGTTGATTTTTGCCTTCATCTAAAATAGATTCACCAGTTGTACCAGGAGCTAAACCTAAAACATTATTAAACAAGGCGGTTTGTAGATGCGATGTTTTTTGGTGTGTAATAATAGCAATCCGTTTATCTTTTGTAAATGCTCTGTTTTGGGCAGAACCCAAAACTAATGCACATGATAAGCCTGCTGCACCACCACCAATAATTAAAGCATCGTACATATTTATTTAATGTCTTTTACTTTTTGCTCAATTCTTTTAGAGACTCTTAAAATCAACATCATTAATATTACACATAGCAATGCTACAATGGTTATTATAGCAATCATGCTTTGACCTTGAAAAGGGTTGTCTAAATTTATTTCAGTGAAATTAAAAATAATAAGTCCTAAGGCAAGGATGCTAAAAACTACGGTTAAAATTTTCATATTATAATATTTATATTACTTCAAATAGCGCTTTAATATTATGTGCAAATAATTTTACTGCAATAGCTAGTAAAATAACGCCAAATATTTTTCGTATAATGTTAATACCATTTTGGCCAATTATACTTTCGATTTTTGAAGATGTTTTTAAAACGATAAAAATAATAATAACATTCATTAAAACAGCAACAATAATGTTTTCTGTTCTAAATTCTGCTCTTAATGATAGTAAGGTAGTTAAACTTCCTGGTCCCGCAATAAGCGGAAATGCCAATGGGAATACGGCTGTAGTCATAGAAGCCTCTTCCTC
Source organism: Algibacter sp. L1A34 (assembly GCF_009796805.1). Lineage (NCBI taxonomy): Bacteria > Pseudomonadati > Bacteroidota > Flavobacteriia > Flavobacteriales > Flavobacteriaceae > Algibacter > Algibacter sp. L1A34. The sequence goes on along the minus strand of NZ_CP047029.1, from coordinate 1,094,742 downwards.
TTGCTTATATAGTGTAATACCGAGTATCATTTCTAAAGCAATAAAAAATAAAATAAAGGCACCTGCTACAGCAAAAGAATTTACATCTATACCAATAAGGGTTAAAATACTTTTTCCTAAAAACAGGAAAACGATTAATATCACTCCTGCGTAAATAGAAGCTTTTTCACTTTGTATGTGTCCTACCTTTTTGCGTAAATCGATTACTATGGGAATATTGCCAATAATATCGATTACTGCGAATAGTACCATAAAAGCTGTGAATATTTCTTTTAAATTAAATTGCATTTCTTTTTTTTGTAATTTTAATAAATCGTAATAATGTTTACGTTTTTCTTAGTTAAATCTGTTTAAACTGAGAAATCTCAATTTTTCGGCAAAAGTAGATTATTAAATTAATTAATTTCAATTTAAGATTAACTATTTTTGCATTTTCTAACGTAAAATACAATATGTTTCAATTAGGTAAGACCATTATTTCAGAAGATGTAATAAAAAAAGATTTTTTGTGTAACCTTTCGGCGTGTAAAGGTGCTTGTTGTATCGATGGTGATGCAGGCGCTCCTTTAGAGGAAGACGAAATTAAAATCATGGAGGCTATTTATCCTAAGGTAAAACCGTTTTTACGACAGGAAGGCATTGATGCTATAGAGGCGCAAGGTACTTATGTAACTTCGGAAGATGGCGACTTAGAAACACCCTTAATTAATGGTGCCGATTGTGCTTATGTAATTTTCGATGAAAAGAACGTTGCGCTATGTGCTATTGAAGAAGCTTATAATCAAGGTGAGGTAGACTGGAAAAAACCAGTGTCTTGCCATTTGTATCCAGTAAGAATTCAAGATTACTCGGAGTTTTCTGCTGTAAATTATCATAAATGGCAAATTTGTGATGATGCTTGTACGCTTGGTGAAGAATTAGGTGTGCCAGTTTATAAATTTGTTAAGGAAGCGCTTATTCGAAAATTTGGCGAAGATTGGTATGCCGAATTAGAAAAAGTAGCCGAGACTATGTAAATAGATTTTGAATATTCTTCTTCTTAAAAAAATGAAACCGAGATCTAAAAAACTTCAAATTCATTTAAAATAAAATTTCATTTTCAAAATATTTTTTCAGAAAAAAAATAAAAAAAGCTGTCTAAATATTTTGATTTTAATAAAATTCAATACCCGGTATTTAAAATTTATACTTTAAGAATTCATTGAAATTCGAAGGTAAATCAATGTCTAAAATCTCGTATTAACAAGTGTGAAATAAGGGGTTCTAGTATGAATTTGTACAGTGAATTTATAGGCTGAAGTTTGATTTTATTTATTTATAATAATTTGATATTCAATAAAGTAAGAATGTCATAAAAAAAGCACCTGTTTTTTGCGAGATTATATAATTGTTAAAAACTTGTTGACAATGTTTATAAAATACCCTTTCATTTTCAGGAACAAATGTCAATCTTTGTTGTCGGCAAAAAAAGCAAAACTTTTCTACTTTATTTTTTAGATAAGTGATGCAACACAAGCCTCTTTTTATTTCTCTTAAAGAAAAATATAACACGATTTTACCGATTAACGAACATAATTTTGGATTAACATCAATATTCAAATGAGTGTCTAGCTATTAACAAAAGATAATTATGGAGATTACACAAATAATAAAAAGAGATTACGAAACAAGTCCTTTTGTTTTAACTAAAATTTCTAGTGCAGTTGAAAAAGCCATGCTTTCAGTTGGAAACGGAAGTAAAGAGGATGCAGAAGTTATCGCTATAGAAGTTTTAAGAACATTATTAGATAGAAAAGAAAAAGATATTAATTATTTACCTAATGTAGAACAAGTTCAAGATCTTGTTGAGGATAAATTAATGGAGAGCTCTTTTCATGATGTAGCAAAAGCTTACATACTATATAGAAATGAGCAAGCGAGAAGTAGAAAGACAAATATTTTCGAAAAACGAATTAATTTAAAGCCTTATGAGTATCCTGCATTAAATGATTATGTGGATGCTATTCGTCACTCATACTGGATTCATTCAGAATTTAATTTTACAAGTGATATACAAGATTTTAAAACAAGACTAACTCCAATTGAGCAAAACGCCATTAAGAATACTATGTTGGCTATTTCTCAAATTGAAGTTGCTGTAAAAAGTTTTTGGGGAGATATCTATAACAAAATGCCTAAACCAGAGATTGGTTCTGTAGGTGCTACATTTGCAGAAAGTGAAGTGCGTCACCATGATGCATATTCGCATTTATTGGAAATATTAGGCCTTAACAACGAGTTTAAAGATTTAAAGAAAAAACCAGTAATAATGAGACGGGTTCATTATTTAGAAACCGCCTTAAAAAATGCCAAAAGTGAAAACAATAGAGATTATGCAGAATCTATTTTGTTGTTTTCTTTATTTATAGAACACGTGTCTTTATTTTCTCAGTTTTTAATCATTATGGCCTTTAATAAGCATAAAAACATGCTTAAAGGAGTGTCTAATGTTGTTGAAGCAACTTCTAAAGAAGAGCAAATACACGGTGATTTTGGTATTGATATTATTAAAATTATAAAAGAAGAAAACCCAACATGGTTTGATGACGAGCATGCAGACTTAATTAAAAAGTTATGTATTGAAGCTTTCGATTCTGAAAGTGATATTGTAGACTGGATTTTTGAAGACGGTGAATTAGATTTCTTACCAAAAGATGTGGTTAACGAGTTTATTAAAAACCGTTTCAACAACTCTTTAGAGAGTATTGGTATTGAAAAAGTATTTGAAGTTAACGAAGAATTAGTGCAAAAAACCGAATGGTTTGACGATGAAATAATCGGTACTAAACACGGCGATTTCTTCGTGAAACGCTCAATAAACTACAGTAAAAGAACAAAAAGTATAACTAGCGACGACTTATTTTAAAAATGAACAATCAGACAAAAAATCAAACCGACACGAGTTTAAATGAAAACACAAAATCATCTAATTATGATGATTTAAAGAAAGCAAGAAAAGAAGCTAGAAAAGAAATTGGAAAACAGCCAGAAATAAAATGGTTAACCGAAAATAGTCGTCAGTTTTTAGCCTCTGGATACCTTACCGATGATGCTACACCGGAACAAAGAATTAGAGAAATAGCAGAAAGAGCCGAAGAGATTTTAAAAATCGATGGCTTTGCAGATAAATTTTACGGGTACATGGCAGAAGGGTATTACTCTTTAGCTTCGCCAGTATGGTCTAACTTTGGCAAGCGTCGTGGCTTACCAATTAGTTGCTTTGGTTCGCATATTTCTGATGATATGGGAGATATTCTATATACACAATCGGAAGTTGGAATGATGTCTAAACTTGGTGGTGGTACATCTGGTTATTTCGGGAAATTGCGCCATAGAGGTGCGCCTGTAAAAAATAATGGAGAGTCTTCTGGTGCAGTTCACATCATGCAACTTTTCGAAAAAATGGTAGATGTTGTAAGTCAGGGGTCTGTACGTCGCGGTCGTTTTTCACCCTATTTACCAATAGAGCACCAAGATATTCACGAGTTTTTAGAAATAGGAACAGAAGGAAACCCAATTCAAGAATTAACCCATGGTGTTACAGTTGGTAACGAGTGGATGCAAGAAATGATTGATGGTGATGCTGATAAAAGAGCTATTTGGGCAAAAGTATTACAACGTAGAGGAGAAATAGGATATCCTTATATTTTCTTCAGAGATAATGCAAATAATAATGCTCCTGATGTTTATAAAGATAAGAACCATGAGATTTACGCAAGTAACTTATGTTCTGAAATTATGCTACCTACAAACGATCGTTGGTCTTTTGTTTGTGTATTATCTTCAATAAACTTATTACATTACGATAAATGGAAAGATACCGATGCTGTAGAAACTATGGTATACTTTTTAGATGCGGTATTAGAAGAGTTTATTACAAAATTAGAAGTTTATAGAGATTCTGATAGTCGTGATGATAGACACACGTTCATGTTTATGGAAAAAGCTTATACTTTCGCTAAAGAAAACAGAGCTTTAGGTATGGGCGCTTTAGGATGGCACTCATTATTACAATCTAAAATGGTAGGTTTTGATAGTCAAGAAGCTTTCGATTTAAACAGTGAAATCTTTAAAACTATTAAAGAAAAATCTGTTAAAGCATCAAAAGAATTAGCGGTATTATTTGGTGAGCCAGAAGTTTTAAAAGGTTATGGCAGACGTAATACAACGCTTAACGCTGTAGCTCCAACAACATCTTCAGCATTTATTTTAGGACAAGTTTCTCAAGGTATCGAGCCAATTTGGTCTAACAGTTATGTAAAAGATATTGCTAAAATTAAAACAACTATCAAGAACCCGTTTTTATTAGATCTTTTAAAAGAAAAAGGAATTAATACTAGTGAAATTTGGAGGTCTATTCGTGATAACGATGGTTCTGTTCAACATTTAGAAGAACTTACCGATCATGAAAAAGATGTGTTTAAAACGTATTCTGAAATCGACCAGATGACTATTATTTATCAGGCTGCTAACAGACAAAACCATATCGATCAAGCACAATCTTTAAACATTATGGTGCATCCAGATATGCCTGTAAAAGAGATTAATAAAATATATGTTACTGCTTGGCAATTAGGTGTTAAGTCTTTATACTACCAACACAGTATGAATGCTGCACAAAAATTTAAGCAGAAGAAAGAATGTAAAAGTTGTGAAGGTTAACCTTCACTAAAAATATAGTGTTAAGTAAATCCTACGGTAGTAGGTAAGTGTTAATAAAAAGCATCTCTACGGAGATGCTTTTTTTATTAAAAAATCTAATATGTAAAAAATTACGTATATTTATTTCACCATTAATGAGTCTGTTTTTTTAAGATGAAAAACTACAGATTATCAACCCCAAATATGCTTAAATACCTATTTTTAATTACCCTTCATTGTGTTGTGTTTTCTTTTGAAGGAACAAGTCAGTCTCAAGAAAGCTCTACGTTTTTATTTAACGAAACCACCCTATTAAAGCATCTGAAATCTTTATCGTCTGATGCTTTTGAAGGAAGACGGACAGGAACTAAGGGAGCAGAAAAAACGAGAAAATATATTATTAACCAGTTTCATGCTTTAGAGGTTTTACCTTTTATGAAGAATTATCAGCAGTCGTTTCATTTTTATGCAAAAAGAGAAACCTATACTGGAGTCAATATTTTGGGACTTATAAAAGGATCTGAATTATCTAAAAAATATATTGTAATAAGTGCGCATTACGATCATGAAGGTATCAAAATGGGAAAAATTTATAATGGAGCCGATGATAATGCATCAGGACTAAGCGCTTTATTTAGTTTTGCAGAATATTTTCAGAAAAACCCACCTAAGCATTCTGTTATTTTAGCGGCCTTCGATGGTGAAGAATTAGGTTTACAAGGTTCTAAATATTTTATAAAGAGTGAAACCTTGGCCTATAAAAATATAAGTTGCAACCTTAATATGGATATGATTAGCCGCAGTGATAAAAATGAGTTATTTGCTGTAGGTACGGCCTATAACGAAACTTTAAAAAATATTGTAGCTACAGTTGAAGGCTCGGGAAATCTAAAGCTTATTCCAGGACATGATGGTTATGATGGTTTGGAAAATTGGACATATTCATCAGATCATGGTAACTTTTATAAAAAAGATATTCCATTTTTATATTTTGGAGTAGACGATCATAAAGATTATCACGAACCAACCGATGATTTCGAGAATATTCAACCTGAGTTTTACATAAATGCGGTAAAAACTATTATTTCTGTATTCGAAAAAGTAGATGATATTAAATAAATTAAAACTTTTAAAAATAAGCTTTCAGTTGAAAAGAGCCTGTGTGGATGGTTTTGCTAGTTTCTGTTTTCCTTCCGAAGTAGCTAAAATTTAAATCTAAGAAATTAGTTAGTTTTTTTTGCGCAAGCAATGTCCAAGTAAAGTTTTTTCCTGGCTGTAACCCTTCTAACATTTGGTAAGCAACAGGCGTGCCAGCAGAACCTTCAAAAGTATTAGATAAATAGTTAAACTCTCCATTTAAAGCACCTTTGTCTTTATTGTTAAGCGTAAACGATGCGCCGTATTTTTGTTGCTGTAAAGCTTCAAAATCGCCTATAGTATTTGTTTTGTCTTCATATTGATAAAATATATCAAAGCTAGAATTATCGTTAAATAAATAAGAGAGTTTGGGGTTGAATCGCGTTTCATCAAAATTGTAATTTCTACTAGAATAGTTTTCACTCACACTTTCATTGTTTTCAAAAGTTGAAAGCACGTTTATTAACCAATTACCCGATATTTTATGATTAAAATTAAGTTGATGACTTTTGATGCTATTCTCGATATAGCCAATAGATAAAACACTTCGGGTAGTGTTATCTAAAAAGGTGTAAGATGTTGTGTAGTGCTGTTTGCCGCGATTAAAAAACAATACATTTCTAAAATTTAACTGTAAACCTAATTGATCGTTCGCGTTTTTTTCAAAAGGATTTAAGTTGAATTTATTTCCCTGACGTTTTATTTTTCGGTCGATTAAATAAGCGGTTTGATTATAAAAATGCGACCAAAATTTTTCTGTTTTCTTTTTGGAAACCGACCATTTCGATGGGTTAATGGTTAATGTCTGGCTCAAACGGTTTTGGTGCGTTTTAATATACACCTGATTAGGTAATAGCACCCGAATATATTTTCCTTGATCTTGAAACTGTGCAATTTCAAACTCATCAAGTTCCTGAATACCGTTTGCATTATAGTCTACCCAAGTATATGTGCCTAAGCCGGCTTCGACTTCAATATAAGTAAAATCTTGCTGAGGTAAAGTACCCGAATTGGTTTCGAAAATGGTGTTCCACTGTATTAATTGATTAAATAGTTTTTGGTTGAATTGTAGCCGCGAATTCAGCGATTGCTCATCTGCAATATCAATATCTTCACTTTTTAAAGTTCTGTAATTGGCAAATAGAGATAAGGTGGTGTTTTTCTTTTGAACCAATTTTGAATCTAAATAAAATGTGTTGGATGTATTTACTTTTTCTAATACATTGTTTCTAATGCTATCATTTACACGATGTTTATAACCTATTTCTGCAAATATTTGTGTACTGTCTCCAACTCCAAAAAATACCTCATACGATTTAAATTTCTGACTTAATTCTGTTAATTGTTGTGTTGCAATATCGGTTTGTTGGTTGTCTTCAATAGCCATTTTTGTACCAATCCAACTCGATTTTAAACTATAAGAAATACGATTGTAAGATCTTAAAAAGGTGGATGTATTACTATTAGAATCTGCATTTAAAAAACTAGAGATAGAAGAGAATCTCAATTTACCAAAAACTAAATTAGCATTGGCTACATGGCGATTTCCATTAAAACCATCGGAAAAATTTAAATGTTCAAATTGATAATTTAAATATCCTTTTTCACGATGAAATACGCTAAAACCGGAATTTACAAGTAATTGATTTCCTAAATTGGAGCCAATACCATTGAGGTTCGTTAAATCTAAATTCCAATCCCGATTGAACTCCGGATTATAAAGTCCTTCAATATTTCTGAAATCTGAACTAATATAATCGGAATCAAAAAGTGCATTTAGATTCCAAAGACTGTCTGTTTTTATAAGTTGTTGTTCAATATTTAACTTCCCTGCGAAACCATCATTATTTTGATCGTCGATGGTTGAAAATAAATTCAAATCGTTTTTACTTCCTGCAAGTTCAAAATTAATATGTGTTTTTTCCGAAGGGTTATATGCACCGTTCACCACAACTAATTGGAGTTTTGTTGGAGCAATAAGCTGTGTAATAGGAGCGTAGTTACCTTGTAAAACACCCACATATTCGTAAATGTTATTAATGGCGTTGCTACTACTTAATATGTAATCACCGAGGTTGTCACCAACTTGAGAGAACGTTACACGATACAATTCATCGTCCTCACTATTAGAGAATACAAAAACTTCGGCGCCATCAATCAGTTCTTTTTTGTATAAAATTCTATTTTCGTTTAAAGCTTCTTGAATTTCCGAAGGTGCTACCATTAAAGATTTATCATCACCAGCTTCAGCTAAAATTTGAACCTGCTCTTCCGATAAATTTTGTTGTAAAGGTTGGTTTTTAGCATCATTTTCAGAATATATAGAAACACCAATTTTCAGCTTTTCACTTTCAAATTTACCGCCACCGTAAGCCACGAAACGAGAATAGTTTCTGTCGCTAAATTGATAATCTACGGTAATTCGCATCTCGGAAGTTATGGGGAATGTTGAATTAAAAATAATTTCACCGGCATTATAATCAATAATATAATCTTGGTCTTCGCCACGTTTTACGGCCACGCCGTTCACATAAACCGTTTCACTTCCAGATACAATAAGCACGAATAATTCTCCATTGGCGCCTTGTAATTTATAAGGGCCTTGGTTTCCTTCTTGAGCAGTAAATTGGCTCGTTGTAAATTGGCCGCGAACCAATGCGCCTGCAGCAAACAAATCTGTTCTAGCGCTATCGTCTCCCAACTTCAAATTAAAATTTAAACCTTGTACACGTTTAGAAAAACTTGCGAAATAAGAGTCGGTGTTTACTAAGTCGATATCACCAGCTCTAATATTCCAATCGTTGGTAAAAAGTTCTATAAAAACTTGATCGAATTCATCTAAACGCTGGCTGTATCCACTTTCTTGTAAAGGTATATTCGCATCTTGAATGGAAGCACGCAGCGAAACCTTATCATTTAATTTCCCTGTAATTTGAAGATCGAGTTCGCTATTTAAAACGGAGTTCTGATTATTCCCAATGGTAACACCTCGCGAAATGCTTCCGGAAGTTGTTAAACCATCAAAGGGGATAACTTCTTTTTCAGTGTTCGGTTCCGATAATTTATATAATTTCTGAAGGTTATCTGTGTTTTCAACAATAATATTTTCATCTAATTGACGATAAGTTTTCGTTAAAAAATCTGGAAATCTTAAATAATTGATAATGATAGAATCCGTATCAATCGGTTTTTTAAAAGTTAATAACGCTTTAGGGAAGTCTATGCTGTAAAAACTTGAGTCTATAAGTGTGCCATCTATTCTTCTAATAGAAAAAGAACTGGAGTTAATACTTATGCTATCTATTTGTATAGCGGGCTTTACTGCAACCTTTTTAGTTTTATAAATAGAGGTTTGCTCCTGCGAAAACCCGCAAAAACCAATTAAAACCATAATTATGCATGTAAAAAACTTCATTCAGACACTTAAACTATAAAAACTTTAAAATATTTTGTTGATAGCTTCGTTAAAATTCTTGCTGTAAATTATAGTGTAAAAGTAGCGTATTATTTATTTTTGCTGAAATTAGGTTTGTTGGTAAACAAATCTATCTAGATAAAGGTCTCAATCTTTGAAACTAAGACCATCATTTAAATAAAATCCCTTGTCATTTGTATTAGGTTAAGAAGAACAATGAAAATTATATCATATAATGTAAACGGTATTCGTGCCGCATTAAAAAAAGATTTTATTGGGTGGTTAAAAAGTGCAAATCCAGATGTTATTTGTTTACAAGAAATCAAAGCCATGAAGGAGCAATTGGATCTAGAGGTTTTTGAAGAGGCAGGATACATTTATAATTATTGGTTTAGTGCGCAAAAAAAAGGGTACAGCGGTGTTGCTATTTTGAGTAAAATAGAGCCAAATCATGTTGAGTTTGGCACAGGAATTGAGTCAATGGATTTCGAAGGTCGAAATATTCGAGCAGATTTCGATGGCGTTTCGGTAATGAGCCTATATTTGCCATCGGGTACAAACAGTGAGCGGCTTAGTCATAAATTTGAATACATGGATATGTTTCAAGAGTATATAAATAATCTAAAACAGGATATCCCAAATCTCGTAATTTGCGGCGACTATAATATTTGTCACGAAGAAATCGATATTCATAATCCAAAAATGAAAGGAGTTTCTGGGTTTTTACCAGAGGAACGTGAGTGGTTAGGGAAGTTTATAGATAGTGGATATATAGATTCTTTTCGTTACTTACATCCAGAAACACAAACATTCAGTTGGTGGAGTTACCGTGCTAATTCGCGAGCTAACAATAAAGGTTGGCGTTTAGATTATGCTTTAGTTTCTCAACCCTTACAAGAAAACATTAAAAGAGCCGTTATACTTACGGAAGCCGTGCATAGCGATCACTGTCCAATTTTAGTAGAAATAGAAAATTAGAAAAACAACCAAAATAGAACCTTAGTAAAAATGATTAAAAAAACCGTACTCACACTATTAACACTGGCCGTTTTAACCAGTTGTGTCTCTCCTAAAGTTTACAAAGAATTAGAGAGTAAATATGCTAAATTGAAACAAGAAAATCGAAAAATTTCGGATGCTAATGAAGCTTTGCTAAGAGAAAAAACAGTAGCCGAAAATGAGTTAAAACAATTGCATACTGCCTATGATGAAGCTGTAGCACAACGAGATAAATTACAATCCGATTATAATTCAACAAAAACGAACTATGATAATTTAAAGAATTCTTACGATGCTTTAGAAAAAAATAGTTCGGCGTCTATAGCGGCAAATTCTCAAAAGAACCGTGAGTTATTAGCACAGCTAGAAGCAAAAGAACAAGCTTTGGCAGCCGAGAATGCGCGTTTAGAAAAACTTAAATCTGAGTTAGAAAATAGATCTAATCGTGTTGCTGAATTAGAAAGTGTAATAGCGGCTAAAGATGCAGCTATGACGGCTTTGAAGAATGCTATTTCTAAGGCTTTAACGGATTTTGAAGGCAAAGGATTAACCGTAGAACAACGCGACGGAAAAGTCTATGTGTCTATGGAAAACAAACTATTGTTTAGCTCAGGAAGTTGGGCTGTTGGTGCCGAAGGTAAGCGCGCAGTAAAACAATTGGGTAGCGTACTTGGAGACAATCCAGACATAGCAGTTTTAATTGAAGGTCATACAGATAACGTGCCTTATAAAGGGAACGGGATTTTAACTAGCAACTGGGATTTATCAACAAAACGTGCAACAGCAATCGTAAATATTTTACGTGAGAATGCAGATATAAATGCTGAAAACCTTACAGCCGCCGGCCGTGGTGAGTTTGCTCCAGTGGCATCAAACGAAACAGCAGTGGGTAAAGCTAAAAACCGTCGTATCGAGGTGATTTTAACACCAAAATTAGATGAGCTTTCAAAACTTTTAAACGATAATTAATATTTAGTAGGGCGTTACTCCTGCTGCGCTTTTATGGCGCAGCAGGAGTCGGGCTTTCACTACTCAATCTTTTTATTTTTCAAAAAAAAGGATTTCAAACAAGCCGTTCAATCCCTAACGCAATTATTCTCATATTTACATGCTTCCTATTGGTAAATTCCTATTTACAAGGTCTTTGTAATCAAAAACATGCAAAAGACTTTCATTTTACAAGGAAATTATTATTTTTACCTTTTAATTCGAAATAGTAGGGGATGAAATCAAAAGAAAAAAGTGCTAGCATAGACGGGATAGATAAAAAAATACTTAGAACTTTAATGGAGGATGCTAGAATTCCAATTCTAGAAATTGCAAGAAATGTTGATATTTCTGGAGCAGCCATACATCAACGTCTACGTAAACTCGAAAAATCTGGAATTATATCTGGCTCAAAATTTGTGATAAACCCAAAAATGTTAGGTTATGAAACCGTAGCTTTTATTGGTGTTTATTTAGATAAAGCCATCCAGAATCCAGAAGCAATTAAGCAATTAAAAAAAGTGCCAGAAGTTCTCGAATGTCACTACACAACAGGGAATTGGAATGTTTTAATCAAAATTTTGTGTAAAGATAATGCCGATTTAATGCATTTGCTTAACAACCAAATTCAGACTATTTCAGGCGTATCTCGTACGGAAACATTTATATCTTTAGATCAACAAATAGATAGACAGATTACTATTTAGTTTAAAACTTTATTCATTGGAATGATTATTGATTCAACCTGAACCATTAATCAAAAACTATTTTCATGAAAAAGAAGTACTTAGTTCTATTTGTATTGGCAGTTGTTTCAGTAGCAACGTATGCTCAAAAAGCAAGTGTAGAAAAATCAACTTATGGTATTCAAACAGGTTTTTTAGGAGTTTGGGCACATCGCGAAGTTAAATTATCTAATGAAATAGCACTTCGTGCAGAACTCGGAATGGATTTAGGTCTTTGGGGTGGTGATTTTTATCCAAAATCGGGATATTTATTAGCTCCCGTAATTCGATTAGAGCCACGATGGTATTATAATTTGGATAAACGAGTTTCAAAATCTAGAAGTATTTCTGGAAATGCTGGTAATTTTTTAGCATTACAAACTAGTTTTCATCCTAATTGGTTTACAATTTCTAATTACGATAATGTTGAGGTTGTTAATCAAGTTTCAATTATTCCAACTTGGGGTATAAAAAGAAACATTGGCAAGCATTTTAATTACGAAACCGGAATAGGTATTGGTTATGCTTATTACTTTGCCAAAAGTGCTGGTTATCTTGAAAATGAAGGTTATACCACCATTAATCTTAATCTTAGAATTGGATATCGTTTCTAATACTTAAATTATAAAAACATAAAAAATCCCAACCGAAGCAATTCGATTGGGATTTTTAATATTGAAAATATACCCTATTTAGTTCTTTAGATTTTTACATCTTCATTAACCAAGTACGTACATCAACTTCTTGTTTTATTATTTTTTGTAAATCATCAATATTAACACGTTCCTGTTCCATAGTATCTCTATGTCTAATAGTTACAGTGTTATCTTTTAAAGTATCGTGATCTACTGTAATACAGAATGGAGTTCCGTTAGCGTCTTGTCTTCTGTAACGACGCCCAACAGCATCTTTTTCATCGTAAATCACATTGAAATCCCATTTCAATTCTTCTACAATTTTACGAGCCACTTCTGGTAAGCCGTCCTTTTTAACCAATGGTAAAATGGCAGCTTTTACTGGAGCTAGTACACTTGGTAATTTTAATACCGTTCTAGTTGTTCCGTTTTCTAGTTCTTCTTCTTGTAAAGAGTTAGAGAATACGGCTAAAAACATACGGTCTAAACCAATAGAGGTTTCTAATACATATGGTGTGTAGCTTTTATTTTCTTCATGGTCAAAATATTGTAATTTCTTTCCAGAATGCTCTTCGTGTGCTTTTAAATCGAAATCTGTTCTAGAGTGAATACCTTCTAGTTCTTTAAACCCAAATGGGAATTTAAATTCAATATCGGCAGCAGCATCAGCATAATGTGCTAATTTATCATGGTCGTGAAAACGATAGTTCTCCGCTCCCATTCCTAAAGATAAATGCCATTTCATACGTGTTTCTTTCCAGTAGTCGTACCATTTGGCTTGCGTACCTGGTTTAATGAAAAATTGCATTTCCATTTGTTCAAACTCACGCATTCTAAAAATAAATTGTCTTGCAACAATTTCATTTCTAAAGGCTTTTCCGGTTTGTGCAATTCCAAAAGGAATTTTCATACGTCCGGTTTTCTGAACGTTTAAAAAGTTAACAAAAATACCTTGAGCCGTTTCTGGACGTAAATATAAATCCATTGCAGACTCTGCAGAAGCACCAAGTTTTGTTCCAAACATCAAGTTGAACTGCTTAACATCTGTCCAGTTTCTACTTCCTGTTAAGGGATCGGCAATTTCTAACTCTTCAATTAATGCTTTAACATCGACTAAATCTTCTTTTTCCAAAGATTGACCCATCCGCGAAAGCGTTGCATTTATTTTTTCTTGATATCCAACAACACGTCCGTTTGTTGCTAAAAATTCTTCTTTATTAAAGGCTTCACCAAAACGTTTTGCTGCTTTAGCGACTTCTTTATCAATTTTAGCTTCAATTTTGGCGCAATAATCTTCAATTAAAACATCGGCGCGGTAACGCTTTTTTGAGTCTTTATTGTCAATTAATGGGTCGTTAAACGCATCAACATGTCCAGATGCCTTCCAAGTTGTTGGATGCATAAATATCGCGGCATCGATACCAACAATATTTTCGTTCATTTGTACCATGGCTTTCCACCAGTAGTCACGTATGTTTTTCTTTAACTCAGCACCATTTTGGGCGTAGTCGTAAACGGCGCTTAAACCGTCGTATATTTCGCTACTTTGAAATACATATCCGTATTCCTTTGCGTGCGATATTACCTTTTTAAATTTATCATCTTGATTTGCCATAGTGCAAAAATAAAAAAGCGTTTGAAACTATTCGATATTATTAACTAAATTTACAGAACTACTTTTAATTTAAATGTTTAAATCGGTATTAAATATATTTTTTCCTAAGGTGTGCTATGCTTGTCTTGGTGCATTAAACGATAATGAAGACACTATTTGTGTGGATTGCAGGCACGATTTACCGGTTACCAATTTTCATTTTGATAATAGTGATGCTGTTAAAAAAGTGCTTTACGGACGTTGTAAAGTTGAAAATGGCACCGCGCTTTTTAGATTTGAAAAGAAAAGTTTAGTGCAACAGCTTATTCATGGTCTAAAATATCGAGGTTATCAAAACATTGGTTTTGTATTAGGGAATTGGCTAGGAGCCGAGCTTCAGGAGTTAGAGACTTATCGTGATGTTGATGTTATAATTCCTGTGCCTTTACATAAGAAGAAGCTGAAATCACGCGGTTTTAATCAAGTTGAAAAATTTGGACAGCAAATAGCTGAAGCTTTAGAAGCGGATTATTTAGATGATGTGCTGGTTAAAATATCGAATAATAAATCGCAAACTAATAAAGGGCGTATTGCGCGTTTGGTTAATAGTGAAGAATTGTTTGCTTTACAGAATAGGGCATCCATAGAAAATAAACATGTTTTAATAGTAGACGATCTTATAACAACTGGTGCAACTTTGGAAGCTTGTATTTTAATTCTGAATCAAGCTAAAAACATAAAAATAAGTATAGCTACTATGGCAATTGCTTAGGACTTTAAGCGTTATATCTTTAAAATTATGTAGGTTTGTGAAAATTTTAATTGGTAATGAATAAAACACTTTCAAATTTTATTTTAGCTGCAGTTATTGGCGTTATTTTTTTTAATTGTGCCAATCGTGGAACGCCCGATGGTGGCCCAAAAGACGTGACTCCTCCTGTTATCGTGAAAACAGAGCCTGCAAATTTAACAACCAATTTTAAAGGCGATGAAATAAAGATTTATTTTGACGAATACGTTAAAATGAAAGATTTAAATAAGCAGCTTATTATTTCGCCACCCATGGTAAATCAGCCTGAAATTACACCTTTGGGAACGGCAAGTAAATATATTACTATTAAAATTCACGATACGCTTAAGCCCAATACTACTTACGCATTTAACTTTGGTAATAGCATTCAAGATAATAACGAAGGGAATCCATACCCTTACTATCGTTATGTGTTCTCTACTGGGAGTTATATTGATTCGTTAAGCGTAAAAGGAACCGTTGTAGATGCTGTAAAAGAAAAACCAGATACTTTTGTTTCGGTTATGTTGTACGAGGTCGATTCTACTTATACAGATTCTATTGTTTATAAGGAAACGCCTAAATATATTACCAATACATTGGACAGTCTTACAACATTTTCTGTTGATAATATTAAGGCTGGAAAATATATGCTTATGGCTTTAAAGGATGGGAATTCTGATAATAAGTTTCAACAAAAAGTAGATCAAATTGCTTTCCATAAAAGTTTTATTACCGTACCAAACGATTCGCTTTACAAATTGAAATTGTTTAATGAAGTGCTCGATTATAAGGCTACGCGACCAATGATTATTGCTGGAGAAAAAATAGCTTTTGGTTATGAAGGTGTTTACGAAGGGATGAAAATTAAATTGAATTCTGATGTTCCTGAAGGTTTTGATTATCGCATTACTAAGGATTTTAAAACAGATACGCTTAATTATTGGTACAAACCAAAATTGGAAGTGGATTCGCTATTGTTTAGTATTTCTAATATTGATTATGAAAAGGATTATACCGTTAGAATAAGGAAATTGGATAGAGATAGCTTAGTTATACAGTCGAAACCTGCGGGAGCAGTGGGTTATAATGAATCTTTTTTTATCTTCGGAACCACACCGTTTGTTAGTTTTAATGCTGAGAAAATGACGATTTTGGATAAGGATTCTACTAATGTAGCGTTTACAACAAAGTTTGATACTATAAATAATACCTACAAATTCGATTTTGATAAAACTGAAGATAATAGCTATCAAATACAGCTATTGCCAGAAGCGTTTATTGATTTCTATGATGATAAAAATGATACGTTAAATTATTCGTTTAAAACAAAAAAGGAATCGGAATTTGGATATGCTCGTTTTACTTTGATAAATGCTTCGTTTCCATTGATAATTCAATTAACTGACGATAAAGGTGAAGTTATATATGAGCAATTTGCTGAAACTAATGAACTTGTTAATTTTTTGAATGTAAAACCTGCGACCTATAAGATTCGGGTAATTCATGATGCTAATGGTAACAAGAAATACGACACGGGAAATTATTTAAAAAAGATACAACCCGAAAAAGTAAGTCACTTTAAAGCTATAGAAATACGTGCAGATTGGGGTTATCCTGAAACGTTGACGTTTAAGGATTAAATATTTCAATTCCATAATTGGAAAATGAGGTATAAAAAAGGTCTCTGATTATATTAAATCAGAGACCTTTTTTTTATGATAAGTTTAAACGTTTTAATTAAACTACACGCAATACAAAATAGTTCTTTTTTCCACGTTGAAGGAGAACAAATCTATTATTGATTAAATCGGCAGTTGTTACGGTGTAATCGTCTTTTACTTTTTCTTTATTAACAGATATTGCATTTTCTTTTAAAGCACGGCGCGCTTCGCCGTTAGATTTTAAAAAACCACCTTTTTCGGCTAGTGCAGCAATAATATCTATCCCGTTTTCAATATCGTCTTGAGTAATTTCTGTTTGTGGAACACCATCAAAAACATCTAAAAAAGTTTGCTCATTTAATCCTTTTAAATCGTTGCTAGTAGATTTTCCGAAAAGAATAGCACTTGCTTTTATAGCATTGTCTAAATCTTCTTTAGAATGCACCATAGTTGTAATTTCTTCCGCTAAACGTTTTTGTAGCACACGTAAATGTGGAGCGTCTTTATGTTCTTTTGTTATAGCGTTTATTTCATTCTCAGTTAGAAAGGTGAAAATTTTGATATATTTTTCAGCATCTTCATCCGATGAGTTTAACCAATATTGGTAGAATTTATAAGGTGATGTTCTATTAGAATCCAACCATACATTTCCACCTTCGGATTTTCCGAATTTAGAACCATCGGCCTTTGTTATTAACGGACAAGTAATAGCATAACCTTTACCACTACCAACACGACGAATTAATTCGGTTCCTGTAGTTATATTTCCCCATTGGTCGCTTCCTCCCATTTGTATGGAGCAGTTTTGCTCTCTATATAAGTGAAGAAAATCGTAGCCTTGAATTAACTGGTAAGTAAACTCAGTGAAACTTAAACCTTCTGTAGACTCTGAAGACAATCTGCTTTTTACAGAATCTTTCGCCATCATATAGTTTACCGTAATGTGTTTACCAACATCGCGTATAAAGTCTAGAAACGAAAACTCCTTTATCCAGTCGTAATTATTAACTAAAACAGCTGCATTATCGGCATCACTCTCAAAATCTAAAAAGTGCGCTAATTGTTTTTTTATTGAATTTTGATTATGACGAAGTACTTTTTCGTCTAGTAAGTTGCGCTCGTTCGATTTTCCTGATGGATCACCAATCATTCCTGTAGCGCCACCAACTAACGCTAGTGGTCTGTGTCCTGCGCGTTGATAATGTGCAAGTAGCATAATAGGGACTAAATTACCAATATGTAAAGAATCGGCAGTAGGATCGAAACCTACATAAGCACTACGCATGCTCTCCATTAAGTGTTCTTCCGCTCCTGGCATTACTGTGTGTATCATGCCTCTCCAAGTTAGTTCTTCAACAAAATTCTTTATCATTTTTAGGTGTATTTAGTAATCTTTGGCAAATATAAAAATACGTGTAGAATTTGTTATGTTTTATGTGGAATTCTTTGCAAATTGATTTGCCGCTGTTGTACGGTAATTTCGCGATAGGGATTGCAGCGGCATCCTTTTTTGTGCTGACCAAATGTTTATTGATTTGGACTTTATGTTGTATTGCTAGGTTGTTAATTGGGTAGCGATAATGTTGTGGCGCGAAAAAGATATAGTGGAAAGCGCGGTTTGTTTTGGGCTTTTCGACCAAAATAAAATTGCCCAAAAATAGGTTGAAATAAAAAATCCCAAACAGTAACTGCTTGGGATTTGATTTATAATTGATATACTGAAATAAGTTCAGTAGAAAAAAACTTTCGTTTTCTTAGTATCTGTAATGTTCTGGTTTGTATGGTCCGTCTACAGTTACACCAATGTAAGTTGCTTGCTCTTCACGAAGCTCAGTAAGCTCTACTCCAATTTTTGCTAAGTGTAATTTTGCTACTTTTTCGTCTAAGTGTTTTGGTAACATATATACATCGTTTCCGTATGCTTTTGCGTTTGTCCAAAGTTCGATTTGCGCTAAAGTTTGGTTTGTAAACGAGTTAGACATTACAAAACTTGGGTGTCCTGTTGCACAACCTAAGTTTACTAAACGTCCTTCTGCAAGAAGAATAATATCGTTTCCGTTAATATTATATTTATCTACTTGTGGTTTGATAGTATCTTTTGTGTTACCGTGGTTTTTGTTTAACCAAGCCATATCGATCTCGTTATCGAAGTGCCCAATGTTACATACTATAACTTTATCTTTCATGGCTTCGAAATGACGCCCTTGGATAATATCTTTATTTCCTGTAGTGGTGATAATAATATCTGAATTTCCAACAACAGTTTCTAGTCTCTTAACTTCAAAACCGTCCATTGCCGCTTGAAGCGCACAAATTGGGTCGATTTCTGTTACTGTTACAATAGATCCAGCACCTTTAAAAGAAGCGGCTGTACCTTTACCAACATCACCGTAACCACAAACAGTTACACGTTTACCGGCAAGCATAATATCGGTTGCACGGCGAATTGCATCTACTGCAGATTCTTTACATCCGTATTTATTATCGAATTTAGATTTTGTTACAGAATCGTTTACGTTAATAGCAGGCATTGGTAATGTTCCGTTTTTTACACGCTCGTAAAGACGGTGAACACCTGTAGTCGTTTCTTCTGAAAGCCCGTTAATTCCTGCTGCTAATTCTGGGTATTTATCTAAAACCATGTTAGTTAAATCGCCACCATCATCAAGAATCATGTTTAAAGGTTTTCTATCTTCTCCAAAGAAAAGTGTTTGCTCGATACACCAATCAAATTCTTCTTCTGTTAATCCTTTCCATGCGTAAACTGCTGTTCCTGCTGCTGCAATTGCTGCTGCTGCCTGATCTTGAGTTGAGAAAATATTACAAGAACTCCAAGTTACCTCGGCACCTAATGCTTGTAAAGTTTCGATTAAAACCGCAGTTTGTATCGTCATGTGTAAACAACCAGCAATACGCGAACCTTTAAGTGGTTGTGAGTTACCGTACTCTTCACGAAGGCTCATTAAACCTGGCATCTCTGCTTCGGCTAATTCTATTTCTTTTCGTCCCCAAGCTGCAAGAGAAAGATCTTTAACTTTGCTAGCTACGTAAGGAATTGTTTTTGTGCTCATATCAATGTTCTTTTTTATTTAATAACTTAAACAGGATTGAGATTCGTGTTAAAATCGTTAAATTCGCTCGTGAGAATCGTACAATTTGTTTAAGATTGTGCAAAGATAATCAATAACATTTAGAATATTAAATGCCACTTTACAAAACCATTACGCCAAATTCACAAACTGTTGTTAAAATCTGGAAGATTACAGAGTCTTTTGATGATTTAATGAATCCAATTACTTTAAAACCAGAGACCTTAAAAAGGGTGTTGGGAATGAAGAGTACATTGCACCAACGTGGGTTTTTAAGTGTACGCCACTTACTTGCGGAATTTGGATATGAGGATGCCGATTTATTTTATGATGATAATGGTAAACCACATTTAAAGGATGGTAAAGAAATTTCTATAACACATTCTTTTAATTTTTCGGCGGTAATTATTAGTAGCCATATTATTGGGATTGATATTGAAAAGCAACGTGATAAAATTACGGTGATTGCCCATAAATTTATTGACTATGAGGAAGATTACTTAGATAAAATAGCTGTCGATTATATTAAAAAACTAACCACTGTTTGGTGTGTAAAAGAATCCTTATACAAACTTTTCGCAACGCCCGGTACGAGTTTTAAACAATGCTTTTTGGTGATTCCTTTTGAATTGCAAGATGAAGAAACGATTGCTTGGATTGATTATAAAGAAAAAAAACACCGATATTTAGTTCACTTTTTTGAGTTTGAAGGATTTGTTTGTGCTTTTGCTATTGGAGAATGATAAATATTTATTCTAACATACAAGGCGGTAAAAGGCAACTTGCGGTTTTAATAGATCCTGATAAATTTTTAGTTGAAAAAACAGGTGCTTTTATTGAAAAAATAAACACATCTATAGCTACACATATTTTTGTAGGCGGGAGTATAGTTGATGATTTTGTTACTAATGTTTTAGTCAAAGAAATAAAGAAACACACCAAATTACCCGTAGTTTTATTCCCGGGTGATGTTACTCAAATTACTAAAAAAGCAGATGCTATTTTGTTCTTATCTTTAATTTCTGGGAGAAATCCGGAATATTTAATAGGTAAACATGTGGAAGCGGTTTCAAAATTAAGAGACACGAAATTAGAAATTATTTCAACGGGTTATATTTTAGTTGAAAGCGGAAAGGAAACGGCAGTGCAGCAGGTTACTGAAACGTTGCCAATGCCTGATAAAAATACCCAAAACATTATCGATACCGCGAAAGCAGGTGAGTTGTTAGGTATGAAACTAATATATTTAGAAGCCGGAAGTGGGGCAGATTTTCCTGTTTCGGAAACTATTATTTCAAAAGTAAAAAAGGAAATAGAAATCCCGTTAATAGTTGGTGGTGGTATTCGAAATTTAGAACAATTGGAAAAAGCATATCAATCGGGTGCCGATTTAGTAGTTATTGGTACGGCTTTTGAAGAAGATGAATTGTTCTTTAATGCATTAAAGAAATAAATTAAAGCACGATAATAATTTTTATGAACGCTATTTTCGAATTTTTATTCAAACAATATTCTGGGTATGAAACTATTGATATCGCGCTTGAGGTTGTAGCCATTATTTTTGGTTTGTTCTCTGTTTGGTATTCAAAACAAAATAAAATTTGGGTGTTTCCAACGGGTATGATAAGTACGTTAATCTTTGTTTATTTGCTCTTAAAATGGGAGCTTTTAGGAGATATGATGATAAATGCATATTATTTTATTATGAGCGTTTATGGTTGGTATATTTGGACACGTAAAGTAGACGAAAGTGACGTTACACCTATTTCTAAAACCACGTTTAACGAGAAAAAACTTAGTTTAACTATATTTTTAGCCACTTTAGTATTTGTTTATTTAGTTTACAATGCTTTTGGGAAATGGACGAGTTGGATGGCGTATGTTGATACGCTTACAACAGCGATATTTTTTGTGGGTATGTGGCTTATGGCTAAACGAAAAATTGAAAATTGGTTATTTTGGATTGTGGGAGATATAATTTCAGTGCCATTGTATTTCTATAAAGGATTTACATTTACAAGTTTTCAGTATTTAGTATTTACATTTATTGCCATATTTGGCTATTTAGCATGGAAAAACAATATAAGCAAGAGCCTTCAAACTGTGTAAAAGTAGTTTTATTTGGTCCAGAATCGACAGGGAAAACAACCTTGTCGAGACAATTAGCTAGATACTATAACTCGGTTTGGGTTCCAGAATTTGCACGCGATTATTTGCAAGATAAATGGAATAACGAGCGTAAAACATGCGAAATAGCAGATTTGTTGCCTATTGCTAGAGGCCAAATGAAGCTGGAAAACGATTTGGCTAAAAAGACGGATACCGTATTAATTTGCGATACAGATTTGTTAGAAACCAAAGTGTATTCGGAAGCATATTACTTAGGTAGTTGTGATCCGGATCTTGAAAAATACGCGTTAGAGAATACTTACGATTTGTATTTTTTGACTTATATTGACACGCCTTGGGAAGCAGATGATTTGCGTGACAAGCCAGAACGAAGAGAAGCTATGTTTAAGGCTTTTGAAGATGAATTAGTAAAGAACAAACGACCCTATGTGTTGTTGAAAGGTGATATGAAAACTCGTCTTGAAACAGCTATTAAATATATAGATAACCTTTTAATTAAATAAACAAATGATGTTTTCTGAACAAGATATTCAACAAATTAAAAATAAGGGAATAACGTTAAATCAAGTTGAAGCGCAGGTTTCTCGTATAAAAAATGGGATGACGTATTCTAACTTAATTGCTGCTGGAAATATAGGAAAAGGCATTGAAAGTTATAATGATGCTGAAATTCAGAATTATATAAAAGGGTTTGAAGCGAAACAAAATAGCCTTGATATGGTGAAATTTGTACCAGCTTCCGGTGCGGCAACTAGAATGTTTAAGTTCCTTTTTCAGTTTCTTAAAAACTTTGATGCGAACAAAGAATCTATTGAAGAATACATTGAAAATAAGAATGATAAATTAATAAAAATATTTATTTCAGGCTTAGAAAAACTTCCATTTTATAATGACGTTTTAATAAAAGCAAAATCTATAAATCCTAATTTTGATAGTTTAAATGAAGGTGAAGCTTGTACAGCATTTGTAAAAACGATGCTCGATGAAGATGCTTTAAATTATAGTTTTTTTCCAAAAGGATTATTACCATTTCATAAGTATAACAATGTTGAAGTAACTGCTTTTAGAGAGCATTTGTTAGAATCTACTTTATATGCATCTTCAAATAATAAAGCAAATCTTCATTTTACAGTTTCGGAAAAACATCATAAATATTTTAATGCTGAATTGGATAAAATTAAATCGGCTTTAGAGGAAAAAACAAATACAGTTTTTAATATTTCTTTTTCATATCAAAAAGAAGAAACGGAAACATTAGCTTTAACTACTGATAATGAAATTTACAGAAAAGAAGATGGATCTATTTTGTTTCGCCCGGCGGGTCATGGTGCTTTAATCGAGAATTTAAACGACTTAGATCACGATATTGTTTTTATAAAAAACATTGATAACATTGTTGTTTTCGATGATAATAAAGATGTTTCGGAGTATAAAAAAATGCTTGGAGGTGTTTTAGTTGAAGCTCAAGAGCGTGCGTTTAATTTCTTAAATCAATTAGATGAAGCAGCAGGGGTTTCAGAAGCAGGAATGTTGAAAATAGCTCAGTTTATTACAACCAAAATGAATATCTCTATTGGTGATGAATTTGACGATATGGCTTCCGAAGACAAGAAAAATTACTTGAAAAATAAATTAAATAAACCTATTCGTGTTTGCGGTATGGTTGAAAATGTTGGTGAGCCTGGTGGTGGTCCGTTTTGGGTTAAGGACAAAAACGGAGATGTTTCTTTACAAATTGTTGAGTTTGCTCAAATTGATATAGATAATAAAGCGCAAGCTGACATTGTTAAGAATGCAACTCATTTTAACCCAACAGATCTAGTTTGTGGTGTTAAAAACTATAAAGGTGAAAAGTTTAATTTATTAAATTATGTTGATCCCGAAGCTGCTTTTATCACTATGAAAACACAAAATGGAACCGATATTCAAGCGTTAGAACTTCCCGGTTTATGGAATGGTAGTATGGCCGATTGGATTACTGTTTTTGTTGAAGTGCCATTGAATACTTTTAGTCCGGTAAAAACGGTTAATGATCTTTTAAAGCCGGAACATCAAGGGTAATATGTTTAATGAAGCAGCGTTAATTCAAGAGTTACAATTTAAAGCGGTGAGAAGTTCGGGTGCGGGCGGACAGCATGTAAACAAAGTATCTTCAAAAATTGAACTGAGCTTCGATTTGGTAAATTCTTTAGTGTTTTCCGAACCTCGAAAAGCACGTTTGTTAATAAAGTTGAAACACCGTTTAACCAAGAACGACGTGCTTTTAATGCAATGCGGAGAGAGTAGAAGTCAGCATAAAAATAAAGAGCTTATTATAAAACGTTTTTTAACGTTAATAAAATCGTCGCTTGTAATTCCGAAAAGGCGAATTGCAACAAAAATTCCAAAATCGGTTATTAGAAAACGATTAAAAAACAAAAAGAACCTTTCTGATAAAAAAGTAAATAGGCGTAAGCCAAATATAGATTGAAAAGAATTGTTTTATTCTTATTGTTAATTCTAAATTGTTATTTACTTTTGCAACGTTCTCAAAAAAGGGGTGCCTAATATCGGCTGAGATCATACCCATTGAACCTAGAACAGGTAATGCTGTTTAGGAAATGTAACATCATGCAAATGGTGCGAATAGTTATGCTAAGCTTGTCTAAGCATTTCGAAAATTAATTAATTTTAAAGAATAATCACCTCTTTTTATTCGATTATAAATATAATCGTAATGAAAAACATTTTTCTTTTTTTAACACTTCTTGTGTTATCAGTCTGTGCAAATGCACAACAAAACCCAGTACAAACAGATTCTACTAAAATAGAAACTCTCGATGAAGTTTTAGTAAAAGCAGTGCGTGTAAATGCCGATTCGCCAATTACACACTCTAATCTTTCTAAGGAGCAACTTGAAAAGCGCAATTTAGGGCAAGATATCCCTACGCTTCTTAATTTTTTACCATCAGTTGTTACTACAAGTGATGCTGGTGCTGGAGTAGGTTATACCAGTATTCGTGTACGGGGAACCGATGGAACACGTGTAAATGTTACTATTAATGGGATTCCTTATAATGATCCTGAAAGTCAAGGATCATTTTTTGTGAATTTAGGAGATTTTGCATCATCTACAGAGAGTTTACAGTTGCAACGTGGTGTTGGTACATCTACTAACGGTTCTGGTGCTTTTGGAGCGAGTTTAAATCTTTTAACCGATGCGTATTCTGATGAAGCTTCAGGTGAAATTTCTAATAGTTTTGGAAGTTTTGGTACACGAAAGCATACCGTGAAATTAAGTACAGGTTTGCTGAATGATCATTTTGAAATTTCTGGTCGTTTTTCAAAATTAAAATCCGATGGCTATGTAGATCGTGCTTTTACAGATTTAAAATCTTATTTTTTACAAGGTGTTTATAAAGATGGTAACACATTAATAAAAGCTTTGACTTTTGGAAATGAAGAGCGAACTTACCAAGCATGGTATGGTTTAACTGCAGATGAACTTAAAGAAGATCGTAGACAAAACCCATATACTTATGATAATGAAACCGATAATTACTGGCAAGATCACTACCAATTACATTGGAATGAGCGTTTTGATAATAACTGGTCTACAAACTTAGGTTTAAACTATACTAAAGGAAAAGGATATTTTGAGCAGTACAAAGCAGAAGAATCTGCTGCCGATTTTAATAATTTAATTGAAGAAGATTCGGATGTTATTGTGCGTCGTTGGTTAGATAATAATTTCTACGTTGTTAATGCTAATGTTACTTATAAGAACAATGCGGTTGAGGTTATCACCGGATTATCGTACAGTTCTTATGATGGAGACCATTTTGGAGAAGTTATTTGGGGTAGTGATTTAGCTGCAAACGCAAATATTAGAGATCATTATTACGATGGTGATGCTACTAAAAATGATTTTAGTGTATTCTCTAAGGCAACCGTTAGATTTAGTGATCAACTTATTGGTTTCGTTGATTTACAAGGGCGTTTTGTAGATTATAAAACAGGCGGATTAAATTCTGATAGAGTTGATTTTAATGCAGATGCTAGTTTTAGTTTCTTTAACCCTAAAGTAGGTTTAACTTATAAAAATTCTGAGTTTAGTAGTTTTTACACCTCGTTTGCTATAGCGAATAGAGAACCTAATCGTGATGATTTTGAAGCAGGAGTTACTCAAAACGAAACACTTAAAGATATTGAGTTAGGCTGGCGTTTTAATAAAAATAAAGTGAGTGTAAATTCTAATTTATATTATATGTTTTATAAAAACCAATTAGTTTTAACAGGACAATTGGATGATGTTGGAAGCCCAATTAGAGCAACTAGCGGCAAAAGTTACCGCTTAGGTTTGGAGGTTGATGCTAATATTAGATTTAACAAAATGTTTAGTATAGCCACTAATTTTGCCTTGAGTACTAATAAAAACGAGAATTTCAATTCGTCTATAAATGGTGAGGTTGTCGATTTAGGAAGTACAAATATTTCGTTTTCACCAGAAGTTGTTATTGGGAACGCTATTAATTTTTCACCTATAGAAAATTTACAATTATCACTTTTAAGTAAGTTTGTTGGCGAACAGTATATGGGGAATATTGATAATGAAGATTCTGTTTTAAGCGATTATTTTGTAAATGATATAAGTATAAACTACCTTATTAAAACTAACAAAATATTTAAGTCGATTACTTTATCTGCATTAGCTAACAACATATTAAATAGAAAATATGTGTCTAACGGTTATTTCGGATCTTATGATTATGATGATTCTGGAAGTCAAACAGGTACAACTACAGGTTATTACTCAGGGTACTATCCGCAAGCAACTTCTAACTTTTTAATAGGTGCTACATTAAAGTTTTAATAAAATATAGATTAGACACTTTTCTGAATCTTGCTAGAGGTTTAGAAAGGTGTTAATTTGAAATAATTAACGTACTCCCGTTTACCTGAACTCTGTAAAATAACAATGTGCAAGGTAAGTCGTTATCACCTAAAGCTTGCCCTGTTACTAAGCTATATTCATTTTTATCATCGCAACCGCAAGTGGCGGTTAAACCAGAATTCACTAAAATAGAGCACGAGCTAGGTATATGGTTTGGGTCTGCAGCATCCCAAGCATAATAATCTACACCAGTACTCGCTACTATAATTCCGCCATTTCCAGCATTAGGTAAATACACCGAGTTTCCTGCAAATTGCAGTTGGCTGTATTGTGGTAAATTTAAGTTAACAACTTCATTTATACTTAAGTCTAGGAGAAATTGGCAGTTAGGATTATCTATCGAGTTATCATTGCAAGAAGTTAAAACTAAGGTAGCTATTAAAAGAAATATGAATCGCATAGTTAAGGGGAAATTGATTTGCAATTTACAACAAAAAGCAAATTGAGTTAATTATTTTGTATATTTGTTTTCGAATCTCGTGTGAACGGGATTTTTTTGTTCCGAATGCTTTAATAATTATTATTAAATTGTATTTCGGAATCTTTTTTTATTAAGTAAACGATGAAGTTATGAGTAAAGTATCTTACTATACACCTGAAGGACTAAAAAGATTAAGAGGCGAGCTTAAACAATTGAAAGATGTTGAGCGTGTAAAGGCATCTAGAGCCATTGCAGAAGCGAGAGATAAGGGCGATTTAAGTGAAAATGCTGAATATGATGCAGCAAAAGAAGCGCAAGGTATGTTAGAAATGAGAATTTCTAAGTTAGAAGATGCGTTAGCTGGCGCTCGTATTATTGATGAGTCACAATTAGATAATTCTAAAGTTTTAGTGTTATGCAAAGTGAAAATTAAAAATCAAACCAATGGTATGGAAATGAATTATACTTTGGTTGCAGATGGTGAAGCAGACTTGGCTACCGGAAAAATATCGGTAAACTCTCCTATCGGAAAAGGTTTATTAGGTAAGTCTGTTGGTGATGTTGCCGAGATTCAAGTGCCAAACGGCGTAATGAAATTCGATATAGTTGAAATTTCTAGATAGAATTATTTTTTTTATTTCCGCGAAAGCGAAACCCTCATTTAAAAAACACACAAATTATGGCATCTATTTTTACTAAAATTATAAACGGAGAACTTCCATGTTACAAAGTAGCAGAAACCGACGATTTTTTAGCGTTTTTAGATGTTAATCCAAACGCAAAAGGCCACACGCTTTGTGTACCTAAGCAGGAGGTTGACAAAATTTTTGATTTAGATGAAGCCACTTATAATGGTTTAATGTCTTTTTCAAGAACAGTAGCATTAGCCCTTGAAAAGGCTGTTCCGTGTAAACGTATTGGTGTTTCTGTTATTGGTTTAGAGGTGCCGCATGCGCATGTACATTTAATACCGTTACAGTCTATGGAAGATGCACGATTTATTCAGAAACAAAAATTATCTACCGAGGAGTTTGTTGCGTTAGCCGAAGCTATTAAGGCAAATTTATAATCTTGTTATAAATTAAAAGACTAACAATTACTGCAACAATAGCAACACCTATCAATGCAAAAATAAGATAAGCCGGCTTTTTAAATTGTCGCGATGTTTTTTTTGGTACAAAAGCTCTTTTTTGATATTCAAAAACACGCTCAATATGCTCATCCCATTGTACGGGATAAATTATAGAATCGCATGTTTTACAGAAAAGCACATGTTTAATCTCGTTTGTAATACGCTTGTAAAATGTAGTCTCAATAAAGCGCTGCTTAAAGGTGAGTTGCATGCCGCCATTACTATAGCATTCTGGGCAATAGTTTTTTAATGCAACTTCTTTTATGGTGATTAGTTTATCTTGTTTCTTCATGAGAGTCGCGTTTTAGAGTTATTAAAAACGTAGTACCTATACCTTTTTCCGATTGTAATACTTTTATTTTTCCGTTGTGGAAATCTTCAATAATACGTCTAGTAAGTGACAATCCAAGTCCCCAACCACGTTTTTTTGTGGTGTAACCCGGCTCAAAAACTTTATTAAAATCCTTTTTTGCAATCCCTTTTCCGGTATCGGTTATGCTTATTTTAACTTGTAGCTCTAATTGCGAAATTTCAATTTTTAGTTTGCCTCGTCCTTTCATGGCATCGATAGCATTTTTAACAAGATTTTCAATCGTCCAGCTATAAAGTTGTTTGTTTATTTTTACGGGAATTGGGTCTACGGGTGTTTTTATTTCAAACTCAATTAACTTGGACGATCTTGATTTTAAGTAATCGAAAGATTCTATAGTTTCTTTTATAATATCGACAGATTCCAGTGTTGGCAACGAACCTATTTTGCTAAAACGTTCTGTAATAGTTTTTAGCCTATCTATGTCTTTTTCAATTTCTACAATATATTCTGGGTTTACTTCTTCTATTTTTAAAATTTCGGTCCAGCCAATTAAAGAGGATAGGGGCGTGCCTATTTGGTGTGCGGTTTCCTTTGCCATACCCGACCATAACTT
The DNA here is from genome assembly GCF_009796805.1 of Algibacter sp. L1A34. Taxonomy (NCBI): domain Bacteria; kingdom Pseudomonadati; phylum Bacteroidota; class Flavobacteriia; order Flavobacteriales; family Flavobacteriaceae; genus Algibacter; species Algibacter sp. L1A34. The sequence continues at coordinate 1,065,485 of NZ_CP047029.1, read as the reverse complement.
GTTTTGTACCGCGTTTTTATTGCTGCTATAAAAAAAGTAAATCATGGCCGAAAACAGAAAAATAATAAGCAATAAAGCCAGCGGGTAATACTTTAGTTTATTAAGTAAAGGAGAATTGCCATAGTAAATGGTGCTAACGATAGTGTCTCCCATTTTTACGTGTTTTGGTGTGTTTTCTTCCTTGAATTTTGCGATTAACTTTTGAACATAAACGGAGTCGGTAACTTTTGTTTCATCAATATTGTTGTAACTTCCTAAGCTGCCGTCTTCATTAATAACAAGCATTGGAGTTGTTTTGTTGCTGCTTAAAATTTTAAGTGTGAGTTCTAAATCTCCATTGGTTTCATCGTTTATAAAATCGGTTTGGGCAAACGACCAATTTTCCATTTTTATACTTTCTTCCTTTTTAAAATGCTGGAAAAACTCGTAAGTATTCCATAAAATTAAGGAAACAATGATAAATGATGTGGCTATCATTACCCAGCGGAAAGCGGCATTATATTTGGTGAAAATCATGCTATAATTAATTGTCAAGTAATATAATGCAAATCTGTTAATATTATTGTTCAAAGTTGTTAGTAAATCTGTTTTTAGTTCCACAAGAGAATAGTTACCTTTGTCCAAATTAAAAACTTAATGGTATCTATAGACCCTAAAAGTGTTGCAACAAGTAAATTGCATAGCTATTTGTTAAGTGCCGTAGCGCCTAGGCCAATAGCGTTTGCAAGCACTGTGGATGCTGATGGGAATCCTAATTTATCACCATTTAGTTTTTTTAATGTGTTTAGCGCAAAGCCGCCAATATTAATTTTTTCGCCGGCTAGACGTGTTAAAGATAATACGGAAAAGCATACATTATTAAATGTAGAAGCGACGAAAGAGGTGGTAATTAATGTGGTTAATTTTGATTTAGTACATCAAATGTCATTATCAAGTACAGAGTATGCCGATGGTGTTAATGAATTTGATAAAGTTGGGTTAACCATGTTGAAATCTGATATTGTGAAACCGTTTCGAGTAGCCGAATCTCCTATACAAATAGAGTGTAAGGTAAATGAAGTTATTAGGTTAGGGCATGAAGGTGGTGCTGGTAATTTGGTGATTTGTGAGGTTGTAAAATTGCATATTGATGATGCTGTTTTAAATGAAGATGATACCATAAATCAAGAAAAGCTTGATTTAGTGGCTAGAGCTGGAGGTAGTTTTTATAGTCGTGCTAAAAACGGTTTTTTTGAAATACCAAAACCAGTTGCAACCAAAGGGGTTGGAGTTGATAATTTTCCTGATCATGTTAAAAACAGCATGGTTCTAACAGGGAACGATTTAGGGATGTTGGGTAATGTTGAAACTTTACCAACAACCGAAAGCGTTGAAACATTTGTTGCCAGTTTAGGATCGAATAACCCGAGCATAAAAACAGCAACGCACAATGAAAAGCATGAGCTTGCTCAATATTATTTAAGTTTGGGTAATGTTGAAGATGCTTGGAGAATATTACTGTCTTAATAGAGGCATTTTAAATTTACGAATACTAATATATATATAAAATGGAAGTTCAAGGAAGAGTAAAAATGGTTGGAGAAACTCAAACGTTCGGTGGAAATGGGTTTAGAAAAAGAGAGATTGTAGTGACAACAGAAGAGCAATATCCACAACACATTATGGTGGAATTTGTACAAGATAAAACAGATTTATTAAATAGTTATAAAGAAGGCCAACAAGTTAAAATTAGCATTAACTTACGTGGTAGAGAATGGGTTAATCCACAAGGAGAAACTAAATATTTTAACTCAATTCAAGGTTGGAGAATTGAAGCAGTGCAAGCAGAAGGTTCTAGTGCAGGTATGCCAGCTGTACCACCTGCAGATGCTTTTGAACCAGCAGGAGATTTAAAAGAAGAAGATCACGACGATTTACCTTTCTAATAAAAATGATTTTGTATTTCTACGAGAGTAGAGATTTTATAAAAAAACCTCAATATTTTATAAAAAATGTTGAGGTTTTTTATTTTTACAATTAATAGAGTCTCGTTAAATTTATTTAAAGGGAACGCTATGTTATAACAGTTGCTAAGTGTATTATTTAAACGAAAACATACAATTTCCCGATGTCTCGGAAGCGTCTCCCGAAGGTGTGCTTGCTATTGGTGGCGATTTATCTGTAGAGCGCTTAATACTTGCTTATAAATCGGGTATTTTTCCTTGGTTTGATGATGCCGAACCTATCGTATGGTGGTCTCCAGATCCGCGTTTTGTTTTATTTCCGGAGAAACTTAAGGTTTCTAAAAGTATGCGGCAAGTTTTAAGAAATTCTGATTTTGTCGTTACTGTAAATAAAGACTTTAGAACTGTAATTACCGAGTGTTCTAAAATGAAACGAGATGGTCAAGCCGGCACTTGGATTACGGAGCATATGATTGATGCTTATGTGGAACTACACGAACAAGGCTTTGCTAAGTCTGTTGAAGTTTGGCAAAACGATACGCTTGTTGCTGGGCTTTACGGAGTTGATTTAGGTAACGGTGTATTTTGTGGAGAAAGTATGTTTACCAAAGTAAGTAATGCTAGTAAAGTTGGCTTTATAACGTTTATTCAAAATACAAATTACAAGCTTATTGACTGCCAGGTTTATACCAATCATTTAGAAAGTTTAGGTGCGGAGGATATCGATAGAGAAACGTTTCTAGATTATTTATAAAAACTTGGTTTGTTTTAATGACTTATTGAAAACGCGCTATATTCTACTTTTGGTGTCGTATCATTTCCTTCGGTATATACGCCAGCTTTTAAGTAATATGTATCACTTTTAACACTCCAAGCTTCATTTGGCCAAAGCGTTTGTGTCCATGATACCTCGCCCATTTGTAAACTGATTTCTGCTTTTTTGTCGCTGTTTTCACCTGTTATAATCGTTATGATAATTTCTTGATTTTCGATGTATTCTGGACCAGTGTAAGTCGTGTAATCAGAGCTGCTGCCTGTTGGGTTTGTTTCTGTTTCCTTTATTTTAATGTTTTTGTTGTTATCAAAGTAAAGCCTTAACCAAGGCCTTTTTACATCGGTTCCTCTATTATGAATTTGTGCAATTGTAACGCCATTTTCAGGGATATTTGTAAATTTAGCAGTAAATGTCATTTTTTTATAGTGGTCTAAAGCAGCCTCATCTCCTATGTTTTCTTTTAACTCTGTTCTATGGCTATCACCGCTTAAACAGGTTAACATAACAATATCAGTATCGTATCTATCCATCCAGTTTTCTCCATCTACACTGCAGGCATCAAAAGTATCTCGATCTCCTGTGTCTTGAGATATCCAGCTGGTTTCTACTACTAAATCTTCGAAATTTACGGTTGTACTGCAAGTTCCGTTGGGTGTTTTTGTTGTATTTCCGGTTTCTGAATCATCAACTTCTATTTCGATTTCAAGTTTAATTAAACTGTCTTCTTCATCTGTATTTGCTTTTTCGTTAGAACAGCTTATAAAAAACAGGGAAAGCATTAATGATTTAGCGATTGTATACATGCTATTAGTTTGAAATTATTTTAATTGGTTAACCAATTTGGTTTTTTAAAGATATCGATAAAAAAATAATTAACAACTTTTTCTAGATTATTAGTCTATTTGTATGTCACACTAAAGTGTTTATTCAAATAAAAAAAGGCAGTAAATTAAATTACTACCTTTATTGTGGTAAAACTTTTTAAGGACTCACACCCTTAAAACACTAACTAATTTACACCTTGCGCATCACCAATAACACGATCTATAAAATCTGTATTTATATATAGAAGCCTTGCTAGGTTATATAAAACATTAACTTCACTATCATCTATTTCTCCATCGGCATAAGATATAATGGATAAGTCTCTTAATATATTTAGCTTTTGCATAACGGACAGGGCAACATCCAAATCTTTGGTAAGCTGTTGTACTTCTTCAATCATTTCTTGTTCTGTTAATCCTTTTATAGTCATCATACAATTGGCGAAAACTTTAGGAGCAACAATACTACTTAATGCTTGTATTTCAGAATCGTCTACAACACCATCTGCATTCGAAATTAGATAACCACCTAAAAACATTAAGCGTTGTATTTTTTCAGAATGTTCTCCTTCTTCATCTAAATTTTCAGGTTCCATTAAAGACATAATACGCTTAATTTCAACCTCCATAGCTTCTTCTGTAATTTCACCAGAAATAGATTTATTAAAAGCAGCATAAGTCTCGCTTTTATTAAAAAGTTCTAGGGCTTTAATTCTTAAAGGACTAAAAGGATGACTGCTATACCAATCTGAAGGATCTAAATTAGAATCGTTTAAAACTTCTTCTAAATCTACAAATTGTTCGATGTATGCATTTAATTGAAAGTCTAAAGAATCTGTTGTTACACCTGATGATAATTTAAAAAAAGTACGACCTACAGCTTCAAAGTTTTGGCAACATAATAAACCAGCTCTATCTGCACTTATTTCTGCATTTCTGTTCCATGCATACAATTTCATGGCATGGATTGGTGCTAATTCATTTTCTCCTGTATCTAAAATTTGACGTACTGGATAATCAAAATGCTCAAAAAGTACATGCCCTATTTCATGGCCAACAACAAAAGTTAATTCTTCTTTAGAAAAACGTTCTAAGATTCCTGATGATAAAATAATGTATAATTTATTATCGTCTGGCGGATAGCAAGATGCATTAAAAATATCGCTTTGGTAAACAAAAAATTCAATATCGGCTTTAAGTTTTAATGTGTTTTTACAATGCTCTCCTATTTCATGAAGCATTGGTGCTAAGGTTTTTGTTAACCTTAAGCTAGATTTTAATAAATGTTTTCTAGACTTAAATTTACCACTGTTTTTGTTTACTTTTTCTAAAGTTTTTTGAATTAATTCGTCTTGTTGAAAAGCAATAACATAATCTCTATCACCATCATATACTAATAAATTTAAATCTATATCGGTTCTGCTATTGGTGTAAATCTCTGGCTCTTTTTCAGCCACAGCTTTATGGTTTAAAGTATTAATTTCATCGATACGTTTGGTGTATTCTTCTGCTAATTGTGTTGTTATATTCTGAAATAGAATACTTGCTTCTTGTAGCTTTTCATGATTTCCTGAGGTTTGTGCCTCATTTAAATCTGTCATCATTTTTTCTTGAGCTGTATTTATAGCAGCTAAATGTTCTTTTTCTAAATCTGAAAGTGTTTGTGATGTATATGACATAATATTTTAGGCTTTAACTGTTAGTTTTGAATTAGAAATTTTCATGAGTCTTCCTTTTAAGTCAAAGATTCCTAAAATTTGATCATCATCTTTTTTAGCAATAATATTGTTACCTGGAAGTTCTACTTCGTAGCCTTTTGCTTTTAGATAAAAATATAGACTGTACTTATGAGGGAACGTATAGCTTGCTGCAATTTTAGTAAAATGAGAACAAAGTAGAGCTGGAGCAGTTCGCGCTTTACTGTCTGCTTCTTCTGAAGTTATGGTAACATAAACAGTTAATCCTTTAAAAGTTAATGGAACATAACAACTCTCTTTTAACATGGCAGAAGCAATGGTAGAAAAATAAGCACCTGGGTCTGAGTCTAGTTCTTTTTTTGGATTGGTTAAATCGTCTATTTGATAAGCTTCTCCTATTGCTTTCATACCTAGAGCGGTTTGTAAAAACTTTTCAGGAATACCACTTTGTGTATTGCCCCAAGCCCATAACCAGCTCTTTTCATTTTCAGAATATGTTCCTATAACCTGTATGTCAAAAACTTTATCGTTTCCGTAAGTTAACTTCCCCTCTAGCATATCACAACTCCAGCCTAAACCATCTACCATTTCTCCAAAAATTTCTTGTTTTTCTGCTGAAATAAGAAACGATTGATTGTATAATTCTTGGATATCCATTTTAGGAGTTTCCTTGGCTTCTTCTTTGTTTTTAGATTCAGAAGTTGTGGTTTCTGTTGGTGCTTCAGTAAAGTCTTCTAATTTATCTTCTAATAAAGAAGTGATACGTGCAGCTCTGTCTTTTATCTTATCTGCATTGATAACGGGGCTGTGGTTAATTTTTAAAATGCCATCTTCAAAAGTAATAGCGCGTTCTAAATTATGCTCGTTGTTTTCATTTACAATAATCACGTTTTTTAATCCGGTCTGCAAAAGTTCTACCCCCATACTGTCTATACAAATGGCTTTGAAAGCTTCTATTAATGGTAAAAAGTATATTTTAGGAAACGTATCGTTATATAAATGAGAAAAACGATCTTCCATTAAAGTGTTCCACGAAATATTTAAGGGAACTGTGTAGCCTGCCGCCGTGTTAATCTCAGTTTCTAATGCTGGAAATAAATCGTTTTGAAATGCTTGAATAATTCTTTTTTCTTTAAGTCCCATAATTTTATTTTTTAATGTTTTAAATGAATTTTTATTTTTTATAATACCTGAAGAAGCTTTTCTTCTAAAATATTAGATAGTTTTTCTGGTAAGGCTTTGCTAACAGCCATAGATATTGTTAAGGTTTTTACTTGAATATTTAACTGTAGCTTGTCTGCTTGTTGCAAAACAATGGTATCGATGCCTTGCCAAGCATCTTGCCCTAATGTGTCTTTTGTTATTTGATCTATAGCTCTTTTCAAGGCAGCAAAAATATCTTGAACATTCAATCTGTTATTTAATTGATCTAAAGGAAGGTGGTCTATGTTGAGTTCTTTTATTTGATTTCCGAATAGATTTTTTTCAGTATTTAACCAGCGTTTTAGTTGCAATACAGTAAGCTCTTGATTGGTGGACGATATTTGCCTGCTAATAGAGCCTTTAGATAATTCTACAACCATTTTTTCTGGTTGTTTTATAGTTATGAATGCTATGTTATAGATGTTAAAAAAGGATACTTGTTTACCTTGAGAAAGCATACAAACCGATTTTTGCTGACTGCTATTTTCTTTAATATCTAGAATTATGCCTTCTACATACATTCCATTACTCAATGAAATGGCTATTAATACATCTTCATTTTTTTTTAAAACAGACTGTAAGATTTCCTCTGGCGTTTGGGCAACAAACGCTTTGTAATAACTTGTTTTATTCATGGTATAAAAATGATATTATGAATGTTCTATTAAGTATTTGTAATCTTCTGGTAATTGATCTATTAGATAAAGAGAGATGCCATCTCGTGGTGTTGTTTTGTAATCGTAGTATGCTAAGGTTTCCATTTCAAGGTTTGGATAGGTCATTTTTACCATATACATACCTACACCTTCAGTTATATTTCTGTTTCCTTCAGCTTTTTTTAGTGGCTCGTATTTTTCAAGAGCAATGTAAAATGAGTTTAGTTGCGTTTGGTTTACCCAGATGTTATTCAGAAAAACTGGAGCATCTGGTTTAGAAAATTTTTTTTGTATAATACGATCAATGTTTTCAGCTTTTTTGGATCCAAAATTATTTGTAACAATCGAGTTTGGATAGTATCTAAATGATTTGTTACTATCATTGTAAGTATTCGGTTTTACTATAAGTTGATAAAATCCTTTCTCTTCTGTTTTTGTTTTAAAGTTTACATGAGCCTCACTAGTCCAGGTATTTGGGTAATCCTCTAAAACGTAACGTATTTTTCTCGAAAAGTGTTCAAAGTCTTTTTGAGATGGTTCTGTTTCTAAACTGATGCTAATAGTTTGGTTAAACACATTCACATCCATATCTAGAACATCATCATCCAATGCCTCGTGTAATTCCTTTTTTATTACAATTTCTTCTTCTTGGTAACGTGTTAAAGATTCAATACTTCTGTCTTGGCTGTATTGAGAGGAGATGTATAATGCTTTGTTTTTAGCATTCCATTCAAAGCTTATTACTATATCTGGGTTTTCTTTAAGCTCTAATTCTACCCAAAATAAATCTGGGTTCATGCTAGCTGCGTTAAAGTTTCTTTTAAAAGTTAGAACCTCATACTTGTCTTTATGATGCATTTTTAAATATGCTACAAGTCCTTTTTTAGCTTCCACTCCAGAAACTTTACAACTCGCAAGCGATAAAAACAATCCGATTAAAATAATATAAAAAATAGATCTATACATATCAATAACTATTACTAATTAAATTACACGTTAAACTTTTACTTATAAATTGTTTTCCAACAAATTAACTAACACCTTAGTTCGGTTGTCAATATCATCTGCATTAAGTATCGGGCTGTGGTCTACAGTTAAAACTCCGTTAGAAAATGAATAAGCATTTTTAGGATTGTGATGATCTTTAGTGTTTGTGATGTGTATTTCTTTTAAGCTTTCAGATAAGGCTTCTTTACCCATATCGTCTGTAGTGATAGACTTAAAGGCTTCTATAAGAGGTAAGAAATATATTTTTGGGTAGGAGTCGTTATAAAGGTGTAAAAAGCGGTCTTCGAATAAAGTACTCCATTCAATATTAAAAGCAACATCGAAACTTGCAGCTTCAATTATTTGATCTTTTAATTCTGGAAATTGTTCTTCTTGAAAGGTTCTTGTAAATCTGTTTTCTTTTAATCCCATGATCTTTTTATTTAAAGGTTATTTGTTTATATACCTCAAAACTAAGATTTGAATAGGATGATTTTAAAACCGTTTTACATTCGCCATTTTCTGTTTTGTATTTGCGCTTATAGGGTGTCTAAAAGCTGTTTTAAGTAAGATTTTTTTCGTGTAGCGACTGGTATTCTTTCATCGTTTGTTAAGCAAACGGTATTGTTAGCATTAATCGATTTTATGTATTTTATATTTACTAAATGCGATTGATGTACGCGTACAAAGGTGTGTTCGCTTAAAATATTTTCATAATATTTTAAGTTGCGAGCACTCATTATTTTTTTGTCTACAGTATGAAAAATAGTATAAGCACCATCGGATTGGCAACGAACAATATCTTTTGTTTGAAGAAAATATTGTGCATCTGCAGTTTTAATTAATAATGTTTTTTGAAGTTCCTTATCATTAATTTCCGAAACCTTATCTATCGCATTTTTATAAACTTGTTCCTTTTTAAAAGCAATTCTAAATCTATCAATACATTCCGATAATTCTTCAGAATCTATAGGTTTTAATAAATAATCGATAGTATCGAATTTAATGGCTTTTATAGCAAACTCATCATAGGCCGTTGTGAAAATTATTTTGAAAGCAATACTATCTAGAGCTTCTAGTATTTGAAACGCATTGCCGCCAATAAGTTCAATATCCAAAAAAACAAGATCTGGAGTTTGGCTTTTTAAAAATGTTATAGCGTCTGTAACATTATCTATTTTAGCAATAACCTCAATATCTTTTTGGGTGTATTTAATAAGTTTGTCTAACGTATTTAAAGCATTAAACTCGTCTTCTATTATAACTGCTTTTATCATTAAATTTTTAATTTAAAAAATACTTTAGTACCAATAGGGTTGTTGTCATTATCAAATAAATCTTCGATAATAAAGGTTTTCTCTTCACCCTTTTTTCTCATTTTTAAACGCTCTATAAAAATAGATGTTGCGTGGAGCTCTTCTGTTATTTTTTCTTGCTTTGCTTTTGCAGATCTTCCTATGCCGTTATCTAAAACAACAAATTTCAAGCCTTGTGCTTCTTTTTCTATTTTAAGGATAAGTTTTCCGTCTTCTTTTTTCTCTTTTAAGCCGTATTCTATGGCGTTTTCCACAAAAGGCTGCAATAGCATTGGCGGTACTTTTATTATGGCGCTATCTATCGATTCTGTGATTTCTATAGAATATGTAAATGCATTGTTAAAGCGTAATTGTTGTGTTTCTATATAGTTAGAAATCATGGCGACCTCTTTATCTAGCGTAATAGATTCTTTTTTAACATAGTCGAAGTTCTGCCTAATTAATTTAGAAAACTTCGCTATATAATTCGATGACTTTATTGGGTTTCCTTCTAAAGTTATATTCTGAATAGCAGCTAGTGTATTGAATATAAAATGAGGATTCATTTGTACACGCAGTAAGCTTTGTTCTAGTTTCGAGGCTTTGTTGGCGGCACGTAATTTGGTGTTATATATATAAAAGGCTGTTGCTATAGATAGGAATATAAACAGCATAACCGTACTTATTAAAAGCCATTGATTTCTGGAGTTAATTTCTTTTTGATGATTAATTTCCGTTTCTTTTTGTTTTACTTCATAGTTGACATTAGCAAAATTTAAAAGTCTGTTTTTTCCTAAACGGCTTACGTTTAATTGTAAACTATCCCGAACTATTTGGTTGTTTAAAGCCTTTACATAATCTCCAGACATAATAGATATAGCGATTAGCTTATCTCTAACCTCTATCTCATCTTTTGTGTTGTTATTAGAAACATATATATCTAGTGCTTTATTATAATTAGCTTGAGCGGAATCGTTTTTAGTCATTAATAAAAACAGATTCCCTAAGCCTTTATATGGCGCGGCATTAATCGCTTTTATATTTTTATTTAAAGAAATGGCTCCTCTTAAAAATTTTTCTGCACTTTGGTATTCACCAGCTTCAATATAAGTGTATCCTATGTTATTTAAAATACTAACTAATATTTTTGGGTTTCGTTTAGATTGGCTTAAAGACATTGCTTCCGAGTAACTCGCCAAAGCCTTGTTGTATTCTTTTAATTGCAAATAAACACTAGCTGTGTTGTTTTTAATGGAAATAATAGAAAGCGTATCCGTTCCTTTAGAGTATAAACTATCTGTTGCTTTTATGTAGGATAATGCTTTGTCGTAATCTTTTAATCTAAAATGTAAACTAAATAACTGATTATAGGCTTTACCCTCTATGCGTGTATCTCCAATTAATTGGGCTAAATTCAATGCTTTTAATGCATAAACTTGAGATGTTTCTAAATCCCCCATGTGCAGAGATGCACCACTTAATGTAATTAAGCAACGGCCCTCATTGTATATGTCTTTTAGCTCAATAAATAATTTGTAACACTTTAAATGCACATTAAATGCTTCTTGAAATTTATCGTTTAGATAAAGAGTTTCTCCTTTATTAAACAACAACATGGCGCGCTCCAGAGTTGTTAGGTTTTTATTATTTACGAGTAAACTATCTAATTCTAGAAGTGATTGTTGAGGTTGTGTTTGAGCTAAACTACCTAATGTAACTAGTTTTTTTTCTATCTCGGGACGAATAGTATCTTGCCTTGAACAAGTGAAAAATAACATGAAAAAAGAAATGACAAAACTTAATTGCCACAAGCTTTTGTATTTTGAAATCATAAAAGCAAAACTAGGTATTATTTGGATAAGCTAAAATAAGCAATCATCAATGTTTAATAAAGAAATTTAGAGTTATGTTTTATATCACTGCGGAAGTTTAGGTTTTAATGGAAGTTTTTAAATATTTAAGGTTGCCGATGTTAAAATAAATAAATTGTTTTTTGCAGCAAGGTTAAAAGCTTCGAGTCTATGCTCTAAGCCGGTTTGTAATTTTATGTCTTCAGTAATTTGCCAACCAATTTGGGTGGTTAATCTAATATCTGTTTCTGGTTTTTCTGTTTCACTTAAACTTAATAAACCTTCAAGTGCACTTGTCAAATAAGGTTCTCCAATGTCTAGTGTTTCACCCTTTAAAGGAACGTTTGCCGCAAACCTATAACGTTCTCTAAAAATAGTATTAGCATCTAGTATACGTTGTTCGGCTCTAAATCTATGGCCGTATTTTACGCCAAGTTTTTGCTGCTTATAACTAAATTGCTCAAAGAAGCGTAATTCATTACTACCACTATCAAAAGGGGCTCTAGTTCTATAATAAACACCTAAACTTAAAGTATGGCGTTTATCTAATTTTAATTTTGAAAAATGATAAAAATCTACTTGTTGTTGGTCGTAATGTAAGTGGCTATCTTGGTATAAAAAATAGCGCGATCTTAGTGTGAAATTAATATCATACACCTTCGAAACTTTTTTGTTTACAGCAATTCTAGTTTCGCCTAAAGTATTGAGGTTTTCCTGAGAAACCATTTCAAAGGTTATAAAAATGAAAAATAGAAAGATTAATTTATACTTCCGCATACCTAAAACAATTCACTTCATGATCGTTTACCATTCCTGTAGCTTGCATGTGAGCATAAACTACGGTAGAACCTACAAATTTAAAACCACGTTTTTTTAAGTCTTTACTTAAAGCATCGCTAATTGCTGTGTTTGGTGGTGCGTTTTTATAATGATCTACACTGTTTTTAATAGGTTTTCCTTTAACAAAAGCCCAGATGTATTTGCTGAAACTTCCAAATTCGTCTTGAATTTTTATAAAGGCTTGTGCATTGGTAACTGTAGCTTTTACTTTTAGTTTATTCCGAATAATGCCGGCATCCAAAAGTAAATCGTCCATTTTATCTTGACTGTATTCTGCAATTTTTTTATAGTCGAAATTATCAAAAGCCTTTTTGAAGTTTTCACGTTTCCGTAAAACTGTAATCCAACTTAAACCGGCCTGAAAAGTTTCTAATATTAAGAATTCAAAAATGGTAGCATCATCATAAACGGGAACTCCCCATTCTTCATCGTGATAAGCTTCATATAAAGCATCGCCTTCGCACCAGCCACATCTGTGTTTTGTCATTGTAATTAAGGTTTTAATTTTGCTATTTCTTCTTCTTTTTGCTTTACTTGTATCTGCAAAATTTTAATTGAGCAAGCAAAATATAGAATTACACATAAAGATGGCAAACTATATAGATAAAAGTTTTTAGAAGTTAGATATTTTCAATTAACTGAGAGCGTTGAATACAATAAAACACTGCAAAAAGTAAAATGAAAACAATGTGTAAGGGTCTCAAGATTTTTAACCAATTGAAGATAGTGTAAGTTTAGTAAAAAAAACATGACAAAAGTCATCGTAAATCATAGTACAAGATACTAATTTTGTATTAGTTAAAAGAGAATGTTATGAGCAACGCTATTATAAATTCAGGATTAAAAAACAGTATTAGCTACCAAGCATATAGAGATTTGGTTAAGCAATTAGTAGAAAAAAATGCGAATACGGGTCCAGAACAAAATGCGGATTTAGCTGGTTATACTAAGCTTAACGATAAACGTATGAAGCGTTGGGATAAAACTATTAAAATTTCTGAAGATGATAAAAAGCAAATTGAAGCTTTTAGTCAAAAATCGACTTGGTTAGTAATTACCGAAAGTTGGTGTGGTGACGCAGCTCATGTTTTACCTGCTATTAATAAGATAGCAGAATTAAATGACAATATTGATATGAAAGTAGTGCTTCGTGATGAAAATTTGGAGCTTATAGATGCTTTTTTAACAAACGGAGGTCGTGCTATTCCTAAAGTAATTATGATTGATAATGCTACAGGTAAAGTTTTAAATACCTTTGGGCCAAGACCAAGCGAAGCTACTAATTTGGTTAACAGGTTTAAGGCCGAAAATGGTAGTTTAACTCCAGAATTTAAAGAAGATTTACAGTATTGGTATAATAAGGATAAGGGGCAAAATATTATAAAAGATGTAACTAAAATACTTTCGGAAGTAAGTCCAGTTACATCAGTTTAGCTTTTACCGATAAAATTAAAAGTAATACTTCCAATTTGAGATGCCTTGGAACCATCACTACTAAATTTCGATTTTTTAGCGTATTCCAAGGCATGTTTTATTAAACAATCGTTGGATGAGTTTGAAGACGAGTTAACATAAGCTTCCATAACATTTCCGTTAGAATTAACAGAGATGTTTATAACAACCTTACCATCTACTTCACAAAGATAAACGGGAATAGGAATAAATATTTTTTTTCTATTAGATAACGAGTAACTTATTGTGCTTTTAGAATTATTTCCTTCATCTTTTTGTTTTTTCAATAAATCATTTACTTTATTAAAAGATGATAATTGCTCTTTATTAAGTTTAGAATCTATTGCTTTATATTTCTTAGTGTAAGAATTGTCAGAGTCATCTGAGTTCTCAGAGCTATTTTGGTTTTGTGGGACATAATCCTCTGGTGGAGCGAGGGTTTTATAAGCTTGAGCAAAATGTTTGCTCTTTTGTGTTTCGTTAAATGCCGAATTAGTTTCTGCTTTAGCATTACTAAGCTTTTCTAAGCTTTCCAATATTTTAATTTCTTCAGGGAGTAGTTCTTTTTCAGGCTCTAATTCGTAATAACTTTCAGAAGCTAAATCATATTGTTGTTTAAGCCCAATATTGAATACGGTAAGCACTACGGTTCCAGCAATTAGAAGCGTGATAAGTAGGGCTTTATGTTGATCTGTTAGGTTCAAATCGATGAATTTAGGAGCTTTTAATTAATAAATATACGTAAAAATGATGAACTTAGACTTTTAGCGATGCGATGAAGCCTTCGATAGAGTCTCCATCATTCACATTAAAATCACCAATTTTTGTTCTGCGTAAAACAGATAAGTGGGCTCCAGATTGTAATGCTTTTCCAAAATCGTGTGCCAAAGAGCGAATGTAAGTCCCTTTGCTACAAACTATTCTGAAATCAATATTTAAATCATCAATTTTGGTGATTTCAAATTCTGAAACATTTATTTTTCTCGATTTAATTTCAACTGTTTCGCCGGCACGAGCGTATTCGTATAAGCGTTTTCCATCTTTTTTTAATGCTGAAAAGATAGGTGGAAACTGTTCAATATCACCAATGAATTGTGCAGTAGTGCCATAAATTAAATCTTCTGTAATATGGCTGGTTTCAAAGGTTTCATTTACTTCAGATTCCAAGTCGTAAGATGGCGTTGTGCCTCCTAAAACAAAAGTACCTGTGTATTCTTTTATTTGTCCTTGAAAGGTGTCAATCTGCTTGGTCATTTTTCCGGTACAAATCACCAATAAGCCAGTGGCTAAAGGATCTAAAGTTCCAGCGTGGCCAACTTTTATTTTTTTAATATTGAAAGCCTGGCGAATTTCCCAACGGAGTTTATTAACCACCTGAAAAGAAGTCCATGTTAGTGGCTTATCGATCAATAGAACTTGACCCGCCTGGTAATCGTCGGCTGTTTTCATCTTAATTTAATAAAGAATAAGTAATGGCAATAATTCCAACAATTAGGCAGTAAATAGCAAAGTAGGATAGTTTGCTTTTCTTTACTAAAGAAATCATCCAAGTACAAGCAAACAAACCTGCAATAAAAGCTGCAACAAAACCAATAGAAAGTGCAGTGAAGTTTCCGCTATCGTAAGCTAAATCACCGCTTATAACATCTTTAGCAATTTTACCAAAAATTAAAGGTACAACCATTAAAAAAGAAAAACGTGCTGCTTTTGTTTTATCGTTTCCAAGTAAAACCGACGTAGAAATAGTAGCTCCAGAACGCGAAATACCTGGTAACATGGCAATGGCTTGAGATATACCAATTATAAAAGCATTTTTAAAGGTTACGTTTTTATTGGTGTCCTTGGCTTTATCTGCTAAGTAAAGTAAAATAGCTGTAACAATTAACATGCAACCTACTAATAGAATATTACCGCCAAAAAGAGATTCTAATTGTTCTTCAAAAAATAAACCAACAATTACGGCCGGTATCATAGAA
This sequence comes from Algibacter sp. L1A34, assembly GCF_009796805.1. Taxonomy (NCBI): domain Bacteria; kingdom Pseudomonadati; phylum Bacteroidota; class Flavobacteriia; order Flavobacteriales; family Flavobacteriaceae; genus Algibacter; species Algibacter sp. L1A34. The sequence goes on along the minus strand of NZ_CP047029.1, from coordinate 1,049,987 downwards.
ATTGCAATCTTGGAAATAAATTGCAAATCCTCGTTCCATTTAAATTTAAGCGCGCCTTGTATAAGACTCAAAATATCTTTTCTAAAAACCACAATGGTACTCAAAGCTGTTGCAAAGTGAAGTACTACCGTAAAAAGTAAACTTTGTTCTGCTACTTGAGTATCGCCTAAAATGGCTTTTCCTATTTCTAAATGTCCACTTGACGAAACGGGTAGAAATTCGGTAAGTCCTTGAATAATACCCAGTATAATTGCATCTATTATTTCCATGGCGCAAAAATATTAAAATTGGCGTAGTATCGTCATGATAATCTTATAAAAATTTTATACTTTAAAAGTAGAATCTCTAATTTCGGAAAAACAAGGAGGAATTATTAAATATATATGAAAATTATACTAGCGCCAGATAAGTTTAAAAATTCTTTAACAGGTTTAGAGTTTTGCAGTGCTGTTGAAGCAGGAATTAAAACTGTAATGCCAGAAGTGAGTATTGTTAAACTGCCTTTAGCAGACGGCGGAGATGGAACCATAGAAGTGGTTAATTATTATTTAAAAGGTAAGGTAGTTTCCATTGAGGTAAATAATCCTTTCTTTCAACCGGTAATGGCATCTTATTTATATGCTGAAGATTCTAAAACGGCATTTATTGAAATGGCTGAAGCTTCGGGTTTAAAACTTTTAAAGCGTAAAGAATTCGACTGTAAAAATGCAACAACACTTGGTACTGGCGATATGATTGTGGATGCATTAAATAAGGGAGCTAAAACCATTATTTTAGGTATTGGTGGGAGTGCAACCAACGATTGTGGCATTGGTATGGCAACTGCTTTAGGTTATCGTTTTTTAGATAAAAATGAAAAGGAGGTAAAACCCATTGGAGCTAATTTATCGAAAATTAAATCGATTGATGTTACCAATGTACATCCAAATATTAGCGAAGTCAGTTTTAAAGTGGCCTGCGATGTTACCAATCCGTTATACGGAAAATACGGAGCTGCTGAGGTTTACGCTGCTCAAAAAAGTGCAAACACGGACGATATTAAAATGTTAAATGAAGGTTTGAAATCGTTTTCAAAAATTATAGACGCCGTTTTTGGCATCGATGCTCAAAAAACTCAAGGTGCAGGAGCCGCTGGAGGTATGGGGATTGCATCAAAAGTATTTTTAAAAGGCACTTTAGAGCGCGGTATTCAGCTTATTAAGGATTTAGCAAATTTCGATGAACAATTGGATCATGCCGATTGGATTATTACAGGAGAAGGTAAGCTCGATACTCAAACCATGTCTGGGAAAACGATACAAGGCGTGCTATCTTCCGCGAAAGCGAAACAGATAAAAGTGGCTGCGTTTTGTGGTGCTATAGATTTGGAAGGAAAGGATGTAAAAGATTTCGGAATAGAATATGCCGATGCCGTTATGAATTATGCTAAAAATTTAAATGATGCTATGAGGAACTCCAAAAGTTATGTTGAAAAAATGGCTAAAACGTTTGCCGAACATTTACAGCAATCAACTTGATGTTTTAAAATACTTCCATCATTTCGACGATAAGAGAAATCATATCATTCAAAATAAGGAATTAATCAAGAAGTTTTACTTCTTATCCGGATTCAATAAAATAGCATAAACTTGAATACCAAACCCAATAAGAATAAGCATTGGTGCCAAACGGATACGTCTCCAGCTAAATATTTCTGGGTTAAAAACAGCAGGATCGTCGCTACCACCACCAGACATTAAAATAAAACCAAGTGCAATAATAGCTAGACCAATAAACATGAATTTATAGTTTTTTTTACCAAATACAAATGTGGCTTTTACTGCGTCTTTTTGTTTTTTATCTCCCATAGTAATTATATCTCCCTTAATTTTTACTAAAAAGCAAAGTAACTGTTTTTATTTCTTAAATTTTGTTAAGTGTATTTACTTTTTTTTAATCTGGTATGCCATAAGTATCAATAATATAATCTAAATCCTTATCTCCTCTACCACTTAAATTTACTAAAATAGATTGTTTTGGGTTTTTCTTAGCTAGTTTTAAGGCGTATGCAACCGCATGCGAGCTTTCTAAAGCCGGAATAATACCTTCTAAGCGGCTTAATTCAAAAAATGCATCAATACATTCTTTGTCTGTAATAGAATCGTAAGTTACTTTTTCTAAATCTTTTAACATACTGTGTTCTGGTCCAACTCCAGGATAATCTAACCCACTAGCAATAGAGTGCACGGGTGCTGGTTCTCCATTTTCATCTTGTAAAACATAACATTTAAAACCGTGGATAGTACCTGGTTTACCTAAAGTCATTGTTGCTGCGTGTTCGCCCATTTTAAAAGATGTTCCACCAGGTTCAATACCATAAAGTGCACATTCATCATCAAATAAAAATGCAGAAAAAATACCCATAGCATTACTGCCTCCACCAACGCAGGCCACAACGTTATCTGGTAATTCTCCCGTCATTTCAAAAAATTGATCTTTAGCTTCGATACCTACAACACGTTGAAAATCTCTTACCATCATAGGGAATGGGTGTGGCCCAACTACAGAGCCAATACAATATATGGAATTTATAGGGTCTTTTAAATAAGCTTCAAAAGCACTGTCTACAGCTTCTTTTAACGTTTTTAAACCATGAGTAACTGGTATTACGGTGGTGCCTAAAACTTTCATTTTTTGCACATTTGGATATTCTTTAGCTATATCAACTTCACCCATATGGATTTCGCACTCCAAACCAAAATATGCGGCTGCAGTAGCTAATGCCACACCGTGCTGGCCGGCTCCGGTTTCCGCAATTAGCTTTTTCTTGCCCATATGTTTTGCCAGTAAAGCTTCACCCATACAGTGGTTTAATTTATGCGCGCCTGTATGATTTAAATCTTCTCTTTTTAAATAAATCTGACCGCCATATTTTTCAGATAACCTACTGCAATGATAAACAGGTGTTGGTCTGCCTTGAAAATGTTTCCTTATTTGTCGTAGTTCTGTAATAAATTTATGAGATTTACTTATTGAGAAGTAAGCATCATTAATTTTTTTCATTTCTTCTTCTAAATTAGGCGGAATAAATGCGCCTCCGTATGTTCCGAAAAACCCATCTTTATCAGGGTTGTTTTTGAAATAGTTTTTAGACATTGTTATGATTTTTTATAGTAACTAAATATAAGGCTTGTATTTAATAATACAGCTCGTCTGTTTTTAAATTCAAGAAACGTTGTGTCGCAAAATGTGTGCTTATCCATGTTATTAAAATGCCAAGCGCGAAAATAGCACCAAATAAAATAGCTATTAAAATCGGGTTACTTAGTAATTCTAACTCTGCAAAAGTTTTGTTTAAATAATATAAAACAATAGCCATACCTATTAAAGCGAGTATAGCACCAATAATACCTAAACGAACGCTTTTCCAAATAAATGGACGTCTAATAAACCGTTTCGTCGCTCCAACCATTTGCATGGTTTTTATGGTGAATCGTTTAGAATATACTGCCAAACGGATGGAACTATTTATTAATAACACAGCAATAAGCGTGAAGATACCACTGATCACTAAAACCCAAAAACTAATTTTTTTAACGTTATCGTTCATAAGGTTCACCAAGTCGTTATCATAGGTTACTTCTTCTACAAAGTTTTTATTTATAGCTTCCGCTGAAATTTTTTCTAGATGTTCCGATGTTACAAAGTCTGCTTTTAAGTGTACATCAATCGAATTTTGCAATGGATTGTAACCCACAAAATCCATAAAATCTTCACCGTTTTCAGCTTTCATAAATTCGGCAGCCTGTTCTTTAGATACATATTCGGTAGATTTTACATAATCGGCCATAGCCAAACTTTTTTCAAGCTGTTTGGTTTCAACATCTTTAGCCGAATCTTTCAAATAAATTGTAAGAACTACTTGTTCTTTAAAATGATCGGAAACTTTTTTGGCGTTCAGTACCAACATACCTAAAAGTCCTAGTAAAAATAATACTAAAGCAATACTTAAAACCACCGAGAAATACGATGAAATTAGTCTGCGTTTTTGATGTTTTTCAAAAGATGAACTCATAAAAGATGTCGATTAATACTGTAAAAATAATAAAGAATAGTGAATCTTCATTTAAATAAACTGAAACATATTGAAATTGTTGTTATTGGGCTTTAATTTGTACTAAAAATTAAGCTAATTTCTTCGGTGGTTTACTAATAATATAAACGCCAGCTACCACCATAAGGCAACTTAATATTTTTACAAAGTTAATATCTTGTGCATATTCGTCTTTCATTAAAACATAAGCGTAAATAGTTACCATTAAAAAACTAATTACCGGTTGTAAATAAATATAGCTACTGGTAACCGATGGCATAACATGGTTTAATGCAAAAACATTAAGTAAGTAGGCGAAAAAAGTTGTAAAAAGAACCACATATCCAATAACTAAATATGTGTTTGTGCTAAAGGACTCAAAATTAGTATCTATTATAGGTTGATAGGCGAATGGTAAAATAAAAATAAATCCGAATAAAAACATCCAACTAATAATCGTTATGGAATGGTATTTTTTCATTAAAGTTTTAACGATTACTAGATAGAGGCCGTAACTTGAGGCATTTAAAAACACAAGTGAATTACCTAATAAAGAACTTGTTCCCGTAGATTTATTTCCATAGGCGATTAAAAATATAGCGCCTATACCGGCAATTATAATGCCTATAAATTTGTTTTTTGTTAAGCGTTCTTTCAAAATAAAGAAGCTAAAAATAAAAACCATAACAGGAGTAACGGTCATTATTATAGACGCATCTACAGGTGATGTTAAATTAATACCGTGAAAAAAAAACATCATATTAGCAGCAGCTCCAAGTAGACCGCAAAGGCCTAATTGTATAAAATCTTTACGTTCTACTTTTTCTTTTACAAACAAAAATTTTAATGCCCAAAATAGCATCGCGCAGCAAGCCAAACGAATAAAAACAAAAGCGGTTGGTCCAATTTTATGTGGCATAATGCCTTTTGCTATAATATAGTTTGCACCGTAAATAAGGTTGGCGCTAAAAAGTGCAAAATGGGCTTTATAAGTATTAGAATTCAATGTGTTCTATTTTAAAGGACAAAAGTAAAAGGATAATGTTGATATAGCATAGTTTTTGGGTGAATTAACTTATAAAAATAAAAGATTTTTAAGTTGATTTATAAAACGTAAATTTGCGCCGAATATGGCGGTTTTAAAAACCACCTTATAGTAATACGAAAACAAGATATAGGATGATATACGATTTCAATAAAATCGAAGAAAAGTGGCAAAAATATTGGGCAGACAACCAAACATTTAAAGCCGAAAACCAAAGTGAAAAACCAAAATATTATGTGCTAGATATGTTCCCTTACCCAAGTGGAGCTGGCTTGCACGTTGGGCATCCGTTAGGTTATATCGCATCCGATATTTATGCACGTTACAAGCGTCATCAAGGTTTTAACGTATTGCATCCGCAAGGGTATGATAGTTTTGGTTTACCTGCCGAGCAGTACGCTATCCAAACAGGGCAACATCCTGCGGTTACTACTGCCGATAATATTAAAACATACCGTCGCCAGTTAGATCAAATTGGTTTTTCTTTCGATTGGTCTCGTGAGGTAAGAACATCCGATCCTAGTTATTACAAATGGACACAATGGGTTTTTATTCAATTGTTCAACTCTTGGTTTAATAATGATAACGATAAAGCTGAAGATATTTCAACTTTAGTTACCATTTTTGAAGCAGAAGGAAACGCTACAGTAAATGCGGTTTGCGATGATAATATCGAACCATTTACAGCAGCAGAATGGAAGGCGTATACATCTAAAGAGCAACAAGAAATTTTATTACAATATAGATTAACATATTTAGCTGAAACTGAAGTAAACTGGTGTCCTGGATTAGGAACGGTTTTAGCGAACGACGAAATAGTTAATGGTGTTTCCGAGCGTGGCGGACATTCTGTAGTGCGAAAAAAGATGACACAATGGAGTATGCGAATTTCTGCTTACGCGGAACGTTTACTTCAAGGTTTAGATAAAATTGATTGGACAGATTCACTTAAAGAAAGTCAGCGTAACTGGATTGGTAAATCTGTTGGAGCTTCGGTAACTTTTAATGTTAAAGAAAACGATGCCGTTATCGATGTATTTACAACAAGGCCAGATACTGTTTTTGGAGTCTCTTTCATGACGCTTGCTCCAGAACACGATTTAGTTTCTAAAATCACAACTGCTGAACAAAAAGCAGATGTAGATGCTTATATTTTAGCAACCGCAAAACGTAGCGAACGCGATAGAATGGCCGATGTAAAAACAATTTCTGGTGCATTTACTGGTGCTTATGCCGAGCATCCTTTTTCTAAAGAACCAATTCCAATTTGGATTGGCGATTACGTTTTAGCGGGTTACGGTACAGGAGCTGTAATGTCGGTGCCATGTGGCGATCAACGTGATTATGCTTTTGCAAAACATTTTAATATCCCGATTATAAATATTTTTGAAGGTGCCGATATTTCGGAAGAAGCCTTTACCGATAAAAATAAAACCATTATTGCTAATAGTGATTTCCTAAACGGAATGAACTACAAGAAAGCCACCAAACGTGCTATTTTCGAATTAGAAAAAATTGGGTATGGCGAAGGGAAAACCAATTACCGTTTACGCGATGCTGTATTTAGTCGCCAACGTTATTGGGGAGAGCCTTTCCCGGTGTATTATGTAGATGGCATGCCGCAAATGATTGATGCTGCACATTTACCAATTAAATTACCAGAAGTAGAAAAATATTTACCAACCGAAACCGGCGAGCCACCATTAGGTAATGCGACCGTTTGGGCTTGGGATACTGATAAGAACGAAGTTGTTTCTAACGATTTAATCGATAATGAAACCATCCATCCGTTAGAATTAAACACCATGCCAGGTTGGGCTGGTAGTTCTTGGTATTTTAACCGCTACATGGATTCTACAAACACCGAAGAATTCGCGAGTAAAGAAGCGATGGATTACTGGAAAGATGTCGATTTATACATTGGCGGAAGCGAGCACGCTACAGGACATTTACTGTATTCTCGTTTTTGGCAGAAATTCTTGTTCGATAAAGGTGTTGTACCTGTTGATGAGTTTGCTAAAAAACTGATTAACCAAGGAATGATTTTGGGGACTAGTGCTTTTGTAAGAAGACTTGATGGTTTTAAATATGAAAAAGGAAAATTTGGAAGTCCTGGTTATATGTCAGGAGCGTATGATGTAAAATCAAATATATTGGTTTCAGAAAATCGTGCAAATGATCAAGAGTTTCTTAAGGAGTTAATTGTAAAATATAAGCCAGAAACTGAGAATGCTTTGAAATCATATGATAAGATAATTGAAAGTCTTGATGAATTTAAAATTGAATTGCGTCAGGGTATTCACGCTGATGTCGCTTTTGTGAATTCTTCAGATGAATTAGATACTGAAGCTTTTAAGAATTGGAGAGAAGAATATAAGGATTCTGAATTTATTTATGAAGAAAATGGAACTTTTAAAGTAGGTCGCGAAGTCGAAAAAATGTCTAAATCTAAATACAACGTTGTCAATCCTGATAACATTGTTTCAGATTACGGTGCAGATAGTCTTCGTTTATACGAAATGTTTCTTGGGCCTTTAGAGCAATACAAACCTTGGAATACGGCCGGAATTACAGGTGTGCACAACTTCCTTAAAAAGCTATGGAAATTGTATGTGGATGATAACGGACTTAAAGTTACAGAAACAGCAGCAACAAAAGATAATTTAAAAACACTTCATAAAACCATTAAAAAGGTTCAAGAAGATATCGAGAATTTTTCTTTCAATACATCGGTTTCAACATTTATGATTGCTGTTAATGAGTTAACAACTCAAAAATGTACATCTAAAGAAATTTTAAAACCGCTATTAGTTTTATTATCACCTTACGCGCCACATATTGCGGAAGAATTATGGAACCAATTAGGGAATAGCGAATCTATTTCAACTGCAGAATTTCCAGAATTCGATGCAAGCCATTTGGTAGAAAGTAGTAAAAACTATCCAATTTCTTTCAACGGAAAAATGCGTTTCACTTTAGAGTTACCCATGGATATGAGTAAAGAAGATATCGAGAAAACGGTATTAGCTCACGAGAAAACAAAAGAACAATTAGGAGATCGCACACCTAAAAAAGTAATAGTTGTGCCAGGTAAAATTGTAAATATAGTAGGTTAAGCCTATCTAGTTAAAAATAAGCATGTAAGCCATCTCGTTTATAATAATGAGATGGCTTATTTTAATTTAGTCTTAAAAAAATAAAAAGTATCCATTTAAGTTTTAAGTTATGTTCGAAATTCAACCCATAGAAATTGTAGGTTTAGTAGCTGCCACCTTAACTACGGCATCTTTTATTCCGCAGGTATACAAAGCATGGAAAACAAAAGAGGTAGAAGGCATATCCTTAACCATGTTTACGGCTATGTTTATAGGTGTTTTATTGTGGTTAATTTATGGATACAGCCTAAAAAGTTTGTCTATGGTAATAGCAAATACAGTTACATCGGTATTATGTTTTGCTGTTTTAGTACTTAAAATTAAGTATAGAAAAAAGTAGTTTATAGAATTTTATTGCGGTGAAAAACGCTTCCCATTTCAAAAAGTGTAAATATTGATTTATTAAAAAATTCACTATTTTTTAGATGAATTAAATATTTTTAAAGTGATTTTTTATTAAATCGACACAAATTATAGATTAATCAGTGTTATTGCGTATTAGTTAAAAATAATACAACAAAATCGTTATTTTGATTATAATATTAAAAATTTTGTATTAATTTTACTTCGATTTAAAACTATAAAAAGCTTAATAAATGAAAATTGGAGTTCCTATTGAGATAAAAAACAGCGAAAACCGCGTAGGTATGATACCTTCTGGAGTTTTCGAATTAACCAAAAGAAACCACGAAGTTTACGTGCAAACCAACGCAGGTTTCAATAGTGGTTTTCTCGATGAAGAATATATAGAGGCAGGTGCAACTATTTTAGATAGCATAGAAGCTGTTTACGATATTGCAGACATGATAGTAAAGGTAAAAGAACCTATCGAGCCAGAATACGATTTAATTAAGGAAAACCAAGTCGTGTTTACTTATTTTCATTTCGCATCTAGCGAGCCTTTAACTATGGCTATGATTAAAAGCAAATCCATTTGTATCGCTTACGAAACCGTAGAAGATAACGATGGATCTTTACCACTTTTAATCCCAATGTCTGAGGTTGCAGGTCGTATGTCTGTACAACAAGGCGCAAAATACTTAGAGAAACCCATTAAAGGTCGCGGTATTTTATTAGGCGGAATTCCAGGTGTGCCACCAGCAAAAGTACTTATTCTTGGTGCAGGAATTGTTGGGTATCAAGCCGCAAAAATGGCATCTGGTTTAGGCGCACAAGTAACCATTATGGATGTTAACATGAAAGCCTTACGTTATGTAAGTGATTCTATGCCAAACAACGTAGTAAGTGAGTTTTCTAGTGAATATAACATACGTAAACATATTTCTGATACCGATTTAATTATTGGTGGTGTATTATTAAAAGGTGCAAAAGCTCCAAAATTAATAACACGCGATATGCTAAAAGAAATGCGCCCAGGTACCGTAATGGTAGATGTAGCTGTAGATCAAGGCGGATGTTTTGAAACCACACACCCAACCACGCACCAAGATCCAACATACATTATAGACGAGGTTGTACATTACACCGTAGCCAATATGCCAGGTGCTGTGCCATATACATCTACAATGGGTTTAACCAACGTAACCTTACCGTATGTTATTAAATTAGCAAACGAAGGTTGGGAGCAAGCTTGCGAAAATAGCGTGCCACTAGGTAAAGGTTTAAACATTGTAAAAGGAAAAATAGTGTACAAAGAAATAGCCGAAGCTTTTGATATGTCTTTAGAAACAGCATAGTTTCTTAAAATACACAAACTATATATTAAATCTGGTTTTAGGCATCATGTCTAAAACCAGATTTTTTTTGTTTTAAATAATCATTTGGGCGTTACCCGAAAAGGGTCAGGCTATCACTACTCGCTCCCCCTCAAAAGGTCGGGGGAGCTCAAACAGGCCGTTCTATCCTTAACGCGGGTTTTGGCTGTGGTTTAATAAGTCTAAGTATTATAGAATTTTCGTTAAGTTTTTTTATAAATTAATTCCAACTCCAAAATTAACAGTTGTTGGTTCTTTTTCATTATTAGAATCCACATATTCATTTAAGTTTGAGTTAGAGTCAGCATTCTTTATAGAATTGAAATATTGATTTATTTTTAATAATAAAAAACCTTTTGTGTTTTCGGAAAATGAGATGTTCTTTTTTAATTGGATAAAGGCTCCTATTCCAACCGAATTATATTTACTCTTTAGATCTTTATCGTAATTTACAGCAGCGTTGCGGTCAACTAAAGGATCTAGAGCAGGGTTTTCATCGTTGTAATAAAAAGCTGAAGATTCAATTCTTGTTTCACCTTTTTCTTTGGCTGATATTAAAAATGCTGTAAAAGCACCAATTCCAAATTGATAGGAATTACTATTTCCAAAATGAAAGTTGAAATTAATTGGAGTTTGAATTTGACTTATGTTTCTATTGCCTTTGCTTATTACATAGCCAATTTCATCTTCAATAGAGAATCTGTCAAGGTAAAAGCCTAGGCCGAAATCTAGAGAAGTTTTTTCATTCAAAGCATAATTTAGATTTGGTAAAATAAAGGCTCCAATGTTTATATAAGATCTTATTTTGGGTGCTCCAGTAATATTCGAATTTGTTAAATCACTTGTTTTGGGAACGGATAATGTTGTTCCTGCAAGTAATTGAAAATTGACTTTTTTTTCTTGTGAGTAAGATTTAATAAATAAGGTAATAAAGAATGTAAGTACAATTATTTGTTTCATAGTTTGGGGTTAATGAATGTCAATATGATTATATAAAACTGTTTTCAATATTTTATATTATTTATAAAACGAAACTAGATGTTTTTCTCATAAAATCAAATAGCTTTCTTGTTTGTATTAAGCTGTCAAAGCTTTAAGCATACCTTTAAAAATAAACCCATGAAAAGGTAATACAGCATACCAATATAATCTGCCCGCTAAACCAAGAGGCCTAAATGTTGCGGTTTGTGTTAGTTTATCATTTACAACTTTAAATTCTAACCAAGCTTCGCCAGGTAGTTTCATTTCAGCAAATAAAAGTAAACGACCTTCTGTTTTATCCGCATACAATACACGCCAAAAATCGATGGAATCTCCCACGTTTATAGTAGATGGATTTGTTCGTCCACGTCTTAATCCAACACCACCAAATAACTTATCCATATAGCCTCTAATTTTCCAAAGCCAAGTGCCGTAATACCATCCGGTAGTTCCGCCAATAGCCCATATTTTATCTATGGTCTCTTCACGATTTTTAATAGGTTTCGTTCTACTATCTTTAAAACAACCAAAAGACGGGACTTGTATAAATTCGGATATATTAAAGTTTAGTCCGCTACTTGAATAAGCATCTTTCCAACTCGAAAGGATTTCGTTATTTTCAATTTTAGTGAAAGCGCGTTTTAGAGATTCGTTATAACTTAAAGGTGTTATGCCTAAAATATTATTTATACGGTTATCACGACAAACCACCTCTATTTTCATACTGTTTACAAGAGACGCAGCAAGTTTGTATGAGGTTGAGGTTACAAAATAAAGCCAGTACGAAGACAATTTAGGCGTCATCACAGGAACGGTAATAATTTTACGTTTTAAATTCCGTGCTTTGCCAAAGTTTAAAAGCATCTCCTTATATGTTAATACATCGGGGCCGCCAATATCAAAATTCTGATTAAAGGTTTCTGGGTTAAACATAGACCTAGAAAGAAAAGCCAAAACATCGGAAATACCAATAGGTTGGCATTTGGTGTTTAACCACTTTGGAGTAATCATAATAGGGAGTTTTTCAACTAAATCTCTAATAATTTCAAAAGAAGCACTTCCGGAGCCAATAATAATTCCTGCTCGCAATGCTGTAAAATTGTAATCGCCTTTAGCAAGTTCTATTTCTACATTTTTTCTAGAGGATAAATGTTTAGAAAGTTCGGTTTCATTAACAATACCGCTTAAATAAACTACATGATTTACATTGGTGTTTTTTAGGGCGCTCCTAAAGTTTTGGGCCGAGATTTCTTCTAAAGATTTATAATCTCCGTCGGAAGACATAGAGTGTACCAAATAATAAGCACCATCGATATCTTTTGGAATATGTTCTAAAGACGCTTGATCTAAAAGATCCAATTGAAGTACAGTTATACTTTTTGATAAGGATTCTGGCGGATTGAATCTTTTGGGATCTCTAACACAGCAAATAACTTCATGTCCAGCTTCAACAAGAACGGGAATGAGTCGTTTACCAATATATCCTGTTGAGCCTGTTAGTAGTATTTTCATTTTAAAGAATCAGAATTTCACGATGTTAAACGAAGTTAATCATTTTTTTATAAAGCGTTATTTATTTAAAAATTAACTGACAAACTAGCATAAATTACAATTGGCTTTATTTTTGATATATTTACATTAGAATTTTAAAACGAAAACAAAATGATTGGATATTATATATTACTAGGCGCTATAGCTCTTGTAAGCTGGATAGCGAGCAGTACCTTAAAAAAGAAATTTGCCAAATACTCGAAAATACAACTGAGAAATGGCATGAGTGGAGCAGAAATTGCTACAAAAATGTTAGCTGATAATGGTATTACCGATGTTGAGGTTATTTCTACACCTGGGCAATTAACCGACCACTATAACCCAACAAATAAAACAGTAAACTTAAGTGAGTCTGTTTATAATCAACGAAATGCAGCAGCTGCGGCTGTGGCAGCACACGAGTGTGGGCATGCCGTGCAACATGCGCAAGCATATCAATGGTTAGGAATAAGATCTAAATTAGTGCCTATTGTTAGTGTAACTTCAAATATGTCGCAATGGGTTGTTATTGGTGGATTAATGTTAGGTGCAGCAGCAGGTTTAGGTTTTGGCTACTGGGTAGCTATTGCTGGATTAGTGATGATGGGGTTTGCAACTTTATTTAGTTTTGTAACTTTACCGGTAGAATACGATGCTAGTAACCGTGCTTTGGCTTGGTTAAAAAATAAAAACATGTTATCTCAAGAAGAATACGCAGGATCGGAAGATGCTTTAAAATGGGCTGCTAGAACATATTTAGTTGCAGCAATTGGTTCTTTAGCATCTTTAGTATATTGGGCTTTTCAAGTATTTGGTGGCTCTAGAAATTAATACCTATAAATAATTAAAAAATCAATTAAATCCCAAATTTATGAATCAAACATTTAATGGTAAACTTATGGTTAGTCAACTATCCGAAGTAGATAGAGTGGCTTTTTACAAAAAAACGTATTCGCATGTTGCGGGTGGTGTTTTAGTATTTATTCTTTTTGAATATTTATTGTTACAAAGTGATACGGTTGTAGAGTTCGCTTTATCGATGACGCAAGGTTGGCGTTGGCTTATTATGCTTGGTGGTTTTATGTTTATTACAAACTATGCCGAAGGTATGGCGATTAAAACTCCAGATAAAAATAAGCAGTATTTAGCATTTGGACTTTACATTTTAGCCGAAGCTTTTATTTTTGTACCGCTTATTTATATCGCGGCGTATGCTATGGAAACAGGACCGGATATTTTAAAGCAAGCAGGTATTGTTACTTTGGCTTTGTTTTCAGGTTTATCAGCTATTGTTTTTGTGACTAAAAAAGATTTTTCATTCTTAAAAGCAGGACTAACAGTTGGCTTTTTTATAGCCATTGGGTTAATTATTGCTGGAAGTATTTTTGGTTTCAATTTAGGACTTTGGTTCTCGGTTGGTATGTGTCTTTTAGCTGCCGGCTCAATTTTGTATCAAACTTCTAATTTAGTAAATAAATATGGTGTTGAAGATTATATTCCTGCTGCTTTAGGCTTATTTGCTTCGTTAATGCTACTGTTTGGTATGTATTACGAATTTTTATGTCTAGAGATTAATTAAGGTAAAGTATAATAATAAGATTTTGAGCTTGTAGAAGCTTTTCAAAATAAATAGCAAAAACAACAAAATAAAAAAGCTCTGAAAAAACAGATTTCAGGGCTTTTTCGTTTCTTTACCATTTCAATTAAATAAAATGAGTGCACACATAAAATATTACCAAGAACATCAAGCTAAATACACCTTAGAAGCACAAAAGTTACATAAGCAAATGATAACCTTAAGTATGTTGAGGTTGGTGGTATTCGTGGCTATGGGCTTTGGAATATATTTAACATTTCAAAATTGGCAAATAGCACTTGCAATAGGTGTTATGGGTATAGCTCTTTTTCTTTTTTTACTTTCAAAATATAATAATATTAAGCGTGAACGCAGTTTTAAAAAAGCGCTTATATCTATAAACGAGGAAGAAATTAAGATTAGTTCTGGTGATTTTCATGATCGCGATGAAGGGCTTAAATTCCAGGATTCCAATCATTTTTATAGTTTAGATATCGATTTATTTGGTAGAGGCTCCTTTTTTCAATTTATTAATAGAACAACTATTACCGAAGGTCAAGAAAAATTAGCTGGTTTATTAAAAGCAAACAATACCGAAGCTATTGTTTCTCGTCAAAAAGCTATTGAAGAATTAAGCAGTAAGCCTGAGTGGAGACAACATTACGATGCAAATTCTAGCTTAATTGAAACAGAAACGTCTGCTAAGCATATTGTGAGTTGGTTAAAAAATTATAAAACGTTTTTGCCAAAGGCGATGCAGTGGTTACCAATAGTATTTACGGTTATTTCTGTGGTTTTATTTGGGTTGACAATACTAGACATGATTAATCAGGAATTTGTTGGATATTGGTTACTTATAGGGTTAGGTTTTACAGGTTTCTATGTAAAGAAAATAAATAAACTTTCTTCTGGAGCCGATAAGGTAAAAGATACCTTTCGCCAGTATGCTGCATTGTTGAATTTAATCGAAAATGAAACGTTTACTTCAGAATTACTTCAACAGAAACAAGAGAAAATTCAATCGGAACATAAAAAAGCATCGTTAATCTTCAAGGAACTTTCAAAAGGTTTAGATGCTTTGGATAACCGAAACAATATTATTTCGGCCATTTTTGCGAATGGGTTATTTCTATCGGATATTAAAAATAGCTACCGTATTGAAAAATGGATTAATCAATATGCTGATAAAGTTGAAGATTGGTTTGAAGTGGTTTCCTTTTTCGATGCTTATAACTCTTTAGGCGGATTTCATTTTAATCATCCGGAATTTGTGTTTCCTAAAATAGCGAAGCATGGTTCTGTTATAAAAGCAACCGGTTTAGGGCATCCTTTATTAAATAAAACAAAGCGTGTAGATAGTAATGTTACAATAGAAAACGAACAGTTTTTTATTGTAACCGGAGCAAATATGGCAGGGAAAAGTACCTTTTTGAGAACCATGTCTTTACATATTGTAATGGCTAATATTGGTTTGCCTGTTTGTGCGAAAGCGAGTGAGTATTCGCCTGTAAAATTGATTACGAGCATGCGTACCACAGATTCGTTGACTGATGATAGTTCGTATTTCTTTTCGGAATTAACACGTTTAAAATATATTGTTGATGCCATCCAAAAGGAACCGTATTTTATAATTTTAGATGAAATTTTGAAAGGAACAAATAGTACGGATAAAGCTATTGGGTCGCGTAAATTTGTTGAAAAACTTGTTGCTTCTAACGCTACTGGAATTATTGCAACACACGATTTAAGTTTATGTGATATTGAAAAAGAATTACCGCAAGTAAAAAACTACTATTTCGATGCTGAAATTATAAATGATGAACTTCATTTTGATTATACACTTAAAAATGGTGTTTGTAAAAATATGAATGCCTCTTTTTTACTGAAGAAAATGGAGATTATTTAGATTAGTTATTTCGAGAAATGAAAAATTCAAAAAAAACCTATTAGGCAACAAACTCAACAGGATCAAAACCTGAAAATAAAGGTTTTAGAAGTGTTTGACTAACTAGAATGTAGCAGGAATTAAAGTTTAGTTTTGTCCGCTTATTTTGTTCACTTTTAAATTTTTTAACTACGTTTACTATATTTTTATTATCTGGTTGTAAGTTCATACTTAATAATAATTTTGGTACGGTAAAGGCACATGGTTTACAAAGTTAAAGAGACATCGTTTACACTTTTCAAACACATAAATCATTTATTGTTAATGGCAAGTTTGTTGATAAAACTTCGGGAAATATACTTCATTTAAAAAGGGTTAATATCCTTATTGGACGAACATATAATGTGGATTTGTTATGTAAATTCGGGTTTTGAAAATTTGGGTTCATGTTTGTCTAAATTATTTTAGTTAAATTCATCTTAAATAGGTAACCTTTTTTATATAATGGTGTCTAAATTTATATAAAGTAATTTTAAAAAATAGATTATGAAAATTTGGATGATAGTTGCATGTATGGTTTTTGGATTAACACTACAAGCTCAAGAAGTAATATTTAAAGAAGTAACATATCAAGTAAAAGGCGACAAGATTTTAAAGGATGGCGCCGATGTTACAAAAGCATTATCTGTTGAAGATAAGCAACAAATAAAAGATGCTTTTAGTATTAAAAAGGCTGAATTAGAAAAAACTAATGCAGCGGCTAAAGTAGAAGCTAATAAAGCTAAAGCTGAAGCAAATCGAGTAAAAGAAGAAAATAAGAAGGTAAAAGATGCTTTAAAGAAAAAAGAAGACGAGCGTAAAGACAAAGAAAAGGCTATTAAGAAAGAAGAAAAAGCCCAAAATGATCAAGAAAAAGCATTAAAAAAAGCTCAAAAAGAACAAAAGAAATCTGAAAAAGCTTTGAAGGCGAAAGAGAAAGCGAAATCTAATTTTGAAAAAGCAGGCAAAAAACATAAAGATGCAATCAAGAAATATGAAAAGTTAAAAAATAAAGGTAAATTGTCTCCGGTTGATGAAAAGAAATCGCTTGATAAAATTGAAAAGCTTAAAGAAAAGCTGGAAAAAACAAAACGTAAATTATAAAAACAAAACCACGGTATGGAGAAGGAGCTAAAGGTTGCATTAATTCAAGCTAATTTAGTTTGGGAAAACCCAAAAGAGAACCGTGAAAAGTTTACAGAGAAAATAAAACAAATTTCAGGCAGTATAAATCTAATTATACTGCCTGAAATGTTTACAAGCGGTTTTACCATGAATGCGGGAAAAGTTGCTGAAACCATGGAAGGCGAAACGGTAACTTGGATGCAAGACATGGCTATGGAAAACGATGCGGCTATTGTTGGAAGTCTAGTTATAAAAGAAGAAAATAAATACTATAACCGTTTATTATTTGTTGAACCTTCTGGTAAAATTACTATTTATAATAAACGCCATGCTTTTACCTTGGTTGGCGAGGAAAAAACGTATTCTGAAGGCAACAAAAAAGTAATTATAAATTATAAAGGCTGGAAAATTTGTCCGTTAATTTGTTATGATTTACGTTTCCCTGTTTGGGCACGGAACATCGAAAATTACGATGTGTTAATTTATGTAGCCAATTGGCCGAAACCTAGAGTTTCTGCTTGGGATACGCTGTTAAAAGCACGCGCTATTGAAAATATGAGTTATTGTATTGGTGTAAATCGAGTAGGAGTAGATGGTGTGAATAGTGAATATTCTGGACATTCGGCTGTTTATGATGTTTTAGGAAACCAATTGACTGCTTTTAAACCTCATGAGGAGGAAACTCAAGTTATTACTTTAGAGAAAAGGCATGTAGACGCTTATAGAAACAAGCTTAAGTTCCTAAATGATCGCGATACGTTTTCAATTAATTAATTCTTAAAAATAACAAAGCCCGATTTTTACATCGGGCCTTATCAATTAACCAAATTTATTACTAAATTTTTCTTTTACTTAGCGATAGTTTAGTCGTTTATGTTTTTCATTACTTACAAGTTTTTTTATATTAAAGTACCATTAAGTTACAACCACGAATATCCGAATTATCAAAACGGCCAATAACTTCAAAAGAGCCATCACGATCTACACGTCCCAAATCTTGGGTTGCAATAAAAGAACAAGAATTAATATTAGCTAAATCTATTACATTAATACCGCCAGCTTTTCCATTCGTGTTTATGGTTAAGGCGTCTTCAGTGTCGCGTGTTAAAATTCGCATCCAATTTGGACACTTAAATGTACCGTTACCTTGAGAGTAACCTTGGCTCAATAACTCAGTCATGCCATATTCACTATGGATGTTGTTAACTCCAAAACCTGTTTTTAATTGTTTGTGTAGTTCTTCACGAATTAATTCTTTTCGGCGCCCTTTCATCCCACCAGTTTCCATTATGATAGTGTTTTTTAAGTTGAATTGGTGCATTTCAACTAAATCTAGCAAAGCAAAAGAAACACCGATAAGTAATATTTTTTTACCTTCGGAATCTAGTTTTATCAAAGTATCTTTTAATTCTGAAATATTATCAAGGTAAAACCCACTTTCATGATGTTTTGATTTGGAAATCATGGCATCTACCATATATATTAAAGAAGAGCCTTTGCGTTCTAAATAAGATGGTAACAGACCTAAAACAACATAATCTTCAATAGCACCATAAAAATACTCAAATCCTTTATTGAAACTTTGCTCGTAGATATCTAAATCTGTTACATGGTGTTTGCTTGTTTCACTTCCGGTAGTTCCAGAACTTGTAAAGGTTGTTTTTACTTCATTTTTAGTACTTAAAATATCACGTGTTTTAAAAAATTGAATAGGTAAAAAAGGAATATCGATAACCGTTTTTATATCGGTAGGGTGTTTGTATAGTAAGTCGCAGAATGAACGATAAACTCGATTGTTCTTAAATTGAAATCTAAAAACTTCTAATGCTAAAGCTTCGAATTCGGCTTGAGTTTGTATTTTAAAAATGGCGTTTTTATCGATCATAAATAGATTTCAATAATAATTAAGGATTAAAACTAGTTAGGTGTTCTGTAGTCCTTCATTTTAGAATAACAAAAGTATATAAAATAAAAAAGCGCTACCAAATGGTAACGCTATTATATTTGTTGATTCGGTAAAATTATTTTACAACCAGTTTCCTAGTTTCACTAATATTGTTTTCTGTGATATTCAAAATATAAACGCCTTTGCTTAAATTCGAAATATTTAAGGCTTTGCCAACGAGTTTAACCGCTAATACCTGTTTGCCTAAAACATTAAAAACTTTAATGTTTTTTACTAAGTTTTTTTTCGAGGCTATATAAACAACATTTCCCTGCGCGCTTACTGGATTTGGATAAATTGTTAGATTTTCAATTTTATCATTTTTAGATTCAAAACCTATACTATTCTGCGCATCCATGGAGTGGATTGCAAAAAAAGAAATGATTGTAAAAAATATTAAAAAGTATTGTTTCTTCATATCTACTATTTATTACGTCAAATTTATGATAATACTAACAATTTTAATGCCAAAAAACAGTTAAGATTGATGTGTTTGGTTTAAAAGTTTAAGTATTTGTTTCTGTATTGTTACCTTAGTGTTATTAATTTTGTAATTTTAATAAAATTATGTTATTAGCTTTACCTTTACTTCAAGAAACAGATTTTCTTTACAAATGAAAAAAAAAGATATTAAAATATTGTTGGTTGATGATGAGCCGGACATTTTAGAAATTGTAGGATACAATTTATCAAATGAAGGATATCAGGTACTTACGGCCGAAAATGGTGCAGAAGGTGTTAAAGTCGCAAAAAAAGAATTACCTCAATTAATAATTCTGGATCTTATGATGCCCGAAATGGATGGTATCGAGGCTTGTGAATTAATTAGAAAGCAGCCCGAATTATCAAACAGTATAATAACCTTTTTAACAGCTCGTGGTGAAGATTATTCCCAAGTAGCTGGATTTGATGCTGGTGCCGACGATTATATTACTAAGCCCATAAAACCAAAGGTTTTGGTGAGTAAAGTAAAAGCACTTTTGCGTCGTTTTAAAGAAGAGGAGGTTGCCAATACTTTAAAAATTGGTACGTTGGTAATTAATAGAGACGAATACAAAATTACGTCTAAAGGCAAAGAAATTATTTTGCCAAGAAAGGAATTTGAATTATTATCTTTATTAGCGTCAAGACCAGGAAAAGTTTTTAAACGCGACGAAATTTTGGATACCGTTTGGGGTAACGAGGTTGTTGTTGGCGGACGAACTATCGATGTTCACATCCGTAAATTACGTGAAAAACTAGGGGATAAAAGCTTTAAAACCGTTAAAGGCGTAGGCTATAAGTTTGTAGATTAATATTAAATGAAGGAGACCAAATTTAAAAAATCGTATCGATTCGCGAGAATCACTTCGTTTTATATCACCTTATATATAACGCTCTTATTGAGCGTTTTTTTATTTTATTTCTCTAATATAGAATTATGGGAAATCCCTGTACTAGCTATTAGTACTTACGTTTTTTGTTTTATTGTTATTCAATATCGAGTAGAACGATTTATTTATCGTCGTGTAAAAAAAATATACGACGATTTAACGTTGTTGGAATCTGCGAAGTTTACCAAAGGAGCTATTACGACAGATATGCATACACTTACTCAAGAAATTGATAAGTTTGCGCGCGATAAAAAACTAGAAATAGAAACTCTTAAAGTTAGAGAACAATACCGAAAAGAGTTTATTGGTAATGTATCTCACGAGTTAAAAACACCACTTTTTACTGTGCAAGGTTATATTTTAACGCTGCTCGATGGTGCTATGAATAACAAAGAAATTCGTGAAAAATATCTAGAACGTGCCAGTAAAGGCATTGAGCGATTAAGTTATATTGTGGAAGATTTGGATATGATTACCAAATTAGAAGTTGGTGATTTAAGACTAAAAATAGAAACTTTTGATATTGTAGAGTTAGTAGATACTATTTTCGATATGCTAGAAATGAAAGCAGCAAAAAAGAAAATTACGCTAACTTTCGATATGAAATATAAAAAAGCAATATTCGTTAAGGCCGATAAAGAGCGCATTCAACAAGTGTTAATCAACCTTATTGTAAATTCTATTAAGTATGGTAGTGAAAAAGGAACTACCGAAATTAGTATAGAAAATTTAATAAAAAATAAAATTATTGTTCGTGTAACTGATAATGGAGAAGGTATATCTGAGACGCATTTACCACGATTATTCGAGCGTTTTTATCGTGTAGATAAAACAGGATCCCGAAAAGAAGGAGGCTCAGGTCTTGGTCTATCGATAGTAAAACATATTATTGAAGCACACCAAGAAAAAATATATGTAGAAAGCGAGTACAGCGTAGGTAGCGAGTTTTCATTCACCCTGGAAAAGGCTTAATAATACTTTAAAATCAACCTCAAAATCAAAAGTTTTCAAGCCTGCATAACCCGTTATGTTTTCAAGTGTTTTCAAACTAAAATTATCCTGACTACAAGTTGGTACTAATCGCATATCACTTAATCTTTCAGCCAAATATTCTTGTTCAAACTGCCCAGGTGTTGGTATAAAAAAGGCTTTTTTGTTCAGTTTAGCTAAATCCATTACTGTAGTGTAACCAGAGCGCGAAATTATTAATTCACTTTCATTAATTGTTTTTTCTAATAAAGTGGATGTCATAAAATTGTAAATCGTCATATTGCCGTTTACTTGTATGGTTTGCTCGTTTTCCATCACACCTTTTACAAACATAATTTTACCATTAAAATCTTTCAGTTCTGCTAAAAGGCGTTCTTCCAACATGCTGCGCTGCGGTTCTGGACCCGAAATTAAAACCATTAAATCATTTTTAATTTCAGTCTCTTTTTTAGTAAAGCGACTTAAAGGTCCAATATATGT
Source organism: Algibacter sp. L1A34 (assembly GCF_009796805.1). Lineage (NCBI taxonomy): Bacteria > Pseudomonadati > Bacteroidota > Flavobacteriia > Flavobacteriales > Flavobacteriaceae > Algibacter > Algibacter sp. L1A34. The sequence goes on along the minus strand of NZ_CP047029.1, from coordinate 1,028,076 downwards.
CGTGGGTATTTCAAAATGCTTAATATGTCCTAGTTTTCCACTTAAATTAATTTCTCCAGCAGTATCCGGAACCCAACAAGCATGGAATTTATTAATAATTTTCTGGTGTATTTTAGTGCTAAACCAAGTTGTGATACCACTTAAAACATTTAATTGATGTGTGATAAAAACCGATGGCACTTTCTTACTCCGCACACCTAATCGGTTATCCGAAATTATACCAGAAATCCCTTCTGAATCTACAATATTCTTAACCGCTTTTTTTTCAGCTTTAATTGCCTTCAAAAGTTTTGGTGAATCTTTAATTAATTTCAACTTAAAATGCTTCCCGTTTTTAGCATAAGTTACGTTGTATGATGGTAATTCCAAACATTTTAGATTTGGAAATTCTTTTTTCAATAAAGCCAAAGCTACGCCGTCACTAGCAATAATGGGTTCAAATCCATTTAAAATTAACGCATTAATAATAGGTATACATCGTGTGGCATGGCCTAAACCCCAATTTAATGGAGCTACTAAAATTCGTTTTTTCATTAATTAAATTTATAAATAAAAAGTATCATTTGGGCGTTACCACATGGGTCGGGCTTTCCGCTATATCTTTTGTTGTGCTTTCCTTTGTTTTAGCATATCATTAAGCTCAAAGATAATCAAGTAGATTTGGCTTATTTTTAATGTTTTGGCTAGCACAAAAAAAGGATGCCGCATCAATCCCTAACGCACATTTCCGCAAATTCAAAGGTAAGCATATAAAGACTTGGGTATATTTCCGTAATTTTACCAATTCAAAACTAATAATAACAAATAGTTAATATACTGTGGGTAGTAAAAATAAACTGAGACGATTTAGAGAAAACGAAACCTTTTCCAACGTATTTCAACCATCGCGAGAAGAATTGGTCGAGTCAAATTTCAATCTAAAAGGACATTGGCGCTCCGAAGTTTTTAAAAACGAGAATCCGTTAGTGCTAGAATTAGGTTGCGGAAAAGGAGAATATTCAGTAGCATTAGCTCAAAAGTATCCAAATAAAAATTTTATTGGTGTCGATATTAAAGGTGCTCGATTTTGGAGAGGAGCAAAAACTGCCATAGAAGAAAATATACCTAATGTGGCTTTTCTGCGTACGCAAATAGAGCTTATCGATCATGCTTTTGCTAACAATGAAGTAGACGAAATCTGGATAACATTTCCAGATCCACAAATAAAATACAAGCGTACCAAACACCGTATGACAAATGCTGTTTTCTTGGAACGTTACAAACAGATTCTGAAACCAGATGGTGTCATGAATTTAAAAACTGATAGCGAATTTATGCACGGTTATACACTAGGATTGCTACATGGAGCTGGTCACGAAGTTTTGTATGCCAACCATAATGTTTACAAACAAGAAGGTAGCCCAGAAGAGGTGACTAGTATTCAAACCTTTTACGAGTCGCAATATTTAGAGAAAAATAAACCTATCACTTATATTAAATTTAAAATTAAATAGTTTTGAACATTACATTTATCTTTTTTTTGGGGTTAGTTTTTGCGCTTGTTGGTGTTATTCCGCCAGGGTTGTTAAACATGACGGCTGCTAAAATTAGTTTAAAAGAAGGGCATGTACGCGGTATTATGTTTTCTGTAGGAGCTTGTGTAGTAGTAATTATTCAAACTAGCATCGCGGCAGTTTTTGCACTTTATTTAAGTAGAAATCATGATGTTATAGATGTTTTACAACGCGTAGCTTTTGTTGTTTTTGTATTAGTGACTATTTATTTTTTGTTTATAGCAAAATCGGAACCTAAAGAGCAGGTAGAGCCAAAGGTTAGAAGTAAAGGTAGTCGGTTTTTTCAAGGTGTTTTTTTATCGGGAATTAATGTATTTCCTATTCCTTATCAGGCCTACATAACTATTACTTTAGCGTCTTTTGGTTGGTTAGATTTTAGTCAAACCAGTATTATTTCATATGTTGCTGGTGCAGCTATGGGGACATTCGTTACCTTATATATGTATATTTTCTTTTTCGATAAAATAAAGAGTAAAACTTTAACATCGCAAAAAAATATGAATCGTATTATTGGAAGTATTACTGGAATTATTGCTATTGTGACTTTAATAAATATTATTAGAGAAATATAGAAATGAAGCCGGAAACACTCAATTTTTTTGATAAAGTATATGAAGTGGCTAAATTAATTCCTTTTGGTCGTGTTACTAGTTATGGCGCGATTGCTAAATATTTAGGAGCTGCAAAAAGTGCTAGAATGGTTGGTTATGCCATGAATGGCTCGCATGGAAAAGATGTTCCTGCACATCGTGTTGTGAACAGAAAAGGTTTGCTAACCGGTAAACATCATTTTGATGGTACAAATCTTATGCAGCAACTATTAGAAAGTGAAGGTATTCAAGTTGTTGAAAATCAAATTCAACATTTAGATAAGGTGTATTGGGATCCTTCAGTAGAATTATAATTCTTTTTAAAAAGAAATACCGAAACCAGCTGTTACATTCGAAAAAGGAACACTTGCAATCTTTAAGTGTTCGTAGCCCAGTATATATTTATATTGTTTTTTATGGTAATTTAATAAACCATTAAATTTATTAATGGTCTCGCTGTTCACTAAAGTTTGGTTGAAGTTAGACTCTAAACTAAATGGTTTTTTAAAAAATAGTTCGGCACTTAATCCATAAGTAAAACCTAATTTGTTAACATTTCCGGCAACATAAGCAACTCCCAATCCCCAGGACGCATTGAAACGTTCTGTGCGAACGCGGTTATATTTGGCCAAGGCTGTGTAAATACCAAGTGAGTTTTTTGGAACATTTGTTTTATGTTCCCACAATTGTAAAAAGTCTAGCTCTAATTCTAGACGTTTTAAAAACCGCAAATCTAGGTTTAAATGATTTCCGTAGATCGAATTACTTTCATAAATCAAGCGGTTACTAATGGTCGTGGTGAAAATTTCGGTGTTATCATTCCACTCGTAAGAATAATGACCAGTATTAGTCTTTGCGTATGGATGTTTTGTTAAATACGCATCACTTGCTTTGTGTTCCATTTCAAAAGGGCTTTCAATGGCGACTCCGTAAGCTGTGTATGCAAAAAGTTGAATAAATAAACCGCCAATAACATCCGATGAAAAGTTGCCTCTAGAATCGTAGTCGTTATAAGTTTTTGACGATTTACTTATAGAATGGTTGGTGTTAGTCGTGATTTTTTCTTTGTTTAATTCCTCTTCAGCTTTATTTATTTTGCCCTGACTGTAGCTAACATGTTGGAATATGAGGAAAAAAAAGACGGCCATTTTTGTTAGTTTCATGGAAGTATATCTGAATTAATGGTAAGAAAATCAATATAAATTGTGCCAATTTAAACAATTTTTGAAATATATGAGGTTATACTAAAACGTTATATCTGTATAAATTAAACTTCTAATGTAGTACGTCCTTTTTATAATGTTAATTAATTATCTTTGTACTTAGATTTATTCTTAATAAAAGCAATGAAATTAAATAAACAAGATATACTAAAAGCACTCGAAAATATTACTGTTCCTGGTGAAGGTCAAAATATGATTGAAAGTGGTGCCGTGAAAAATGTGATGACTTTTGGAGATGAAGTTATAGTAGATATTACTATTAACAACCCAAGTTTACAGGCGAAAAAACGTACGGAAGTTGATGTTTTAAAAATTATTCACGAACAAGTTTACGAAAAAGCTAAAATTACAGTTAATGTAAAAGTTGATGCTCCGGCTAAGCCAAAGGCGAATGTTATAAAGGGTAAACCAGTACCTGGAATTCAAAATATAGTAGCTATAGCTTCTGGTAAAGGAGGTGTAGGTAAATCTACAGTAACAGCTAATTTGGCGGTTACTTTAGCTAAAATGGGTTTTAAAGTTGGTGTTTTAGATGCTGATATTTATGGGCCGTCAATTCCTATTATGTTCGATGTTATTGACCAAAAACCTTTAGCCGTTAATATTGAAGGGAAATCGAAAATGAAACCTGTTGAAAATTATGGTGTAAAAGTTTTATCTATTGGCTTTTTCACACAACCCGATCAAGCGGTTGTTTGGAGAGGACCTATGGCTGCAAAAGCTTTAAATCAAATGATTTTTGATGCGCATTGGGGCGAATTAGATTTCTTACTTTTAGATTTACCTCCGGGAACAGGGGATATTCATTTAAGTATTATGCAATCTCTTCCTATTACAGGAGCCGTTGTAGTTAGTACGCCGCAAAACGTTGCTTTAGCCGATGCTAAAAAAGGTGTTGCTATGTTTCAACAAGAAAGTATAAATGTACCTGTTTTAGGTATTATTGAAAATATGGCGTATTTTACTCCAGAAGAACTACCAAATAATAAGTATTTCATCTTTGGAAAAGAAGGCGCTAAAAACTTGGCTGAAGATTTAAAGGTTCCGTTTTTAGGAGAAATTCCTTTGGTGCAAAGTATCCGTGAAGCAGGAGATGTTGGTCGTCCAGCAGCTATGCAAAAAGGAACGCCTTTAGAAAAAGCTTTTGAGAAAATAACACAAAATGTAGTGCAGGAAGTTGTTAGTAGAAATGACGATTTGCCACCAACTGAAGCAATAAAAATCACAACAATGGCTGGGTGTTCTGCCGTAAAAAAATAAGAATTATGACCAGCGAAGAAGTAAAGTTAAATGTTGAAAAAGCATTAGAAGAAATTCGTCCGTTTTTACAAAGTGATGGAGGTGATATTTCGTTATTATCTATTGAAGATAATGATACACTGGTAAAAGTGCAATTGCAAGGTGCTTGTGTTGGATGTTCTGTGAATCAAATGACCTTGAAATCAGGTGTTGAGATGACAATTAAAAAATATGCACCACAGATTGAAACTGTGGTAAATATTGCTGGTTAATAGAAAAAATTATTATAATTTAAAATAAAGAATCTTCAAATTAAAATTTTGAAGATTCTTTATTTTTTTTTAAAACGTTTCTATTTTTTACAAGAAAAGTATTAAAATTAAAGAGACAAAACTTAAATTTGTGGCACGAATTATGACGTATCACTAATAGAATTACTAAATAGTATCATGCAAGACATAAACATTAAAATTACAGATAGAGACGGTGTTAAACACGAAATTGTAGCCCCAACCGATATGGCCATGAACCTTATGGAAGTGGTTCGTTCGTATGAATTAGCTCCAGAAGGAACTATTGGTGTTTGTGGAGGTATGGCTATGTGCGCATCATGCCAATGTTATGTAACTAGTGAAACGGTATTACCAGAGATGGGAGATGATGAAGAAGCAATGCTATCTGAGGCTTTCGATGTTAAGGATAACAGCCGTTTAGGTTGTCAGATACAAATGACTCCTGAAATGGAAGGTCTTGAAGTAGAGCTTGCTCCTGAAAGTTAAAAGCTCTTTTTTAAAATTGCCATAACTTAGATAAAACCTAAGTTTTTAACTTGCTATAAATTAGTCTTATGTGACTTTTCGCGAGGTTGAGTGTCTAATTAAATAGAGTATGTGATTTAATTCTCTTAAAAATGGCACTATTTAAAATTTATACAGACAAAGAAGGTTTGTATCGGTTCTTTTTAAAAACCGATGCAAAGCATATTAGTTTTATGAGCGCGGGGTTTTCTTCAAAATTACTGTGTTTAAGAAAAATTGAATTATTTAGGAAGCAGGCCTTCAATAATAATTCCTATTTACGTTTAGCTTCAAAAAACGGAAATCCATATTTTAAATTCATAAAAGGGCTATCCAATGAGGTTGTTGGGTTTAGTGAGTTCTTCTTAAATCAAAAGATTATGGAACAGAAAATAGATGAAATAAAAAAAGTTGCCTTATTTGCTAAAATAGACAACTTAACTTATGCAGTTTAAAACCAGTTTTTAGTTTCTCTCTTTCTTCGGCTTAAAAATGAAGGCTGCAGGGAATTTCTTTTTAATTTTCTTTAGCGCTCTATCGGCTTCCAAACGTGTGCTGAAATTTCCTGCCCAAATTTTAAAGTTTGGTGTTTCATATTCTATTGATGGGTTCCATTCTCCAAAAGCTTGATTAAAATCTGCTTTGGCATTTTGCGCTGCAGAGCGATTTCCAGAGTAAATTTGGATTTTATAGCGCTCAGAGTCATGCTCATTTTTATTCATTTCCTTTTTTAAATCTAATAAAACAGATATGTTTTTATCTTGATTTAAAGAAACATGGCCTTCTTGCGAAAAACTAATTGTTGATGTTAGCAAGAATACGGGGAGGAATAACAAACTAAATTTCATTTTCAATAGGTTCATTTTCAAATTATTTTGTGCAAATATATACGTTGCAATTAAATTATTAGTTCTTTTGTTTATTTAGAATCTCTCTAAATTATTAATAATACCTATACTAGATTTCTAAAATCGACTTTTAATATTACTTTTGCGAGAGATTTTTTTAACTGTTTTTTTCAATTATTTAGTAATGAAAAAATCATACCAAAGTTTAGAAGTTAATTTAACCAACAATATGAGACAGGTGATTCACCGTATATTAAGTAAAAACACTCTTAGTTTCTGCTTAATAATTTTATTAGCGTTTACATCAGTCCTTTCTGCTCAGGAAGGCGATTCAGCGAAAGGAAAATCTTTATTCAATGCCAACTGTGCGGCTTGTCATCAATTAGACAAGAAAATGACTGGACCTGCTCTGCGTAATGTAGAAGCACGTTTGTCTGACGAGCAAGGTTTAGATCGTGATTGGATTCATTCTTGGATTCGTAATAGTTCTGGACTTATTAAGTCTGGCGATTCTTACGCAAACAAAGTTTACAATGAGTTTGGTGGTGCTGCCATGACGGCTTTCCCACAATTATCAGATGACGATATAAGCAATATTTTAGCTTATACAGCTGAAGAAAAGAAAGCTCCGGCTGCTGCTGCAACGGGTGGTGCGGTTGCCACACAGGCTTCTGCAACAACAGGAGGTATTTCAAACGAAATTGTATTAGGCGCTTTAGCTATATTATTTATTCTCTTAGCTGCTGGGTTATATTTAGTAAATAAAACATTACGTCGCTATGCTATAGCTTCTAATATTGAGTTGCCAGAAGATTCAAAAAGAAGACCACTCTGGAAAGCCTTTTTGCAGAATCAATTCTTGATGATGGTTGTTACTATCTTCTTTTTGTTATCAAGTGCTTATTTTGTTTACGGGTATTTATCTCAAATCGGGGTAGATCAAGGTTACCAACCAGTACAACCAATTCACTTTTCACATAAAATACATGCAGGAGATAATGGTATCGACTGTAAGTACTGTCACTCTTCTGCAAGAGTTAGTAAAACATCAGGTGTTCCTTCGTTGAATGTTTGTATGAACTGTCACAAATCGATTTATGAGTATAATGGTGAAACATCTCCAGAATATTCTAAAGAGTTTTACGATGGTGAAATTAAAAAATTATACGCTGCTGCAGGATGGGATGATGCTGAACAAAAATACACAGGTGAATCTAGTCCAGTAAAATGGGTTCGTATTCATAACTTGCCAGACTTTGCATACTTTAATCACTCACAACACGTAACAGTTGCAGGAGTAGAGTGCCAAACTTGTCACGGTCCTGTTGAAGAAATGGAGGTTGCTTATCAATATGCTCCATTAACTATGGGATGGTGTATTAACTGTCACAGAGAAACAGATGTTAGCGTAAAAGATAATGCTTACTATACTAAAATTCATGATGAATTATCTAAAAAGTATGGTGTAGATAAGTTAACAGCTGCTCAGTTTGGTGGTTTAGAATGTGGTAAGTGTCACTACTAAAAAAATAGTTTTTCTTTTCTGTTAAAGCAGGAAACTTTTAAAAATTAATAAGAAGTAATTCAATTATATAATATGTCATCAAACAAGAAATACTGGAAAAGTGTTGAAGAGCTAAACGAAAATAGCTCTATTGTTGAGACGCTTAAACAAAACGAGTTTGTAGCTGAGATTCCTACTGATGAATTTTTAGGAGATAAAGATACATTAGAAGAAAGCTCTACAACGCGTCGCGATTTCTTAAAATATGTTGGGTTTAGTACTGCTGCAGCGTCTTTAGCTGCTTGTGAGGGTCCTGTTAAAAAAGCGATTCCTTATGTAGTACAACCAACAGAGATTATTCCTGGTGTTGCTAACTATTACGCAACTACTATAGCGAATGGTTTTGATTTTGCTAGTGTTTTAGTGAAAACCCGTGAAGGTCGTCCAATTAAAATTCAGAACAATGTGATGGCTGCTACCAATGGTAGTGCTAACGCAAGAGTTAACGCTTCTGTATTAGGATTGTATGATAGTTTGAGAGTTCAAGGTCCTAAAAAGGCTGGAGATTCTATTTCTTGGGATACTTTTGATATTGAAACAACTAAGAAATTAACCGATTTAGCAGCGGCAAACAAGAGCATTGTGTTATTAACACAAACTTTTGCTAGTCCTTCTACTGATAAGTTAATTGCTGAATTTAAAAATAAATATGGTAATGTAAGCCACGTGGTTTACGATGCTATTTCTGAGTCTGCTGCTCTTGATGCTTACCAAGCTAAATATGGTGAGCGCGGATTAGCAAATTACGATTTTTCTAAAGCGATGACAATCGTTTCTATTGGAGCTGATTTCTTAGGAGATTGGCAAGGTGGTGGTTTCGATTCAGGATATTCGAAAAACAAAGTGCCTAACCATGGTAAGATGTCTCGTCATATTCAGTTTGAATCTAATATGTCTCTTACTGGTGCTAATGCTGATAAGCGTGTGCCTTTAACTCCATCAGAACAAAAGATAGCTTTAGCCAAATTATATAGTTATGTTGTTGGAGGTTCTGTTTCTGGAACATTGCCCGCTAAAGTTGATGAAGCTGTTAAAAATGCGGCCTCTCAAATAAAAAGAGCTGGAAGTAAAGCAGTAGTCATTACAGGTATTCAAGATGTAAATGCTCAAACGATTGCTTTAGAGATAAATGAGGCATTGAATAGTAAAGCCTTCGATTCTAATACTCCAATAAAAACAAGACAAGGTAGCGATAAAGCGGTGACTAAGTTAGTTGCAGATATGAAAGCTGGAAGTGTTGGCGCTCTTATTATGAGTGGTGTTAACCCAGTATATAGCTTACCAAATGCTTCAGATTTTTCAGAAGGATTAAAGAAAGTTGATTTGTCTATTACTTTTTCTTTAAAAGAAGATGAGACATCAACTGAAACAGAATATATTGCAGCAGCACCTCATTACTTAGAGTCTTGGGGTGATGTTGAAATCAAAAAAGGTCATTATTCTTTAATGCAACCTACTATTCGCCCATTATTTGATACACGTCAGTTTCAAGATGCTTTATTAAAATGGACAGGTAATGAAGATACTTTTCACGATTATATTAAGAACAACTGGAATTCTAGCGTATTAGGCGGAAATTCATTTAATCAAGCATTACATGATGGTGTGTTTGTTTATGGTTCTTCAATTGGTGGTTTAAATGCTGCTTCAACTAAATCGATTACAACTACAACAACAGAATTAAAAGATAAGAAAAAACGAACGTTAGTTGGTGGTCTTATTCATGGTGCTGCTGTAGGTGTAGGTCTTAAGGATGAGGATAAAGATGAATTTGTTTCTACAACATCTACATCAACTTTAAGTAATAGTCAGGCTACAAATGGATCTGCAGTAGTAGGTGTTGTTAGTGGTGTAGCTGCAGCGAAAGCTTTAGCTTCTTCAGTAAAATCAAGTGGATTAGAATTATCATTATATACCAAAGTAGGTATGGGAGATGGCCAACAAGCTAACAACCCATGGTTACAAGAGTTTCCAGATCCAATTACAAGAACATCTTGGGATAACTACTTAACTGTTTCTAAAGCTGATGCTGAAGCGTTAGGGTTAATGAACAGGCACGTTGCAAACGGTGCGTTAAATGGTAGTTACGCAAATGTTACTGTAAATGGTGTTAGTTTAACGGTACCAGTAATTATTCAACCAGGACAAGCTAAAGGCTCTGTTGGATTATCTTTTGGTTACGGTAAAACAAAAGGATTAAAAGAAGAGATGCAAACAGGTGTAAATGCCTTTGCTTTCTATCATAACTTTAATACAGTACAAGATGTAACTATTGAAGTAGCAGCAGGAGAGCATGAATTTGCTTCTGTACAGTTGCATAATACGTTAATGGGACGTGGAGATATTATTAAAGAAACCTCTTTAGAGATTTTCAATACCAAAGATAAGCAAGAGTGGAACCCTATGGCTATGGTTTCTTTAAATCACGAAGAAACTGCAGTAACGGATCCAAAGGTTGATTTATGGGATGAATTTGATCGTTCTATTGGACACCATTTCAACTTATCTATCGATTTAAATTCTTGTACAGGATGTGGGGCTTGTGTTATTGCTTGTCACGCTGAAAATAATGTGCCAGTAGTTGGTAAATCTGAGGTACGTAGAAGTCGCGATATGCACTGGTTACGTATTGATAGATATTATTCTTCGGAAGAATCTTTCGATGGTGATAATGAGAAAAAAGAGAATACAACAGGATTGGCTATTGCTGGTGCTTTAGGAGAAATGGAGCATGCTTCAGAGAATCCTCAAGTAGCTTTCCAACCAATTATGTGTCAACATTGTAACCACGCACCTTGTGAGACTGTTTGTCCAGTTGCGGCAACATCACACGGTCGTCAAGGTCAAAATCACATGGCTTATAACCGTTGTGTAGGTACAAGATATTGTGCTAACAACTGTCCTTATAAAGTACGTCGTTTTAACTGGTTCTTATATAATGGAAACGATGAGTTCGATTATCATATGAATGATGATTTAGGTCGTATGGTTTTAAACCCAGATGTAACTGTTCGTTCTCGTGGTGTTATGGAAAAATGTTCAATGTGTATGCAAATGACACAAAAAACAATTCTTGATGCTAAACGTGATGGACGTGTTATTAAAGATGGTGAATTCCAAACAGCATGTTCTGCAGCTTGTAGCAGTGGCGCAATGGCATTTGGTGACATCAATGATAAAGAAAGTCAAGTTGCAAAACTTAAAGAAGATAACCGTATGTATCACTTGTTAGAACACGTTGGAACAAAACCTAACGTACAGTATCAAACAAAAGTGAGAAATACAACAGAAGCATAAGTCTAATTAAAGAATCAATTATATAATTATGGCGTCTCATTACGAAGCACCTATTAGAAGACCTTTAGTTACAGGGGAAAAGTCGTACCACGACGTTACTGTGGATGTGGCACGTCCTGTAGAAGGAAAAGCAAATAAGCAATGGTGGATAGTTTTTTCTATAGCATTAGCCGCTTTCCTTTGGGGTATAGGATGTATTATTTATACTATTTCAACAGGTATTGGAACTTGGGGTTTGAATAAAACTGTAGGTTGGGCTTGGGATATTACTAACTTCGTTTGGTGGGTTGGTATTGGTCACGCCGGAACTCTAATTTCAGCGGTGCTTTTATTATTCCGTCAAAAGTGGAGAATGGCTATTAACCGTTCTGCGGAAGCTATGACTATATTTTCGGTGATACAAGCAGGTCTGTTTCCAATAATTCACATGGGTCGTCCTTGGTTAGCTTATTGGGTATTGCCAATTCCAAATCAATTTGGTTCATTATGGGTAAATTTTAACTCACCTTTACTTTGGGATGTATTTGCAATTTCAACATATTTGTCTGTATCATTAGTATTCTGGTGGACGGGTTTATTACCGGATTTCGCGATGCTTAGAGATAGAGCAGTAAAACCTTTTCAAAAGAAAATTTACGCTTTATTAAGTTTCGGTTGGTCTGGTCGTGCAAAAGATTGGCAACGTTTTGAAGAAGTATCTTTGGTACTTGCTGGTTTAGCAACGCCTTTAGTGCTTTCTGTACACACTATTGTATCTTTCGATTTCGCAACATCGGTTATACCAGGATGGCATACTACTATATTTCCTCCATACTTTGTTGCTGGGGCGGTATTCTCGGGATTTGCTATGGTAAATACGCTTCTTATTATTATGAGAAAAGTGTGTAATCTTGAAGATTATATTACAGTACAACACATAGAATTGATGAACATCGTAATTATGATTACAGGTTCTATTGTTGGTGTAGCTTATATTACAGAGTTATTTATCGCTTGGTATTCTGGTGTAGAATACGAACAATATGCATTCTTAAACAGAGCAACCGGTCCTTACTGGTGGGCATATTGGTCAATGATGACTTGTAATGTATTCTCTCCACAGTTTATGTGGTTCAAGAAATTAAGAACGAGCATTATGTTTTCATTCTTTATCTCTATAGTTGTAAATATTGGAATGTGGTTTGAACGTTTTGTAATTATCGTAACATCGTTACATCGTGATTATTTACCATCATCATGGACTATGTTCTCTCCAACATTTGTAGATATTGGAATATTTGTTGGGACAATTGGATTCTTCTTTGTATTATTCCTATTATATGCAAGAACATTCCCAGTAATTGCACAAGCAGAGGTTAAAACTATTTTAAAATCTTCTGGTGAACGTTATAAAAACATCAGAGAACGCGGAGATAGTTTAGTTGGATCAGGATCTGATTCTAGAACATCTAACGGTAAAGTGGCTACGGTTTCGAAAGTTGAAGAAGTTTCTACCGCAGATGATTCAGAAAAAGTAAATAACTTGCTGGGTAGTCTAGGTGCGTTTGATGCATCGTCTCAAAAGGCCGATGACTTAAAAGAAGTGAATGGTATTGGACCTAAAATGGAGGAAGTACTTAACGGTATAGGTATTTATACATTCCTTCAAGTTAGTAAAATGACAAAAACAGAATATGATTTGTTAGACAGTATCACAGGTTCTTTCCCAGGAAGAGCAGAACGTGATGATTGGTCAGGACAAGCTAAAAAATTAATAAACTAAACATAGTCAATGGAAGCTTCAAAAGTTATTCACGCTATTTATACGGATGATGACGTTTTAATGTCGGCTGTTAAAAAGGTTAAGGCAGAACGATTTCATATCGAAGAAATATACACACCATTTCCAGTTCACGGACTAGACAAAGCGATGGGGTTAGCGCCTACACGTATTGCTATTACGGCGTTCATATATGGTCTAATTGGTTTAACCGTTGCAACGGTTATGATGAACTTCATAATGATTGAAGATTGGCCTCAAGATATTGGTGGAAAGCCAAGTTTTAGCTACATAGAAAATATGCCAGCTTTCGTTCCTATTATGTTCGAACTTACTGTTTTCTTTGCAGCGCATTTAATGGTACTAACATTTTACCTAAGAAGTAGAATGTGGCCTTTTAAAAATGCTGAGAATCCTGATCCTAGAACAACGGATGATCATTTCTTAATGGAAATAGCTGTTAATGGAAATGAAAAAGAGTTAGAAAGTTTATTAGCCGAAACAGGAGCAGTAGAAATTAATTTAGTTGATAAAGCACATTAATTTATAGTATGAAAAGCTTAATTAAAATATTAGTAATTGCAGTTGTTTTAGTAGCTGTTTCTTGTAAAAAGGATACAGCGCCTAACTATCAGTTTATGCCTAACATGTATGAGTCTGCTGGTTATGAAACTTATGGTGAAGCAGCTTTTAAAGATGGAGTAGAGGCTCAAATACCTGCTGAAGGTTCTGTAGCAAGAGGTCATGTACCTTTTGATATTGAAAATTCTACTGCTGGATATGAATTAGCAAAGGCAACTTTAATTAGTCCACTTAGTGCTGATGATATTGATAGTGAAAGAGGAAAAGAGTTATACAATATTTACTGTGGAATCTGTCATGGAACTAAAGGTAACGGACAAGGAAACTTAGTAAAGCGTGAGAAGATCTTGGGTATACCGAGTTATGATGATGTTGGTAGAGCTATTACCGCTGGAAGTATTTATCATACTATTTATTATGGTAAAAACGCCATGGGATCGTATGCTAACCAAATAAACGAAGAAGAACGTTGGCAAGTTGTTGCTTATGTTTTAACGTTGAAGGCAGATTTAGAAAAGTAAGATTGATAAGATTATTATAGATATGTACACATTTTCAAATAAATTAAAGACATTCTCTTTCATTCTAATGCTTTTAGGAGCAATAGGAGTTGGTTATGGTTTTTTTACATCTCATTTATCTTTTGACGAGGTTGAAACCTTATTAGCAGAAGAAGCTCATCACGGTGGAGGTCATGAAGAAGAGGCGGCACATGCAGCACCATCTCATGATGCACATGTAAAAGAAAACGCTCACGGTGAATCTGCTCATGCAGAATCTGGAGAACATCATGTAGATGCTCATAAAGAACACATTGAACATGTACAACACCAAATAGCAAACAGACCTTGGTCTGCTTTATATGTTGCTGCATTTTTCTTTATGATGATTGCTTTAGGTGTTTTAGCATTTTATGCTATTCAAATTGCTGCTCAGGCAGGATGGTCGCCAGTATTATTTAGAGTTATGGAAGGTATTACGGCTTACTTGCTTCCTGGAGCATTAATTGTTCTTGCAATTGCAGTCGCTTCTGGTACTATAGGTCACTATAATATCTTTATGTGGATGAATCCTGAGGTTACAAACCCAGAAAGTCATCACTTCGATAAGCTAATTGCTGGGAAATCTAGTTGGTTAAACACAGGATGGTTTGCAGTAAGAGGTTTAATATTTATTGCAGGTTGGAGTGCATATCGTCATTTTTCACGTAAATTCTCTATCGCTCAAGATACTGCTGATGATAAAAGTAACTTTAAAAAATCTTTTCGTATTTCAGCAGCATTTTTAGTATTCTTTATATACACCGAGTCTATTATGTCTTGGGATTGGATTATGAGTGTAGATCCACACTGGTTTTCAACTTTATTCGGGTGGTATGTATTTGCTAGTATGTTTGTAAGTGGAATTACTGTAATTGCATTAGTTACTATCTACTTAAAATCTAAAGGTGTATTAGAATTTGTAAACGAAAATCATTTACATGATGTTGCCAAATTTATGTTCGCTTTCAGTATTTTTTGGACATATTTATGGTTCTCACAATTTATGTTAATCTGGTATTCAAACATTCCAGAAGAGGTAACTTATTTTGTAACACGTTTCCAAGATTATCAATTACCTTTCTTAGGTATGGTGGTTATGAATTTTGTGTTCCCTTTATTACTATTAATGAATGCTGATTATAAGCGTGTACCATGGTTTGTTGTTATGGCTGGATTAGTTATACTATTCGGACATTATATTGATATTTTCAATATGATTATGCCTGCAACCGTTGGAGATAGATGGTTTATAGGAATTCCTGAAATAGCTTCTGTTTTACTTTTCGCAGGACTATTCATATTTGTGGTGTTCACAGCTTTAACAAAAGCGCCATTATTAGTAAAAGGTTATCCTTTTAGAAAAGAAAGTGAAGATTTTCATTATTAATTAAGAAATAAATAAAGACGAACGATACCAATGACTGCTTTATTAACAATTATAGTTTTAGTATTTATTTTAGTTGCCATATGGCAAATGGTTAAAATTTTTGATTTAGCTCAAGCTAAAGGCGAAAATAGTGCCGTTGCTACTGACAAAGACAATGCAATGAATGCATATTTAATGATGGGTTTTTTAGCCTTTATTTATATCATTACAATTGTATGTTTTGTAAAATGGGGCGATTTACCTTTAATGTCGAATGCGGCATCAGAACACGGAGCAACTATTGATAACCTTATGGTTATTTCAATGATTCTTATTTTCGTTGTGCAGACGCTTACTCAGTTTTTACTGCACTATTTCGCTTTTAAATATAAAGGTGAAAAAGGAAGAAAAGCATTATTCTTTGCGGATAATAATAAGTTAGAATTTATTTGGACTATTATTCCGGTAATTGTTTTGGCTGGTTTAATTATTTACGGTTTGAGTACTTGGATTAACATTACAAGTGTTGATGAAAGTGACGACCCTTTAGTAATTGAATTGTACGCACAACAGTTTAACTGGAAAGCTCGATATTCTGGTGAAGACAATACTTTAGGAAAAGCAAATGTGCGTTTAATTGATATTGATAGAGCTAATATTTTAGGTTTAGATGAAGCTGATCCTAATGCTCAGGATGATATTATTACTACTGAATTACATTTACCTGTTGGAAAACCAGTGTTGTTTAAAATGCGTTCTCAAGATGTATTGCACTCTGCTTATATGCCTCACTTTAGAGCACAAATGAATTGTGTTCCTGGGATGATTACTCAGTTTGGTTTTACACCAAGTATTACTACAGCAGATATGCGTCTAACTGAACAAATTCAAGAGAAGGTAGCACATATAAATGAAATAAGAGTTGAAAATAGTAAGGCGTTAATTGCTAAAGGAGACGAAGCTTTAGAACGTTACGAGTTTGACTTTCTACTACTTTGTAATAAAATTTGTGGAAAATCGCACTACAATATGCAAATGAAGATTATTGTAGAAACACAAGAAGAATATGATGCTTGGATTAAAGAGCAAAAACAATTCAAGAACTCTCTAATTAACTAATTAAAAAGATAAATACGATATAAGATTATGTCAGCACACGCAGATACTCACGCTCACGACGACGACCACGGACATCATCATAAAGAAACCTTTGTGACTAAATATATATTTAGTCAAGATCATAAAATGATTGCTAAGCAGTACCTAGTTACGGGTACTATTATGGGAGTTATTGGGGTTTTAATGTCTATGATGATGCGTATGCAAATCGCATGGCCAGAAGAGCCAAATGTTCTTTTTGAGGCATTATTAGGTAAATGGGCACCAGATGGTGTTATGGATGCTGATATTTATTTGGCAATAGTTACAATTCATGGTACTATTATGGTATTCTTTGTATTGACGGCTGGTTTAAGTGGTACGTTTAGTAACTTGTTAATTCCATTGCAAATTGGTGCAAGAGACATGGCATCGGGTTTCTTAAATATGGTTTCATATTGGTTGTTCTTCTTATCAAGTATAATCATGGTATGTTCATTATTTGTTGAAGCAGGCCCTGCAGCAGCAGGTTGGACAATATACCCTCCATTAAGTGCATTACCAATGGCACAAGGTGGTTCTGGTATGGGAATGACACTTTGGTTAGTAGCTATGGCTATTTTTATTGCATCTTCATTATTAGGATCTCTAAACTATGTTGTTACCGTAATTAACTTACGTACAAAAGGAATGTCAATGACAAGATTGCCTTTAACTATTTGGGCATTTTTCATTACAGCTGTAATTGGTATTATTTCTTTTCCAGTTTTATTATCTGCTTGTTTATTATTAATAATGGATAGAAGTTTTGGAACATCATTCTTCTTATCAGATATATTTATTCAAGGTGAAGTACTACACTATCAAGGTGGTTCACCGGTATTATTCGAACACTTGTTTTGGTTTTTAGGTCACCCAGAGGTATATATTGTAATATTGCCTGCAATGGGATTAGTGTCAGAAATTATGGCATCTAACTCGCGTAAACCTATTTTTGGTTACCGTGCGATGATTGCTTCAATTTTAGCTATTGCTTTCCTTTCAACAATTGTATGGGGACATCATATGTTTATCTCAGGAATGAATCCATTCTTAGGTTCGGTGTTTACTTTCACAACCTTATTAATCGCTATTCCATCTGCGGTTAAAGCCTTTAACTGGATAACAACATTATGGAAAGGTAATTTACAGATGAATCCGGCTATGTTATTTTCTATCGGTTTTGTGTCAACATTTATTACTGGTGGTTTAACAGGTATTATTTTAGGAGATAGTGCTTTAGATATTAATGTTCACGATACGTATTTTGTGGTAGCTCACTTTCACTTGGTAATGGGTATATCTGCACTTTATGGTATGTTTGCTGGTATTTATCATTGGTATCCAAAGATGTACGGTCGTATGATGAACAAGAATTTAGGGTATATCCACTTCTGGATTACTGCAGTTTGTGCTTATGGCGTATTTTTTCCAATGCACTTTATAGGAATGGCTGGTTTACCACGTCGTTATTATACAAACTCTAATTTCCCGTTGTTTGATGATTTAGCCAATGTAAATGTGGTTATTACACTTTTCGCTTTAGTTGGTGGTGTGGTTCAAATTATTTATTTATACAACTTCTTTACGAGTATGTACTACGGAAAGAAAGCAGTTCAAAATCCATGGAAAGCAACTACTTTGGAGTGGACAACTCCAGTGGAGCATATTCACGGAAATTGGCCAGGAGAAATTCCTCATGTACACCGTTGGGCTTATGATTACAGTAAACCTGGTCATGATGTAGATTTTGTGCCTCAGAATATTCCTTTAATGGATGGTGAAGAGGAATTACAACACTAAAATTAAGCCTTTAATAAAGGCATCTTTTAAAAGATAAATTAAGATATATAAAAAGGCCTTTCCAATTTGGAGAGGCTTTTTCTTTATATTTGCTATATTGTTCTAATCACATTTAGAACTCTTTCAGTATCTTAAAAATATATACTATTTACAAATGAATGAAAATTTAGATCCTAGCGATGCACATTTTTCCCCTGAAGAATTCGATGTCGAAAAACAATTAAGACCCTTGTCATTTGATGATTTTACAGGGCAGGATCAGGTTTTAGAAAACCTTAAAATATTTGTAGAAGCGGCTAACCTTAGAGGAGAAGCTTTAGATCACACTTTGTTTCATGGACCTCCTGGACTAGGAAAAACGACTTTGGCTAATATTTTGGCAAATGAGTTGAATGTTGGTATCAAAATAACATCTGGTCCTGTTTTAGATAAACCAGGTGATTTAGCTGGATTGTTAACTAATTTGGATGAGCGTGACGTACTGTTCATTGATGAAATACATCGATTAAGTCCTATAGTTGAGGAATATTTATATTCAGCTATGGAAGACTATAAAATTGATATTATGATTGAAACTGGACCAAATGCACGGTCGGTTCAGCTTAACTTAAATCCGTTTACATTGGTTGGTGCTACAACACGATCTGGTTTACTTACGGCACCTATGCGTGCTCGTTTCGGTATTCAAAGTAGGTTACAATATTATAAAACAGATTTGCTCACTACAATTGTTGAAAGAAGTGCAAGTATTTTGGATGTACCTATTTCAATGGAATCTGCTATTGAAATCGCTAGCCGTAGTAGAGGTACACCTAGAATTGCCAATGCATTATTGCGTCGTGTACGTGATTTTGCTCAAATAAAAGGCAATGGAAGTATTGATATAGCTATTGCTAAATATGCTTTAGAAGCTTTGCATGTGGATGCACATGGATTGGATGAAATGGATAATAAAATACTTACTACTATTATTGATAAATTCAAAGGTGGACCTGTTGGGATTTCTACTATTGCAACAGCAGTAAGTGAAAGTACAGAAACCATTGAAGAAGTTTACGAGCCATTTCTTATTCAACAAGGTTTTATTATGCGCACACCTCGTGGTCGAGAAGTTACCGAAGCGGCATATAAACATTTGGATCGTGTAAAGGGACCTACTCAAGGCGGTTTATTTTAAGCTTTATCTTAAATATTTTACGTGAATAAAACGGACTATACAAAACTAATAAAAACCGAAGCCAAACGCCTCGGTTTTTTATCTTGTGGTATTAGTAAAGCTCAGTTTTTAGAGGAAGAAGCACCAAGGTTAGAGAATTATTTAAATAAAAACATGAACGGTGAAATGCGTTACATGGAAAATCATTTCGATAAACGCTTAAACCCAACCTTACTTGTTGAAGATTCAAAAAGTGTAGTTTCGTTATTATTGAATTACTTTCCTTCTGAAGTTCAGCAAAATCTCGATGCTCCTAAATTGAGTAAATACGCATACGGAAATGATTATCATCATATCATAAAAGATAAATTAAAACGCCTTTTACATTTTGTTCAAGATGAAATAGGAGAGGTTAGTGGCCGTGCTTTTGTAGATTCTGCACCAGTTCTAGATAAGGCTTGGGCAGCTAAGTCGGGTTTGGGTTGGATAGGGAAGCATAGTAATTTAATAACGCAGCAAGTTGGCTCGTTCTATTTTATAGCAGAACTTATTATTGATTTAGAGTTGGAGTACGATTCTGCCACTACCGACCATTGTGGTAGCTGCACGGCTTGTATTGATGCTTGCCCTACAGAGGCCATTGTAGATCCTTTTGTTGTAGATGGGAGTAAATGTATTTCATATTTAACCATTGAATTAAAAGAAAATCTTCCTAATTCATTTAAAGGAAAAATGGACGATTGGATGTTTGGTTGTGATGTTTGCCAAGATGTTTGTCCATGGAATAGATTTTCTAAAGCACATAATGAACCGTTATTCAATCCGCATCCAGAATTACTTTCAATGACTAAAAAAGACTGGGAAGAAATTACTGAAGACACCTTTAAAAAAGTGTTTCAAAAATCTGCTGTTAAACGCACTAAATTTACTGGGTTAAAAAGAAACATCAATTTTTTAAAATAGCTTATAAGAAAGATAACCCGTATTATATATCCTTTTTAGACTTTCTAAATTGAAGGGTTTTAATAAGTTGGTGATGGTTGTGTAGTTAACTTTAACAATTTATTGTGGGATTATTTAATCGATATAAAGTAATTTGCTATAATCTTAAATTTAATTATTATGGTTACCCCAGATATACCAGAAAATGAAGCTGAAAGACTTAAAAACCTGGAGTCTTATAATATATTAGATACGCTTCCGGAAATAGATTATGACAATATTACGGCCATTGCTGCCGAAATTTGTGGTACTCCAATTGCTTTAATTAGTCTACTAGATAACAAACGCCAATGGTTTAAATCGCATCATGGAATAGATACTACTGAAACCCCAAAAGAACAGTCTTTTTGTGCTCATGCTATAAATAATACCGATGGAGTTTTTATTGTTCCCGACACTCGAGAAGATTTTCGATTTCATGATAACCCTTTAGTAACGGGAGATTCCAATGCTATTTTTTATGCGGGTGCACAACTTACTAGTAAAAATGGATTGCCATTAGGGACTTTATGCGTTATGGACCATAAACCAAATGTTTTAAATGAAGGACAAATAAAATCATTGTCTGCGCTTTCAAACCAGGTTATGAATTTGTTAGAGCTTCGAAAAAACAAATTTTTATTAGAAAAAACACTTAAGGATTTAGAGGAGAAGAATCATGAATTAGAACGTTTTGCATACATCGCTGCTCACGATTTAAAATCCCCTTTAATCAATATTTCTAGTTTAGCAGAAATATTTATTGAGGATTACAAGCTGAAGATTGACGCAGAAGGCTTAAAACTTTTAGAGTTAATTCTAAGTTCTGCAGATAGTCTTCGTGGTTTAGTTGATGGATTGCTTAATTATAGTAGAAGTGATGGTCTTTTAAAAGAAAAGAAATCTACCATTAATTTACAAGAATTGACTACTGAAATTGCTCAGTTATTTAATTCGGATCATCGTGTAAAAATGGTTTTAAAGTCATCTTTAGAGACTGTGCATGTTAACAAAACAGCTATTCATCATATTCTAATGAATTTAGTGAGTAACGCTATTAAGTATAGCGATAAAGATGATGTGCTTATTGAAATGAATGTGGAAGAAACAGATACACATTATCAGTTTTTTATAAAAGATAATGGGCCAGGTATTGCCCCAAGTAATCAATCTAAAATATTTAAACTATTTGCAAAAGTAGCCGATCAAGATAAATTTGGTCAAGCCGGACATGGTATTGGCTTAGCTACAGTAAAAAAGATAGTTAAAAAACTAGGTGGAAAAATAAGTGTAACTTCGGAATTAGGACAAGGCGCTACATTTAATTTTTCGATAAAGAAATAGGAGTAAGCTTTAATATTTTCTAAAGAAATAATATTTTTTTGAAATGTTCAGGATTTAGTTTCGACTAAAATAGATTAATCAATAAAAGAAAATAATACAATGAGAACATCTTATAAACTTCTAGGTTTATTTTTAGTATTAACTATTGTTGCTTGTAAGCAAACAAATAAAGTAGAAGCCGTTGCTAGTGAAAAGGTTGAGAATGCTGAAGCAAAATATGATATTCCAGCGTCTTGGGTAGAAAAAAGAGTAGAAGCTGCAAATAAAAAACTTAATGCTACAGAAGCAGGTAAAGTGCTTTGGAGCGCTATGGAAGCTCATGGCGGATTAGATAAATGGTTCTCAAACGGGTACCTTTCCTTTCATTTTAATTACCAACCATTAAATGGTAAAGGTGTTAGAGATTCTTATCAAACTATTGATACTTGGAACAATAAAGCAAGACATAATAGCATTCAAGATCCAACATCTATTTATGGTTGGGATGGTAAAGAAGCTTGGTTAAAGGCTAAGGATAGCACTTCATTTGCTTACGATACGCAGTTTTGGGCTTTAACTCCTTTATATTTTTCTGGTCAGCCGTTTGTTTTAGATGGCGAAGGTGTAAATCTTGAATTACTACCAGAACAAGAATTTCAAGGCGCTACTCAAAAAGTTCTAAAAGCAACTTATGATGCTGGTATTGGAGCTGCACCGGATGATTACTATATTTTGTATATAAATGCAGAAACAAACTTGGTAGATGCTTTTAAATATATTGTGTCTTATCCGCAGTATTTTCCAAACGGAGGTCATGCTCCAGAAAAAATTACAGTAACTCAAGGTACTACTACTGTAAATGGTATTGTATTTGCAACTGGGTTTAAAACATACTGGTCTACATCTGATAAAGATGGGTTAGGTGAGTATATCACTAAAATAGATGTTAGCGATATTAGTTTTTCTCCAACTGTAGAAGATAATTTCTTTTCTAAACCAGAAGGAGCAGAAGTGTTGAATAAATAATTCAACAACAAATAGTATTAAAAAGCCTTAGTTGTCACTAATTGATAACTAAGGCTTTTTTGTTTTTAATAATGAACTTAAAAAAAGAATAAATATGAAGAGGAAAATAAAAATCAATTCTTTAAAAGAATAGCAGTTTACATGGCAGGATTCTTATATTTGTTGGTTAGAAGTAGAGCGTTTTAAGTTATGAGATTATTTCAAATTAATTGAATTGATTTTAAAGCATAAAATGCTAACCATTAATTAAATATCCGTCTATATGAGTGAAGAAAGCAAGCGTAGAGAAGCCCTTATTTATCACGCAAAACCAACTCCAGGTAAAATAGAAGTTGTTCCAACAAAAAAATATGCCACCCAACGCGATTTATCTTTAGCTTATTCACCAGGTGTTGCAGCACCTTGTTTAGAAATTGAAAAAGATAAGGAAGCAGCTTATAAATATACAGCTAAGGGGAATTTAGTAGCTGTAATATCTAATGGAACGGCCGTTTTAGGATTAGGAAATATTGGTCCTGAAGCTTCAAAACCCGTAATGGAAGGTAAAGGTTTACTATTCAAAATTTTTGCAGATATTGATGTGTTTGATATTGAAGTTGACACTGAAAATGTAGATGCTTTTATAGAAACAGTAAAAAATATAGCACCAACTTTCGGTGGAATTAATCTTGAAGATATAAAAGCACCAGAGGCTTTTGAAATTGAACGTCGTTTAAAGGAAGAATTAGATATTCCTGTAATGCACGACGATCAGCACGGAACTGCAATTATTTCGGCAGCAGCCCTAATAAATGCCGTTGAAATAGCTGGAAAGAAACTAGAAGAAGTAAAAATAGTGGTGAGTGGAGCCGGAGCCGCAGCTATTTCATGTTCTCGTATGTACCAAGCTTGTGGTGCAAAACGCGAAAATATGGTGATGCTAGACAGTAAAGGTGTTATCCGTAATGATAGAGAAAATCTTTCTGATGAAAAATCAGAATTTGCAACTCACAGAAAAATTGATACTTTACTTGAAGCCATGGAAGATGCCGATGTATTCATCGGTTTGTCTAAGGCGGATATTGTATCTCCAGAGATGCTTTTGGTGATGGCTAAAAACCCAATTGTTTTTGCTATGGCCAACCCAGATCCTGAAATTAAATACCAGTTAGCAGTAGATACAAGAAAAGATATTATTATGGCAACTGGCCGTAGTGATCATCCTAATCAGGTTAATAATGTGTTAGGATTTCCTTTTATATTTAGAGGGGCTTTAGATGTTCGCGCTACTAAAATTAACGAAGCTATGAAAATGGCAGCGGTAAGAGCCTTAGCTAAATTAGCTAAAGAACCGGTACCAGAACAAGTAAATATTGCCTATGGCGAAACACGTTTAACTTTTGGTAAAGAGTATATTATTCCGAAACCATTCGATCCACGTTTAATTGCCGAAGTGCCACCAGCAGTTGCAAAAGCAGCGATGGAAAGCGGTGTAGCAAAACAACCCATTACAGATTGGGAACGTTATAAAGATAGTTTGTTACAACGTTTAGGGTCGGATAATAAATTAGTTCGTTTACTATTAAACAGAGCTAAACTAGCACCAAAACGTATTGTTTTTGCAGAAGCCGATCACTTAGATGTTTTAAAAGCAGCGCAAATTGTACATGATGAAGGTATTGCTATTCCTATTTTATTAGGAAGAAGAGAAACCATATTATCGTTAATGAAAGAAATTGAGTTTTATGACGATATTTTAATCATCGATCCAAAAGAAGAAGAAGAGAACGAGCGTAAAAACAAATATGCTAAAGTATATTGGGAACAGCGTAAGCGTCGCGGTGTAACTCTATATTCCGCGCAGCGTTTAATGCGTGAGCGTAATTACTTTGCTGCCATGATGGTTAACGAAGGTGATGCAGACGGTTTAATTTCTGGATATTCTAGAAATTATCCAACAGTAATAAAACCGATGTTAGAGTTAATTGGTTTAGATAAAGGTGTTTCTCGTGCGGCAACTACCAATTTAATGATGACGAAACGTGGTCCGCTATTTTTAAGTGATACTTCTATAAATATCGATCCATCAGCAAAAGATTTAGCTAAAATTGCTCAAATGACATCCAAAGTGGTTCAAATGTTTGGTCTAGAACCTGCTATGGCTATGGTGTCGTATTCAAATTTTGGATCATCTATTAATGATCGTGCATCAAAAGTTAGAGAAGCTGTTTCAATTTTACATAGAAACTATCCGGAAATGGTTGTTGATGGTGAATTGCAAACCGATTTTGCTTTAAATGATAAGTTACTTCGTGAAAAATTCCCGTTTTCTAAATTAGTTGGTAAAAAAGTGAATACTTTAATTTTTCCAAATTTAGACTCAGCAAATATCACTTATAAATTATTAAAAGGATTAAATGAAGCTGAATCTATTGGACCAATTATGATGGGTATGTGTAAACCTGTGCATATTCTTCAACTTGGAGCAAATGTTGATGAAATTGTTAATATGGCTGCTATTGCTGTAATTGATGCTCAGAATAAAGAGAAGGGTGGCGTTGAACACGCTGGCTAAAATAATTTTATTACATTTGAAAGTGAACCAATAACGTGCTATGATAACACACATTCAAGGAAAATTAGTAGAAAAAAACCCAACACATGTTGTAATAGATTGCAACGGTGTTGGTTATATGCTAAATATTTCATTACATACATTCTCTCAAATCCCAGACGGAGAGTTTTTAAAACTGTTTACACACCTTCAGGTGAAAGAAGATTCACATACATTATATGGTTTTTCTTCGGTTGCCGAGCGGGAAATGTTTAGGCTGTTATTGTCGGTTAGTGGTATTGGTGCAAGCATTGCGCGTACCATGCTGTCTTCATTAACGCCAAAGCAGGTGCGAGAAGGTATTGCGACAGGAGATGTTGCGCTTATTCAATCCATAAAAGGGATTGGAGCAAAAACAGCGCAGCGCGTTATACTCGATTTGAAAGATAAAGTTTTGAAGATATACGATATAGACGAAGTTTCTGTTTCTAAAGGCAATACGAATAAGGATGAAGCGTTATCTGCTTTAGAAGTGCTTGGCTTTGTTAAAAAACAAGCAGAACGTGTTGTGGATAAAATTGTAATAGCCGAACCCGATGCCTCGGTAGAATCTATTATAAAACAAGCCCTAAAAAAATTATAGTACATTTTGAAGAGAACTAATCTTTATTTTTTTAAATCAATAAAACATGTCGCTTTTTTGGTGTCCATGGTGTGTTTTTCAATAGCATCTTGGGGACAGGAAAAGGAACAGGATTCAGTAAAAAAAGGGTATCAGCAAGGTGAAATAAAAACATCACGACCTAACAGTATTGAGTCTAAATACACCTATGATCCATTAACCGATCGTTATATTTATACCGAAAAAATAGGGCAATTCAATATTAATTATCCTGTAATTTTAACACCAAAGGAGTATTATGCTTTGGTTTCAAAACAAAATTTAAGTAGTTATTATAAAGAAAAAGTTGATGCTTTTTCTGGTAAAAAGGATGGTTCTGATGATGCTCAAAAAAATCTATTACCAGAGTTTTATGTGAATTCCGATTTATTTGAATCTATCTTTGGCGGTAGTACCATAGAAGTAATCCCGCAAGGTTCTGTAGAAATGGATTTGGGTGTTTTATTTTCAAAACAAGATAATCCCACTTTTTCACCAAGAAATAGAAGTAATTTCACGTTTGATTTTGATCAACGTATCAGTTTAAGCCTTTTAGGAAAGGTAGGTACAAGACTTCAGATTAATGCAAATTATGATACACAATCTACGTTCGATTTTCAAAACCTTATAAAATTAGAGTATACTCCAACCGAGGATGATATTATTCAGAAAATAGAAGTTGGTAATGTAAGTATGCCGCTAAATAGTTCTTTAATAACAGGTGCTCAAAGTTTATTTGGTGTAAAAGCCCAATTACAATTTGGTAAAACAACTATAACTGGTGTTTTCTCGGAACAACGATCGGAATCTAATACGGTGGTTGCACAAGGCGGTGGAACTCTTGAGGATTTTGAGTTGTTTATTCGAGATTATGATGAAAACCGACATTTCTTTTTAGCACAATATTTTAGAGATAATTACGATAAAGCTTTAAAAACTTACCCATATTTAGATACAAAAGGATTACAAATTACAAGAATTGAAGTTTGGATTACTAACAGAAGTAATAGAACAGAAAACGTTAGAAACATTGTTGCACTTCAGGATTTAGGAGAAAGTGATAAGGTCTATTCTGCTGTTAATGTTTTCGGTGGCCTTGGTGCACTTCCTAAAAATGATAATAATGCATTCGATCCAACTAAAATAAATGTGGTTGGTCCAACCTCTCAATTAAATACAAGTATTAGAGATGTAGCAACTATAAAATCTGGTATAGAAGTATCGGGTACTAATGAAGGTTTTGATTATGCAACTCTTGAAAATGCTCGAAAATTAACGAGTGGTCAGGAATATAATTTAAATTCTGAATTAGGTTATATTTCATTAAATCAACGTTTAAATAGTGATGAAGTATTAGCTGTTGCCTTTCAATATACCATAGGTGGTGAGGTATATCAAGTAGGGGAATTTGCTAACGATGGTGTTAGCGCAACCGATGTAACAACAAATACGAATGGTGATGTCACCCAAGTTGTAAATAGCAATTTAGTTGTGAAATTATTAAAAAGTAGTATTACCAATGTCGATCTTCCTATCTGGGATTTAATGATGAAAAATATCTACGATACAGGTGCTTACAATTTAAGTTCGGAAGATTTTAAATTGAATATTTTTTATAATGAAGCTTCACCTTTAAATTACATTACACCAGTTGGTACAACCGATTTTCCAGATCCATTACCTGGAGAGAAACCTTTAGAAGAGCAACCGCTTTTGCGTGTTTTTAATTTAGATAAGTTAAATTATAATAACGATCCGCAAACAAGTGGTGATGGTTTTTTCGATTATGTAGAAGGGATTACAGTACTTTCTCAAAACGGACAAATTATTTTCCCGAATGCAGAACCTTTTGGAGAATATTTATTTGATGTTTTAGGTGGTGGTGATTATGAAAATGATACATCATACAACGAAAATCAAGAAAAATATGTTTACGATGTACTGTATAAAAGTACAAAAACAAAAGCTTTAGACGAGAGCGAAAAGAATAAATTCAAACTAAAAGGACGTTATAAATCATCGGGTGGTGATGGTATTTCTATTGGTGGCTTTAATCTTTCACCAGGTTCGGTAAGAGTTACCGCAGGTGGTCGTGTTTTAGTTGAAGGAATAGATTATACTGTAAATTATCAATTAGGGCAAGTTCAGATTTTAGATGAATCTTTAAAAGCTTCAAACACACCTATTGAAGTTTCAACAGAAAATAATGCTGTTTTTGGTCAGCAAACTAAGCGTTTCACTGGAATTAATGTAGAACATAAGTTTAATGAGAATTTTGTATTAGGCGGAACATTTTTAAATTTAAATGAACGACCAATTACTCAAAAAGCAAATTATGGTACCGAACCCATAAACAATACTATTATTGGCTTTAACGGGAATTATGCAACTAAAGTTCCGTTTTTAACACGCTTGGTAAATAAATTACCGAATATAGATACCGATGCAGAATCTAACTTTTCTGTTCGTGGTGAAGTTGCTTATTTACTACCAGGTTCTCCTAGCGGAACGGACTTAGATGGTGAGGCAACATCTTATATAGACGATTTTGAAGGTTCGCAAAACGCAATCGATTTACGTTCGCAGCAATCTTGGTTTTTATCTAGTAGACCTATTGGTTTAAACACACCTACTAATGGTAATGAAGATGATAATGGAATCCAAAACGGCTACCAGCGTGCCATGTTAAATTGGTATTCTATAGATCCTATTTTTTATACAAGCCAAAGACCAGGCGAAATTACAGATGAGGATATGTCTAGTCTTTATACAAGTCGTGTTTTTATTAACGAGTTGTTTCCAGATCGAGATTTAGTTCAAGGTCAAAATTCTGTAATTTACACGTTAGATTTAGCATATTACCCACAAGAACGTGGTCCTTATAATTACGATCCTGCAGCTGCAGACGGTATTGATAATACAGAAGCTAGAGATAGTTGGGCAGGTATTACGCGCCAGTTAACTTCAACAGATTTTGAGCAGCAAAACGTAGAGTATATCGAGTTTTGGTTGCAAGATCCGTTTCAAGAAAATCAAACTAATCCAGGTGGTAAACTAGTTTTTAACTTAGGAAATATCTCGGAAGATATTATAAAAGATGGTAGAAAGTTATATGAAAACGGATTGCCTGATGATGGTAATATCGATTTGCTTCAAAAAACAGCTTGGGGAACGGTTGTGCCTCAAAACCAATCTTTAATTTATGCATTCGATTCTACGGGAGACGAGCGTACTAATCAAGATGTTGGTTACGATGGGTATCCCGATTCTGGAGAAACACCAGTAATTGATGATGATCCTGAGCTTACTGCTATTTACAGTAACTATAGTGGCTTGGATGATCCTGCAAATGATAATTACGAGTATTTTTTAAATGCTGAAGGTGATATTTTCGATCGTTATAAAAAATATAATGGTGTTGAAGGTAATACTCCCGATTCTTTTAGCGATACAGACCGTGGTGCAAATACACAACCTGATGTAGAAGATATTAACCGTGATAATACCATGAACACGATTGATAGTTATTATGAATATGAATTAGATATTCAACCACAATATTTACCAACAAGTCGTGCGAATTTTGATAATATTCCTGATAGTAATCCTTTAAAGGAATATTTAAGAGATTTTAAAGAACAAGAGCGTACACTTCCAAATGGTGAGACTCCTATGGTAAGATGGTATCAACTTAGAATCCCTGTTGAGGGAAAAGATCGTGTCGCAATTGGTGGTATTAGTGACTTACGTTCTGTACGTTTTTCTAGAATTTATTTAAAGGACTTTGTGCAACCTACGGTTTTCCGTTTTGGTACGTTAGATTTGGTTAGAAGTGATTGGCGCCGATATACACAGACCTTGAATAACGATATTCCATACGATGCGGATACTGATTTTTCTGTTGAAATTATTGGTACTATTGAAAACGATGGAAGTTACGAGAGACCTCCGGGAATTGAACCTGAAGAACTTTATAATAACAATACGGTAGTTGAGCAAAACGAACAGTCTTTGGTGCTTAAAGCTTGTGATTTAGAAGCAGAAGACTCAAGAGGAGTTTATAAAAATGTGAGTTTCGATATGCGCCAGTATAAACGTTTAAGAATGTTTATGCATGCCGATGATGACGATTCTGGTAATTTAAATGATGAAGAACTCGTTGGTTTTATTAGAATGGGTAATGATTTAACCGAGAATTACTATCAAATAGAAATACCATTACAAGTTTCGCAGTCTACTACAAGAGAAGGGTTGTGGCCAACGGTTAATGAAATTAATATTCCTATTGAAATTTTAGGAAAGGTTAAAGCCCAAGGAGTTTCAGATATGACTTTGTCGAATGAAGATCCAACATTTTATGATATTATAAATGATGAACTTAGTATAGTAAGTGATGAGTTTACAGGTTATACTTCAGGCATCCATCGTGTAGGAATTAAAGGAAATCCTAATTTTGGAGACATTAGAACCCTTATGGTTGGGGTTAAAAATGTTTCTCAAGATAAAGGCGATGTTTGTGGTGCAGTTTGGTTTAACGAAATGCGTTTATCCGATATGGATAACGAAGGTGGCTGGGCAGCTGTAGTTAGTATGGATACTAACTTTGCCGATTTTGCAAGTATTAGTGCTACAGGAAGCCAAAGCACATCTGGTTTTGGATCTATTGAGCAAGGGCCAAGCCAACGTAGTTTGGAAGATGTTAAACAGTACGATGTTGTTACTAATGTTAACGTGGGACAGTTATTACCTAAAAAATGGGGGATTCAAGTACCATTTAATTACGGACAAAGTGAAGAGTTAATTACGCCAAAATACGATCAATATTACGAAGATTTAACTTTAGATTCACGACTAGACGCAGCAGAAACAAACGCTGATAAGGAACGTATTAAACAAACTTCGGAAGATTATACTAAACGCCAAAGCATTAATTTAATTGGTGTACGAAAAAATAGAACAGGTGATTCTAAACCAAGATTCTATGATGTTGAGAATGTTACTTTAAACTATTCTTATAACAAAGTAGAACATCGTGATTTCGAAATAGAAAAATCGATTAATAAAACGGTGCGTGTTGGTGCAAATTATGCGCACAACTTCAATCCAGTTACTATTCAGCCTTTTAAAAAGAACGATTCATTATTCACTGGTAAGTATTGGAAAATATTAAAAGATTTTAACTTGAATTTACTGCCGACAAGTTTCACTGTAAATACAGATTTAAACCGTCAGTTTAATAGACAAAAATTTAGAGATTCCGATTTGTCAGGAAGTTCTAATATTGAAATTGAAGAATTATTTAGAAGAAATTATACTTTCGATTTTCAGTATACCATAAATTATAATTTAACCGAGTCGCTTCAATTTAATTTTACGGCTTCTAATAATAACATTGTTCGTAATTATTTTAAAGACAATATTATTAATGGCGAGCAAGATCCTACACTCGATGTTTGGGATGGCTTTTTAGATTTTGGAGATCCTAATAGGCAAATGCAAAATATTGGAGTTACTTATCAATTGCCTATTAATAAAATTCCAACCTTTAGTTTTGTTAATGCTACTTACCAGTACACGGGTAATTTTCAATGGCAAAAAGGATCGGATTTATATGGTAATTTAGAACTAGATGGTGAAACTTACGATCTAGGAAACACCATACAGAATGCCAATACGCACAATATTAATACATCTTTAGATATGAATAAGCTGTATAAATATATTGGTTTGGTTAAAAAACCAATTAGGCGTATACGGACTAGAACGGCTGGGCCTCCAGGTTCTAAAACCTCTGGAAAAGATAAAAAACAATCTAAGGTTAAAAGTCAATCTAGCACCAAATTATTAAACGCTGGTATAGATATATTAACATCGGTTAAAAGAATTCAATTTAATTATTCTGAAAACAACGGGACTTACTTACCAGGTTATACGCAAACACCTGGTTTTCTAGGAACGCTTAAACCTTCTTTTGGGTATACTTTTGGTAGTCAAAGCGATATTAGAAGCTTAGCTGCGCGTAATGGTTGGCTTACTTTGTATCAAGATTTTAATCAACAATTTACATCTACCAATACAAAACAACTAGATGTGTCTGCAAGTTTAGAACCTGTAAAAGATTTAAAAATTGATATTGTTGCTAATAGAACTTACTATAAAAACTTCACAGAAAATTATAGAGTGGATGTTAATAACGATAATCAATATGTTGGGTTAACACCAAATACGTTTGGGAATTTTAATATTTCAACATTGTTAATAAAAACTGCTTTTAGTAAAAGTGATGAAACGGTATCTGATGCGTTTAACGATTTTAGAAGTAACAGACTTACTATAGCTCGTCGTTTAGCCGCTCAAAATGGTGCAGATGTTAACGATTTAGACGATGATGGTTATCCAAAAGGATTCGGTAAAAACAATCAGAATGTTTTATTACCAGCGTTTTTAGCTGCTTACACAGGTACAGATGCTAATAAAGTAAACATGAGTGCGTTTAGAAATGTGCCAATACCAAACTGGGATTTAAAATATTCTGGTTTCATGAAAATGGCATGGTTTAAAAAGCGTTTCAAGCGTTTCTCATTAACACATGGATACCGTTCAACTTATACTATAAATCAGTTTCAAACTAATTTAGATTATAATGAAGTAGATTTCTCTTTACCCTATGACGATCAACCTGATGATACCAAGGATCAGTCTGGGAATTATAAAAACGAACGTCTATTTAGCAACATTAACTTAACAGAAATGTTTAGTCCGTTAATACGAATCGATATGGAAATGAAAAATTCCGTAAAAATTCTAGCTGAAATTAAAAAGGACCGTTTACTATCATTAAGTTTCGATAATAATTTAATGACAGAGATAATAGGTAACGAATACATTATAGGACTGGGGTATAGAATTAAAGATTTAAGAATTAGATCGAAGTTGGCTGGTCCGCAAAAACGTATTGTTAGCGATTTAAATATGAAAGCCGATATCTCGGTACGTGATAATAAAACTATTATTCGCTATTTAGATCTTGAAAACAATCAAGTAACCTCTGGGCAAACCATTTGGGGATTGAAGTATTCCGCAGATTATGCCTTTAGTAAAAACTTAACGGGTATCTTTTATTTCGATTATTCGTTCTCCGAGTATGCTATTTCTACAGCTTTTCCATTAACCACTATTCGTTCAGGATTTACTATTAGATATAATTTTGGGAATTAATAAATAATCTATTTGAAATTCAAGATTGAATAAATACATTTGTGAAAACTTAAATGAATCAGTTTTACAAATTAATAGTATTTAATAAATAAAATTAAAATGAATATTCCAGCAGAATTAAAATACACAAAAGATCACGAGTGGATTAAAGTTGACAATGATATTGCTACAATTGGTATTACCGATTTTGCACAAAGTGAATTAGGAGATATTGTTTATGTTGAAGTAGAAACTTTAGACGAAACCTTAGAAGCTGAAGAAGTTTTTGGAACGGTAGAAGCTGTAAAAACGGTATCTGATTTGTTTTTACCAATATCAGGTGAAATTATTGAGTTTAATGAAGCCTTAGAAGATGAGCCAGAAAAGGTAAACACCGACCCTTACGGAGATGGATGGATGATTAAGGTAAAATGTTCTGATATTTCTCAAATTGATGGGTTAATGTCTGCCGATGATTATAAAGCTCTTATTGGTGCTTAAAAAATCTGCACTAGTCTTTGCTGTTATATATACCATTGTTTTGAGTGCGGCTTGCTTAATGTCGCTTAAAGACATGCCAAAGATAAATGTTTCTAATGGTGATAAAATATTTCATTTTGGTGCATATGCTGTTTTTGTAGTTCTGTGGTATGGTGCTTTTATATTCAATATAAAATTTGAAAAAATGAGAGCTTTATTATCTGCAACTGTATTCGCAGTAGTGTTTGGCATAGTTGTTGAAGTGTTGCAAGGTACAATGACGGACTATCGCTCAATGGATATTTACGACGTAATAGCGAACACCTCGGGAGCTTTATTAACGGCTTTAATATTGTGGCGAATAAATAAAATACAAGTTAAAAAGCAATAAAGACTTGTTTTTTTGATAAATAAATAGTTATTTTAGCAATCTTGATAAACTAATTAAATCTATGGAACCTAAAAAAAATCCTAAAGCAAATGTTGGACGTAACAGTTCACTCTATTTTGCAATCGGCTTAGCGTTAATGTTATTTTTAACGAACTATGCTATTAATTTTAAAACTTATGATGATGTAGTTACCGATATAGGAGTGGTAAGTATGGATGAAGTAATTGAAGAAGAAATTCCAATTACAAACTTAATGCAAACTCCACCACCACCACCACCACCACCAGCAGCTCCAGATGTTATTGAGATTGTTGAGGATGAAGTGGAAATTGAAGAGACTGTTATAGAGTCTACAGAAGTTGATCAAGAGACAGAAATTGTTGAGGTTGAAGAAGTAGAGGTTATGGAAGTTGAAGAAGATATTGAAGTTCCATTTGCAGTTATTGAAAACGTACCAGTTTTTCCTGGTTGCGAAAAAGGAAACAATGCGGCAAAGAAAGCTTGTATGTCAGAAAAAATTCAAAAATTCGTTACTAAGAAGTTTAATACTGAGTTGGCTAGTGAATTAGGTCTCTCAGGAAGACAACGTATAAACGTAATCTTTAAAATTGATAAAACAGGAAATGTTGTTGGAGTTCGTTCAAGAGCACCGCATCCAGGTTTAGAAAAAGAAGCAGCACGTGTTATCAATATGTTGCCAAAAATGAAACCAGGCATGCAACGTGGAAAAGCAGTAACAGTACCTTACTCTTTACCTATTGTATTCCAAGTTCAAGATTAAGTTTCTTTATGGCTGTTAACTAACAGTGATATAAATATAAAATCCCGTTACATTTCTGTAGCGGGATTTCTTTTTTGGTATGCTTATTGCAACTTTATCATAATATTAACATTTAAATTTTAATAATTATGAGTAATCCAAAGGAAACTCACGAACTCATTCGGCAAAATGAGCAAATCGTGAAAAAGTCGCAAAAGCATGATGCAAATTTACAAAAAAACTCCACCCTTTACTTTCAAGTAGGTTTAATCATCTGTTTATTTATGGTATACGGACTTTTTGAAATGAAGTTTGAATCCGAAATACCCACAGATACTGGGTTTAATTTTGATCCTGGACCAGAAGAGATTCGAATTGAAAATTTTAGAGTTTATGTTGAACCAGTAAAGGAAGTTCAACCAGAACCACAAAAATCAACAAAGTTAATAGACAAGGTTGAGGTGATTGATAATGATGAACCACTTAAAGAAGCGCTAAATATTAAAAAAGCAGAGCAGAAGACAACGTCTGATCCAATTAAGATTGGAGATGTAGTAGTTGTAGGTCCTCCAATAGAAGAGCCTCCAGTAGATTTTATGACTATTGAAGAGGTACCTATCTACCCAGGTTGTGAAAACAGAAAAACCAATTTAGATAAGCGAAAATGTATGTCTGAGAAAATAACCAAATTAGTTCAGAAAAAATTTGACACCAATTTAGGTAGTGAACTTGGCTTATCAGGAAAACAAGTAATTCGAACTCAATTTAAGATTGATAAAACAGGACATGTTACTGATATAAAAACGAGAGGAACACATCCCGATTTAGAGAAAGAAGCTCAACGTGTTATCAATAAAATTCCAGAAATGACCCCTGGAAAACAGCGAGATAAAAATGTAGGAGTTATTTATACTTTGCCCATAGTATTTAGTGTGCAAAATTAAAATACTCAATATAATTAAGCAAAAGCCGTTAACCTATATAGGTTAACGGCTTTGTTGTTTAAATGAAGAAGGTTTGTTGCCCTTCAAAATCTAAAAAATATAGTATCTTTCGAGCTTAAATAAATTTTATACTATTTATCAATACCCAGTAAAGTGATGAAACAAATACTTGTACTAGTTTTTATTTTGGTTCAATATTTTGGGAATGCTCAAAGTAGCTCGTATTCAGAAAAACCTCCAGTGTTTCCTGCTTGCGATAGTATTTCTTTTGATAAACAACAAAAATGTTTCGATAATCAAGTTCATGCACATATTTATAATAGTTTTAAGGTACCCGAAAAGGTGATAAAAGAAAATTATAAAGGTGAAGTGGTTGTGCTTTTTGAAGTGGATACAACAGGTTATTTTAAAGTAATTTATGTCGATGCGGTTTATAGTGAATTAAAACAGGAAGCAAAAAGAGTGTTTTCAGATCTTCCTAAAATTAAACCTGCTACTTATTACGGTCGCGCTACTTTTAAGCAATATTCGCTTCAAATTAAAATTCCTTTAGTTGATACAAGTTTAGATACGAAGAAAACTAATGACATAAATCTAATTTCTAAATTAGAAGAAGAAGCAAAACAAGAGTTTGATAAAGTTGATAAGGATTTAAAAGCTTTTGAAAATAAAGCCTATAACAGTCAGTTAAATATTCAGTTTACACATAGTGATTATGCCAAATTTGATAGACAAATGAATCTTGTTGGTACAAACAGCCACACAGCTTCAAAACCATTTGTTTATGATGATGTAGCGCCGTATTATGATTTTGATGAGGAAAAAGAAGCTTTAGAACGTGAAACTAAAACATGGGCTGGACAAAAACTTTGGAATGAGCATTTGGTGCAGTTACAAAGTGATGATTATTGGTTTACAATCGATCCTATTTTCGATTTAGAAGTAGGTAAAGATACAGATGCCGAATTCAGTTCAACTTACAATAATACACGTGGGTTTTTAGTGCAAGGTGGTTTGGGTGAAAAATTTAATTTCCAAGCTTCTGTTTTTGAAAGTCAAGGACGTTTTGCCGATTATGTAAATCGATATGCCGAGAGTTTAAAAGCTTTTGGTCCCGATCCTGCAATTATACCCGGTCGTGGTATTGCAAAACGATTTAAAACGGATTCTTATGATTATCCGGTAGCGGAGGCTTATATGTCTTATGCGCCTGCAAAATTTATAAATGTCCAGTTTGGTCATGGTAAAAACTTTATTGGAGATGGTTACCGATCTTTATTATTGAGCGATGTTGCTAGTCCGCACCCGTTTCTAAAATTAAACACTAAATTCTGGAAAATTAAATACACCAATACATGGATGTGGTTAAAGGATGTACGTCCGGAAGTAACTGAAGATGGTGCGTTTCTAACAAAATATATGGCTAACCATTATTTAAGTTGGAATGTCTCAAAACGATTTAATTTAGGTTTATTTGAATCTGTAATTTGGACAGACTCAAACAGTCGTGGTTTTGATGTAAATTACTTAAACCCTATTATTTTTTATAGAGCTATAGAGTTTGAAACAGGTCAAGATGCTGGAAACGCTATAATGGGAGCAACAGCAAAATATAAATGGAATGATCATATAAATTTATATAGCCAATTTGTTTTAGATGAATTTTCCCTAGCCGATGTAAAAGCAGGAGAGAGAAGCTGGAAGAATAAGTTTGGTTATCAATTGGGTGTTAAATATTTTAATGCTTTTAAGGTTGAAAATTTACTGCTTCAATTT
Source organism: Algibacter sp. L1A34 (assembly GCF_009796805.1). Lineage (NCBI taxonomy): Bacteria > Pseudomonadati > Bacteroidota > Flavobacteriia > Flavobacteriales > Flavobacteriaceae > Algibacter > Algibacter sp. L1A34. Next base: position 990,548 of record NZ_CP047029.1, on the reverse strand, counting down.
GAATATAATCGCATTCGTCCTTACACGTATTCGCATAACACGATAGCTACAAATTACGGACATAATAATCAGTCTATGGCGCATCTTTGGGGCGCAAATTTTAGTGAAGCTATATTTATTGGTCGTTATCATTACAAACGGTGGTTTGCAGATGCTAAGTTAATTTTTGGTGTACGAGGTTTAGATTTTAATGATGATACAGACAGCTTTAGTTACGGTGGTGATATCTACAAAAACTATAACGATCGTCCATTCGACTCTGGTGTAGAAGTAGGGCAGGGAATAAAAACCAATATTTTTAATGGTAATTTGCAAGCGGGTTATGTTGTTAATCCAGCGTCCAACTTAAAAATATTTACAGATATTACTGTTCGAAATTTTAACCCAGACGCAACTACAACAACAACGTTTAAAAACAATACTGTTTGGTTTAATTTCGGAATTAGAACCGATTTATTTAATTGGTATTTCGATTATTAGTCTCATCTTAAGAGTTATATCCCTTTTTTTATAATTTTTTTTCTTCAAACTTATTGAGGCGATTTCTCGTTGCATTAGATTTTATTTTTAATATATATTCCGTAAAGGCCTTTATTTACATGAGGTAGTTAAGCTGGAAGGTATTTGTGGATGTTCTAACGTTTGTTAAGCTATAGGATTTTAACCTTATAATATGCTCAATTATCAAATATTTGTGTTAAAAAAATTTGAATACCTTGAAATTATGCATATATTTGGAAAACCAATCTGGTTAACCAATTTGGTTTTCCAAGATGTTGTTCGTCTAAATTAAGTATGAAAACAAAACGCTTTTTTCTTATATGCTTGTGGTATTTGTAGAAATATATAGCACTTTTGATGAAAGGTTAATTTTAGGGAAGAATTTAGTAAATAATAATATAGATATTTCAAGTTTAAATAGAGGTGTTTATCTTTTAAGAATGAGCACTTTAAAAAATAAGCTTGGTTAAAAAAATTATAGTTGAGTAGTTAGTTGTTTTTAAAAGAAGGTCTTTGTTGTAATTGGCCTTCTTTTTTGTTTATTTTTAAATTATCAAAAATATTTTTTATGAATAAGTTAGTTTGCCTTTTATTGGTAGTTGCATTGTCTTTTTCCTGCAAGGAAAGTGTTAAGAGTTCGGATACTCTAGTTAAGACTAATAAGGAGTTGTATGAAGCTATAACAAATGCAAAAGCCGGAGATAATATTGTTTTAGCAAATGGTGTTTGGGAAAATGTAGAAATAAAGTTTGTTGGTGAAGGGACAGAGAAAGCTCCAATTACTTTAAGTGCAGAAACTCCTGGCAAAGTATTCATTGAAGGTGTTTCTAATTTAGAAATTGCGGGACATTATTTAATTGTAGAAGGCTTGTATTTTAGAAATGGTTATACACCAACAAGTAATGTTATTGCATTTAGAACTAGTGAAGAAGAAGTAGCGAACTATTCTAGGGTTACCAACTGTGTGATTTTAGATTTCAACCAAAAACAACGTGATAAAGATGATCTTTGGATTCAACTTTTTGGAAAACATAATCAAGTAGATCATTGTTATATTGCCGGTAAAACTAATGGTGGTCCAACACTTAGAGTAGATTTAAAAGGCAATCAAAGTATTAGAAATTATCATCAAATTGTAAATAATCATTTTGGGCCAAGACCAAGAAAAGGTGGTGCGCGAGGAGAGTCTATTCAATTAGGTAGTAGTTTTACATCTATGTCGCCTAGTAATACAACTATTGCTAATAATTTATTTGAAGAATGTAATGGAGAGGTAGAAATTATTTCTAGCAAAACAAATTTCAATGAAATTAGAAATAATGTATTCTATAAAAGTGAAGGTTCTGTGGTAACACGCCATGGTAATTATGCTGTTATTGATGGTAATTATTTTATTGGAGATGGTGTGAATAAAAACTTTGGAGGAATTAGACTTGTAAACACAGGACATTGGGTTATAAATAATTATTTCTATAATATTATTGGTGAAAACTTCAGAAGCCCATTGGCTGTTATGAACGGAATACCAAAATCACCATTAAATAGATATAATCAAGTTACAGATGTTGTGGTGGCATATAATACTTATGTAAATTGTAAATCGCCTTGGCAGTTTGGAGTTGGTACTAACATAGCTCAAGCAGATGTGTTACCAAAATCGGAAATTCGTTCGGCAAGAGCCCTTAGAACTAACGTTGCTAATAATATTATTTATAATAAAACAGGAGATAAAAATGTAATTATTGAGCATGATAAGGCCGATGGTGTTCGATTTAGTAATAACATAATTAATAATCAAGGTGTAGATTTTGGTAACAAAGAAAGAATTGAGGCCAATAAATTTGAATTAACAAAAGTTAGTGAGAATATTTTTTTGCCTAAATTAACAGGTGAATTTGATATATATCAAGGCTTTGGATTTGAAACCATTACCAAAGATCTTTTTGGAAATTCTCGAGTAGATAATAACTCTATCGGTGCAACAATTCAGGGGAAATTAAATGCTCCACCAATTTTAGATAAAACTAAATATGGAGCTAGCTGGTATTCTAATGAAGTTGAAATTATAGAGCCTAATGTTATAGAAGTTACTGCAACTAAAGGGCAATTAGAAGCTAAAATAGCGGCAGCTAAAGCAGGAGATATTATCTCTTTAAATCCAGGAAAACACCAGGTGTCAAAATCTATAGTAATTAATAAAACCATTACAATTCAATCTAAAGGAAGCGATAAGGCTGAAATAGTGTTTGAAGGATTAGAGAATACGCCGGTATTTGAGCTAAATCCTTACGGAATTTTAAATATTAAAAACATTATTCTTACTGGAAATAATTCAAATTATGCTTTTGCAAGTTTAAAAGAAAATATGTCTAACCATTTTGGCTTAACAGTTTCTGGTTGTGAGATAAGCGACTTTAATTATGTTTTAAAAGTGTATAAAGAATCGTTTGCAGAAAAAATCACGTTTGAAAACACGTCGATTTCAAATTGTGAAAATGGTTTAGAATTATCTGAAGAAACAAACGATAGAGGTGATTATAATACAGAATATCTAACAGTAAATAGCTGTACGTTTGATAATGTAAAACAAAACGTGATTGATTATTATCGCGGAGGTTACGATGAGTCTACCATTGGTGGGAATCTAAACGTTACAAACAGCACATTTACTAATTGTGGAGAAAAAGAACCAAACAAAATGTTGTTAAATCATAGAGGTATTGTTTATGTAAATCTTACAAAAAATACTTTTAAAAATAATAAGGTTGATTATGTTGCCATTCTTTGGGGAGCTAAAGAGAATTACGAATCGGATAACGAACTCAGTAATTCTGGTAAAATTAAAACCGAAGAGAATTTAAAAATGACGTTAATGTATTAAAAGACGCTTCAGTTTAAAAAATCATTAAAACAGCATTAAAATGTTTTGTTCTACAGCTTCAATTAAAGTATATTTTATATTAAAGAAAAGAAGTTTGCAGCATTCAAAATTAATTTTAATACTGTTTTTTCTTGGAATAATTTCACCTATTTACGCTCAAGATATTCCTTCTGGAAGTATTATTGAAAATCAAGAACTCTCTAATTATTTAAAGGAAAGTGTAAAGGTTCAATTAGGTAATGAAAGTGAAATATCAATAGCAGTTCTTGCTAATTATTTGCGAGAAAAATTTTCCGAACGTTATTTTTTCAACTGGAAGAATAAAGACGAACGCTTTTTAGAGTATAAAAGTTTATACGCTTCCGCGGAAAAATCACATATAGAACGAGCCAAAGATCATATAGCAAAATTTCCAGATGCTACACAATGGAAACTCCCGTTTAACTACCAAAATGGAGAACCGGTAAACGCTTATGCTATGAGGCATTTGGCACGCCAGCATAAAATGATCGATATCGCTTATTTATATCATTATAGAAACAAGGACACTACATATCTAGATTATTTTAAAAATCAATTAAAGTCTTTAAACACTGCGCTTGCTTCTGATCAATACGAAAAAATAGAAGATGGAAATGGTGTTTTCGAATCATTTAGGTCTGGTTACCGAGTTTTAAATTGGTTGCAAATTCATAATTTGTTTTTAGGGGAAGAAAGTTATACAGATGAAGATGAGTTAATCACTATAGCAACGCTTTTACAGCATGGTCAGCATTTGTATGAACATAACGCTAAGTTTCATGCAGGTAATCACCAAACAAGAGGTTTGTCGGCTTTAGCCATGCTTTCTATATTACTTAGGGATTTTGAAGGAACAGATATATGGTACAATCACGCTATGAAACTTTTGGAAGAGCATTTATCTAAAGAAATAAATGATGATGGTTTTCAGTTTGAGCGTACGGTACATTATCATATGAGTGATATTGGTAATTATTATTACGTTTATCAGCTTGCAAAAATGAGTAATCTAGATGTGAGTCCGTTTTGGAAAGATAGATTGAAATCCCTTTTTGTAAGTTTAACAAAAATGGCGTATCCCGATAAATCGGCTCCTGTTTTATCTGATGATACTGATGATCCTTGGGCGGAAAAAAATAATATTTCTGGCGCTTTAACGTTGGGTTATTTGTTGTTCGATTCACCTAAAATGGGCTATTTTGCCAATAGTCAGGTAGACGCTAAAATGTTTTGGTATGTTACCGATAAGCAGTTAGAGATGTTGAGTGATATTGAATCTAAATCGCCAAGTATGAAATCGGTAGAATTTGCAACTACAGGTTATTACATAATGCGTGAAGGTTGGGAGAAGAATGATAAAATGATGATTATTTCTGCTGGTTTAGATACCGATAAGCCAGATCATCAGCATGGGGATATGTTAGGTGTTCAAGCTATGGCCAACGGAAAAGTTGTTTTACCAAATTATCAAGTACGTTATTCCTTGGAAGATTTGGAGCTTTTTAAAAATTCTATGACAAAAAATGTGGCTTTGGTTGATGATGAATTAATAGGTAAACAATATACGTCTAACAAAGGAGGAAGCGGTTTTGGGAAGTTTTTAAATTTACCTAAGCCAAAAATAACTGCGTGGGAGAAAAATAAGGATTTAGATATTTTTATAGGAAGTCATGACGGGTTTGAAAATATAGGTGTTAAATATAACCGACAAGTCATTTATCTAAAGGATGATTTTTGGATTGTAAAAGATAATTTTACATCTGAGGAAAAGCATACTTATAAACAGGTTTGGCAAGGGCATTATACTTTAGAAGAAGGAGCGAATTTAATTCGTTCTAGTTTCGATGATGCTTCTGGATTGGATATTTTACAAATAAATAAAGCCGATGCTGTTTTAAACTCTGGACAACGTGGTAAACAATGGTCGGTAGTTTCAAAAATGAACGAAAATAATTTCAGTTTTATTACGGCTTTATATCCTTATGAGGGTTATAATAATAGAATTGATGAAAATGTCAAAATGCCCAAAATAAAAGGGTGGGAACTAAATACTTCAAGTTATAACATTACAGGAGAAGCTGCTTCGAGTTTGTCTAAAGGACATGAGGTCGTGCTTTTTTCGGCAAAATCTTTGGAGTTGAATAGCGTTAAAATTGAGTTTTCTGAAAGTTCGGATATGTTTATAAAATACTCTGATAGTGTTTTAACAATTCAATGTTTAGGAAAACAAGATGTAAAGACTCAAGTGAAAACATCTAAAATTAATGAAGCATTTTTAATAAAACCTGGAGAAGTTATTTTGATTAAAATTTAAATATTTTTTTGGTTAATTATCATAAAACAAAAGGAAAACTCTTTGATAGATTTGTTATTTTTGGAATGACCCGATTAAGAAGGGATACAACAAAACGAATATTCAAAATTAATATAATGTATCCAATGAATTATGATTATGTAAATTTTTCATATAAATAAACTAAATACAGATAAAAAAGTAACTGTGAAATTACATTAACCTAACAAGGTTGTAATACTGCGGCCATAAATTTGGATTTTATAACAATTCTTTAAAATCCAATTAATAATGCACTTTAAATTTTTATTTACATCATTTATACTGTTTAGTATAATCAATATTAATGCCCAAACTACAGGCACATTAAAAGGTACAGTTACTACCGAAGAAGGAGAACCAATTATATGGGCTAGTATCTTTATAAAAGATCTGTCTATGGGAACAACGTCTGATGTTAATGGAACATTTTTATTAGAAAAAATTCCAAATAATACTTATGTAGTTCAAGTATCATACATGGGGTATAATGCAATTAATAAACAGGTAGAAATTACAACTACAGAAACTATTCAGAATTTTACATTAAAAGAAAGTTCTTATATGTTGGAAGGTGTTTTAGTAACATCACAAAAAAGAGAACAAAAAAATAAAGACGTTCCAATTGCCATTACATCTTATGGAACAGACTTTATTGAAAATCAAGGAACCTTTGAATATGATGCTTTGTCAGAATATGTGCCTGGTTTTCAAGTGCAAATTCAAAGTGTTAATAATCCAGGTATTGTAATTAGAGGCATTACAAGTGATAGTGGAGATTCTAGAGTAGAACCAAGAGTTTCTATTTTTCAAGATGGAGTTTCTATCAGTAAGTCTAGAGGTTCAGTTGTAGAATTATACGATATAGAACGTGTAGAGGTTTTAAAAGGCCCGCAAGGAACATTGTTTGGTAGAGGAGCTCAAATAGGAGCCATGCACATTATCCAAAATAAAGCGAAAAATGAAAAATCGGGATCTATAAAATTAGGATATGGTAATTTTAATCAATTTTTAGCTACAGGGCATTTTAATGCGCCTTTAGTAGGAGATAAATTGTTTTTTAGAGCAGCCGGAATTTATAATGGAAGAGATGGTTTTATTGAAAATATTTCTGGTAGAGATTTAAACGGTAAAGAAACGTTGGCTTTTAGAACTTCATTTAAATATCTAATAAATGCTGATACCAATTTAGACGTCATTGCAAATTGGCAAAAAGATACACCACCTGGAACTTCTTTTAAAAGTGGAACTTATGCACCTTTAGGTGGAGATACAAACCCAAATACTTTTGCTGATTTAGAAAGAGGTGAAGAATTAGGTTTGGACAGAACTGTTTGGGGTGTAACCGCTATTTTAAAACACGAGTTTAATGATGTTTGGGATTTAACCTCTACAAGTGCCTATAGAGAGTTTGATTCTAATGAAGCTTTTGATGCAGATGGAACTGCTGCACCTGCGTTATTCTTTAATGAAATATCAATAGGAAAACAATTTAGTCAAGAATTTAGATTTAATTTTGATAATGATGATAAGTTTAGAGGTTTTTTTGGAACTAACTTCTTTTATGAAGATGGTTCACAAAGTGTGCCTTGGGAGTATGATGAAAGAAGTGTGGCTATGTTATTATTAGATCCTGCTAACCTTGTTGTTGGTGGTGTTCCAGTTTTATTATCAGCTATTCCAAACGACCCAACTACATTTGGTGCAATTGCAGGCGCACCATTAAATTCATTTAATAAAGAAGCTTATACAAATTACGGGAAAAATTATTCTGGAGATATTTTTGCTGATGCTTCTTATGATGTTACTGATAAATTATCATTTACATTAGGATTAAGAGCAACATTAGAAAATATAAATGCCGCTTATGAGGTTATAGATACAGAAACACCTTCTTATTTAGGGTATTTATCAGGAAATTATCCAAACACATTATTTGCACCAACAAATGGTAAAATAGAAGCTAGTGAAAACTTTTTATCAGCAGTGGGTCGTTTTGCTGTAAATTATGAAATAAATGAAGAGATTACATTATTTGGTACAACCTCTAGAGGTAGAAGGCCTAATGTGATCAATGTAACAGCAACAGAAACTAATATTTTATCTGATGAAATTGTTTGGTCTTATGAGGTAGGTGCAAAATCATTATTTTTAAATAATAGATTACAGTTTGATGTAAATGCTTATATGTATGATTATTCAAACTTTCAAACATCGGTAGCTAAATTAGAAGATGGGGCTTTAACAAATACAACAGAAGATAGCGGTAATGCAAGCTCTTTTGGTTTTGAAATGGCTTTACAATATGCTTTTTCAAAAACGTCAAGCTTTTTTGCTAATTATGGTTATATAGATGCTTCTTTTGATGATGAAGATTCTGATGGAAATCCACAAGAATTAGCTGGAAATACATTTAGATTAACACCTAAAAACTCATTTTCAGCAGGTTTTAATATCAATTTAGATGTCAATAAAAATTTAGATTACTTCTTTAGACCTACATATACTTATAAATCTAAAGTATTTTTTGAAGAAACAAATTTACCTGATATTTCTCAAGATGAATATGGTTTATTGAACTTTAGAACCGGTTTTGTTATTAATAAAGATTATGAAATTAATTTTTATATTACGAATGCTTTAGATAAAGAATTTATTGTTGATGCAGGGAATACAGGTGGTGCATTTGGTATTCCTACTTTTATTTCAGGTGCTCCAAGGTTTTTTGGAGTACAAGTAAAAGCAACGTTTTAATATAAATATTAGTAAAACTAAAAGCTATCTAATACGTTTTATTGGATAGCTTTTTAAATTCAATAAGTATGCAAAAAACATTTTTCACATTTATATTTTTAATAACTTTTGGTTTTGTTATTAAAGCACAAGAAATACAATCAGTAAAAAACATAGAAAATATTGTGAATGCCAAAGAAAGCAACACTAAAAATATAAAGCCGAACAATCAAGCCAGAATTATTTGGTCAGAAAACTACAAAGAAAAACAATCTCCAATAGCATTTGTGTACTTACATGGTTTTGGTGCAAGTAGTAGAGAAGGAGAACCCATTATGAGTAAACTTTCTAAAAGATATAATGCTAATGTTTACATGTCACGTTTAAAAGAGCACGGTATTAAAAGAGCGGATAGTTTTAAAGATTTAACTCCAGAAAATTATTTAGAAACAGCAAAGGAAGCGTTATCTATCGGGAAATTAATTGGTGAAAAAGTAATTCTAGTAAGTACTTCTACAGGTGGATCTTTAAGTTTAAAGTTAGCTTCAGAAGATAGTTCTATTGCAGGATTAATCATGTATTCTCCTTTTATAGATCTTATAAATCCTGCTTTTAAAACAATTGTTACGCCAGAAGGTAAAGCAGGATTTATAAAAATGAACAAAGGAAGTGAAATTATAAAACAAACGAGACCGGAAGAAGAAGCAAAATACTGGTCTACAATTTATCATGTAGATGGATATGAAGCTTTAATTAAGATGATTATAAAGACCATGACACCTCAAACTTTTTCAAAAGTAAAAACGCCTACATTTGTTGGTTATTATTATAAAAATGAAGAAGAGCAAGATCAAGTTGTTTCTGTTCCGGCAATTTTAAAAATGTTTGATAGTTTAGGAACTCCGGAAAATAAAAAAGTAAAAAAAGCTTTTCCAGAAGCAGGAAATCATGTTATAGGTTGCGATTTAAGGTCTAAAGATAGGCGAAATGTATACAATCAAACAGTGGCTTTTATAGACGATGTCATTTTAGAGAAACAACAAAAATATAGTTTTGATTTACAAGGTCATAGAGGTGCTAGAGGTTTAGCTCCAGAAAACACCATTCAAGCTTTTGAAAAAGCATTAGCTTTAGGTGTCAACACGTTAGAATTAGATGTGGTTATTAGTAAAGATAACAAGGTAGTTGTTTCTCATGAGCCTTGGTTAAATGATGAGGTTACTTTAGATTCAAAAGGAAAAAATATCACAAAAGAAGATGCTTTGGCTTTTAATATTTATAAAAATAAATACAAAAAGATAAAGAGTTACGATGTTGGTTCTATTGGAAATCCGAAGTTTTTATTGCAGGAAAAAGAAAAAACTTATAAACCATTATTGTCTGAAGTTATCGCTTTTGCTGAAGCGGAAAATAATAAAATTCGTTACAATATTGAACTTAAAAGTACACCAACAGACGAAAAAAACGGATTTCAACCTTCTGTTGCTGAATTTTCTGATCTTGTAATTGAGCAATTAAAAAACGCGAAATTACCGTTAGAAAGAATAACGATACAAAGTTTTGATTCAAGAGTTTTAGAATATATTCATAAAACATATCCAGCATTTATTTTGGCATTTTTAACGTATCAAAATGATTTTGAAACGAATATGAAAATGTTAAGTTTTGTACCAGAAATATACAGCCCATATTACATTCTATTGAATAAAAATGAAGTTGAAATGATACATAATAATAATAATAATAATCTGAAAATAATTCCTTGGACCGTAAATAAAAAAGAGGATATGATTAATTTACTTAAAATAGGCGTTGATGGTATTATTACAGATTATCCAAATATTGCAATTCCTTTAAGAAAATAAGTCAATTATTTCAACCATTTAATAAAAAAAGAAGAGTGTCAAGGGCATACTAAATTATGAAGAATTGATGTTTAACACCAATTTCATTTTATAATGTCGCTATAAAAGCATTTAAATAATGATGGTTTCCGGTAATTGATTTAATAGTTTTTCGACTCATATTATTGACAGATTCGTGTAGCCAGGTCCTTAAGTCTTCCATAGATTGAAATCGCTGATTTTTATAACGTTGCTTCATGTATTGACATATTTGTTCGCAATGGTTTAGTTCAGGGGAATATGGAGGTATTCTGAATATATATATTCAGGTTCCTCTATGTTTTTTGTTGAATGGAACCCTGCATTGTGTATAATTACAATTTTAAACCCTTCTGGCTTGTATAAGGAAAATTGTTTTAAGTATGTTTCAAAAATAATAGTGTCTACTCCATTAATTTCCCATACAAAATATCACCATTTATAGGCGAATAACTGCCATATAAGTATATAGTTTTAAAACTTGTAGGTAGGAAACAATACGCTTTATTCCAGATGCGGTTAGATATTTTCTTAGATGGGTCATCATACCAAACTTAGCTTCATCTTGAAAATATAGATTTATATCACTACACTTATATTTATTTAGACTTAATCTATTATATTTTAAGGTATTAGGTGGTTTTTAAAAAAGTATTTACTGCTTGGTCGTCTTTTTTATAATGAGATTTTCTAGGACTTTTAAGCTTTGTTTTAAAATGCTTTATTAAGTATTGCCTCAATAAATGGTATTTAACATCAACATTATATTGTGATAAGACCCATTGTTGTGCATCCCAATAGCCTAAGAAACCATGCGCGTTTGAATTTAAACGTTTTGAAAGCCCATCGTGAATCTCTTTTGTGGTGATTTTAGACTTTTTGTTTATCTGTTACTTGCAAACCATTGGTAATATACTCTTTTGTCCAACGTTCTTGCGTTCTAGGGCTTATGTTTAAATATTCTGAGAGCTCATTTCTAGTCTTGAATCTTTTTTTCTGTAATGCTAATAGCTAAATAATCCTTTTTTCGAGCCTAAAATTTGGTTGTTGTTTTCGGAGTGTAATTAACTCTCTGTTATTTGAAATTCTTGGGGTTTTGCCATACCTCTGAGATAAATAAAAATGACGACATTTAATAATTAAATTAGTGTTATTAGCATTCTAATTTGTTTAATTGTCCAGTACGTTATTTGTTGCTCGATTATAGGCTGTTATAAGGTTACGGGACATTAGGCGTCAAGTTTTGCTGAAGGAAATGAAACTGTCTTTTTTTCGGTAAAATCCTTAGAGTTAAATAAATTTAAAATTGAGTTTTCTGAAATTACAGATGTGTTTGTAAAAGTTACAGATGCAGAGTTGTCTATCCAATCATTGGCTAATCAAACAGTAAATGTTTCATTGAAAGCTAACAATATAAATAAGGAAGTTCCAATAAAACATGGTAAAGTGATTTCAATTAAAATTTAGTCTATTTTTTTTCTTAAAGTTTTTAATCGAAGTAACGTTTCTAAAAAGTAATAATCACCATACACAATAGGTTCATCTACTTCATCATTTTTCGGCCAATTACCTGTGCTATGATCTAAAATGAATGGAGCTTCAATGTCTTCATTTAGAAGATAGTTCTTAGATTTGAGGCTATTTACTACCTTTTTGCTATAATTTAAATAGGTCTCGTTATTTGTATATCCGTATAATTCAACCAAAGCAGAGGAAACAATTGCTCCTGCTGAAACATCTCTTGGTGCGTTTGGAATTGAAGGATCGTTAAAATCCCAATATGGAATCCCGTCTTCAGGTAAGTTTTTATGATTTATAAAGAAATTAGCGGTGGCTTCTGCTTGGTTTAAGTATCGTTTATCCTTGGTGTATCTATATGCCATGGTGTAACCGTAAATTGCCCAACCTTGTCCTCGTGACCAAGAGGATTCATTATTAAAACCTTGGTGTGTTACCTTCATTCTTGGTTGAAACGAAATAGTATCATAATCTACTACGTGATAACAACTATTATCTGGTCTAAAATGATTTTTTAGCGTGGTATTAGCGTGTTTAACCGCAAGATTATAGTAAGAGCTGTCTTTGGAGATTTTAGTAGCTTCAAACAGTAATTCTAAATTCATCATATTATCTATAATGACTGGAAATTGCCAAACATTTTTGTTGAAATCCCACGAGCGGATACTGCTTATATGTTCATTAAAACGTGTGCTTAATGTTTTTGCGCTTTCAACTATAACTTTTTTGTACTCTTCGTTTTCTTCATGTTTTAATCCATTTCCGAAACTACAGAAAATTTTGAAACCCATATCGTGCGTGCGGTTATTGGTTTTTTCTTTTTCAACAAAAGCTGTCCATTGTTTGGCTTTGTTTTTATAAGCTTCATTTTCTGTTAGTTCATAAATTTGCCAAAGGTTACCAGGGAAGAAGCCACTACACCAATCTTTTGATAGTATTGTTTTTATAGTATTAGTTTTTATGTTTAAGCTACGCGGAAATGCCAAAGAATCTAGGTTGTATTGAAGTAGATCTTTGTAGCGCTTTTCTAATGGGACTGAGCCATGTTGGGATTTATTGGTTTGGACCTCTGTTTTGTTTTTACAGCTTAACGTTGTAAGTGTAATTGCTAGAAATAGAATTTTTGTGTTCATTTTTATTAAATTACATATAAATATATAATAATTAAACTCAACATTACAACTATAATAGTTAGGTCAATTTGTTAAACGTATTATTGAGTGTATTGTTTTTACAATATAAAAAAAATAATATAATGGATGTAGAATTGATATTTATGATTTTAGAGAAACCATTTTAAATAAAAAAACAGATTCAAAATAATATTCAGGTTGTATTGAATATTATTTTGAATCTGTTTTTTTCTATTTGTTAGTAATCTTGGGTTTACATTTTTAATTTGGTAAGCCCAAGATTGAAAACTATAAGCTATTAGCTAGCTTTGTGTAATTTAAAATTTATTACCAATGCATTTATAAATTAGGGTTTCTTTCTAATTCATCTTCAGGGATTGGCATTAAATAGTCGTCCGAAGAAAAGTTAGCTTTTGCACCTTCTAAACCAGAAGCACTAAAAACTTGATCTCCTATTTTTCTTCTAGCAATATCATACCATCTTTTACCTTCGAATGCAAGTTCTAATCTACGTTCTTCTAATACATCATCAACAGTAACTCCTCCTGAGTGATCTGCAGGAACTAAACTTGATGCTGTGCTTAACCATGCTCCACCAGATCTAGCTCTAGATCTTACGGCATTTATATATTTTACAGCAGATATATCATCATTTAATTCAACGGCTGCTTCTGCAGCAATTAATAATACTTCTGCATAGCGAATCATTGAATAATTATGGCTAGTTGCTCTACCGTTTCCACGAGCAAAAGGTCCTGGGTAACGTGTATACTTTGCTACGTAAGGTCTGTTTTTAGCAAATTTATGAGGTCCAGCAGATACATAACCACCAGCAGGTATTTCTTCTCCAGAATCACCAATTCCGTCATTGTTAGTATCATCTTCTAATTGTACACATGTACCATCTGCATCAGTATACCAACCTGTAGGATTTCCTTCTGAATCAATGCTAGGGCAATCGTTATAATTTACTTTTACACCACCAAAATATGAAAAATCATCCATACTAACAGCTCTTCTGTAATCTTCAGAGTTCCAAGTTTCATAAACTGCAAGTGCTGGAACAGCAACAGACCAGCCACCACCGTTTGTGTCACTTCCTCTAATACCTGTCATTGGAGCTATTTGATCGTAAGCATTATCAGGAGCTTCAAAGTTATTATAATCTAAAGCAAAAATAGGCTCAATAGAAGCGTCTATTTTAGTCGCATCAAATAAAGTTTGATAATCAGGATCTAAACCTAAGCTATAAGTACCGTTTTCAGCGCGAGCAATAACCTCTGAGGCTTCGTCGAAAGCTTTTTTGAAATTAGCAGAATCACTTGTTCCTGCCATTGTTAAATATACTAACGATAAATATGAGCTAGCTGCTGCTTTAGATGGGATAGCTCTAGATAGAGTTGTGTTAGGTAACCATGTTTTTGCAAACTCTAAATCTGCAATAATGTTCTCATATATTTCTGCTACAGGTGTGCTGCTTATAGCTGCAGATGCTGCTGCGTCTGTAATTGGTTCATCTATGTATGGAACAGATCCAAATTGTCTTACTAAGTGAAAATAGTAAAAAGCTCTTATGAAATATGCTTGTGCTACTACTGGGTTTTTAATAGCATCTTCTGCGCCTACAGATTCTGCTCCGGCAATAGCAAGGTTTGCAGCTGCAATACCTTGGTAGGTTTTAGGCCAAAATTCACTAATCATCCCGTTACTACCTAGTGTGGTTAATTCGTTCATCTCAACCCTTCTTGTTTCGTCTGATGCAAGGTCAACCATGTCAGAACGTAACATTAAAGCAATAGATAATTTTCTTCCCCAAAACTTTTCATTGATAGCATGTGTTAAAGCACCGTCAACTGCAGTTTGTATATCATTTGTAGATTGGAAGAATCCGTCTGGAGATAATAGTCCTACTGGCTCTTCTTCTAAATCTGAACATCCAACTATTGATAAACTCATCAATAACAAGAATAAATATTTATATGTTTTCATGTTTTTTATTTTTTTTATTATTGATTAAAATTTCACATTAAGGCTGAAGTTTACAGATCTTACTGTTGGGTAATTTCCAAAATCAAAACCTTGAACGGTATTTGAAGAAGTATTGTTGTCTCCCGCAGAACCGAAATAGTTTACCTCAGGATCTAAACCTGAATAATTTGTGAATGTTAATAGGTTCTGTGCACTTACAGATACTCTTACTCTTTCTAATCCTAATTTAGAAATAACATCTGTTGGTATGTTATAACCAAGTGCGATGTTTTTTAATCTAATATAACTTCCATCTTCAACAAAGCGAGAAGAAATCTCTCTGTTACTGTTGTTTCCAACTCTTGGTTGGTTTGTATCAGTATTTGTAGCCGTCCAAGCGTTATTAAAATAGTCTCTAGTGGTGTTTGCGTCACCGTTATTAAGCTGCACATCAGTTAAGTTAAAAATGTCTGCACCTTGAGAACCTTGAAAAAAGATGCTTAAGTCTAAGTTTTTATAAGAAAAGCTATTTGTAATTCCAAAAGTGTAGTCTGCATTGGGGTTACCTATCGTTGTTCTATCATCTTCTGAAATATCTCCACTTCCATCTAAATCAACAAATAATGGATCACCTGCAACACCGCTAGCTAAAGTTGCTGTTCCTGTTGGTAAAGCTCCACCTTGGTAAACACCTGCATAATCATAACCCCAGAAAAGACCAACTTCTTCTCCAACTCTTAATACATAACTTCTATCGTGGCTAAAATAACTAGGAGTAGCATCACCAAATATATCAGCATCGTTAATTAATGCTACTACTTTGTTTTTGTTAGCAGAAAGATTAAAATCTGTAGACCAGCTAAAGTTATCGTTAGTAATATTTCTTGTGTTTAAAGAAATTTCAAATCCCTTATTGTTAATCTCTCCAAGGTTTGTTAGTATTTCATCATTTGCATTACCGAAATACTCTGGAATACCATTGTTTCCTAAGATTAAGTCCTTAGTATCAATATTGTAATAATCTAAAGAAAGCGTTACTTTACTATTAAATAAACCTAAATCTACACCAAGATTTGTTTGGTAAGAAGATTCCCATTTTAAATCTGGGTTAGCCGGTTGGTCTGGTGTAATAGCATTAACGGTTTGCCCGTTGCTAGAAGCATAAAGACTAGCGAATCGAGCTAAAGATTGGTAAGGACTAATTGATGGATTACCTGTAACACCATAACTTACTCTTAATTTTAAATTAGAAACTGTTTCACTGTCTTTTAAAAAGTTCTCGTTAGATACTTTCCAACCTAATGCTGCAGAAGGGAAAATAGCGTATTTTTCATTGGCAGCGAAGTTAGAAGCTCCATCACGTCTTACTGTTGCTGTAATTAAATATTTATCATCATAATCATAATTTACCCTTCCAAATTGAGATTGTATTTCTGTTTCTGATAAAGAAGAATCAGGTTGTAATAAGCCTGTTGCTTTGTCTAAAGCATAAAAAGAAAAGCTATCTGAGATGAAACCTGTACCAGCAGCAGAAAATGCTTCAGTAGTTGTTTTCTGAAAAGAAACCCCACCTAATAAAGTTAAATCACCTTTTCCTAATTCTTTTTTATAAGTTAAGTAATTTTCACTTAAAACATTTGTTCTTTTTGCATTCGTTACGTTTGCACGTCCTCCTTCAGATGAAGCTGTTGTTATTAACGTTGATGGACTGTAAGTCCCGTTAGTTTCATTTTCCGTGCTTAAACCAAATGTTGTTTTAAAAGTAAGACCTTCTAAAATATCATAATTTGCATAGAAGTTTGCTCTAAAGTTATCTGTTTTAGTTTCATCTACTCTTTCTGTTGCAACTGCATATGGATTATCAACTTGATCACCAACAGAGTTAACCGTATTGTGTCCTAATTCATCTTGAACTGGTAAGTCTGGTGCAAATCTCATTGCTAAAGAAATTACATCATCACCACCTGCACCAACACCGTTAGAACCAGTAGATTGAGTTGCAACACCGTTTTTAGTGCCACGACTACCAAATAGGTTTAAACCTAATTTTAATTTATCAGTTACTTGTGCATCTAAGTTTGCTAAGAATGTTGCTCTTTCAAAACCAGAATTAACAATTATACCATCTTGATTAAAATAGTTACCAGAGGCATAGAAGTTCATTTTGTCCGATCCTCCTGAAAAAGATAGTTGATGGTTTGCTGTACTTCCAGATCTGTATATTAAATCTTGCCAATCTGTATCTGCTGTTCCTTGCACATAAGATGGATTTCTTAATTTTTGGTATTCAGTAAATTCATCTGCATTTAATAAATCTAATTTATTAGCGATATTTTGAACTGCATATGTAGAATTAAGTTCTACTGTTAGTTTTCCGTTTCTACCTTTTTTTGTTGTTACTAAAACTACACCGTTAGAGCCCCTAGATCCGTATATAGCTGTTGCTGATGCATCTTTTAAAACTTCTAAAGATTTAATATCATTAGCTTGAGGCATTGAAGCTCCTACAAAACCATCCACAACAATAAGAGGTGAACTGTTTGCACTAATAGACGTTGTACCTCTAATTTTGATTTTTATTGGAGCTCCTGGCTCACCACCATTATTAGATTGTACTACAACACCTGCAGCACGTCCTTGAAGTGCTTGTGCTGCGTCTAATACAGGGAATGCTGTTAGTTCGTCAGCTTTTACTGATGATACAGCTCCTGTAATGTCACTCTTTTTACGAGCACCATATCCAACAACAACTACTTCTTCTAAAGCACTTACGTCTTCGGATAAAGCTACATTTATTTTAGATTGAGTTCCAACAGTAACTGTTTTTTGAACAAAACCTACATAA
Organism: Algibacter sp. L1A34; assembly: GCF_009796805.1. Taxonomy (NCBI): domain Bacteria; kingdom Pseudomonadati; phylum Bacteroidota; class Flavobacteriia; order Flavobacteriales; family Flavobacteriaceae; genus Algibacter; species Algibacter sp. L1A34. The sequence continues at coordinate 972,733 of NZ_CP047029.1, read as the reverse complement.
CTAAAGCTTAGTTCTAAATTAGTTCCTTCTACAGTTATAGAATAGTTTCCATCAAAATCGGTTGAAGCCCCTGTGTTTGTCCCTTTTACAATTACATTAACACCAGGTAACGGCTGGTTGTCTGTTTCCGAGGTTACTGTTCCTGTTATTGTTTTTTGTTGGGCATTTACAGTAAATGCAAAACAAAAGGCTAATAATAAAAGGTAAACCTTTTTAAATCGTTTGTGTTTTTTCATTAGTTTAATAAATTAGATTAGTTTAGAATAAATAATAAGACATATGTTGATTCTTGTGGTGATTCAACAGATATCTTGGCTTGTTTGTTTTTCTTCTTTCTTTTCTTTTTTTTAGTTTTTCATAGAGTCTTTTTAGTAGATTTTAAAATTAGTTTAATTGTTGTTTTTAAGAGTTCGAAATTAGGAGTGAAATTGTCCGAATTTGAATATTGTTTAAACTGGTTTACCAATTTGGTTTACCAAATATAGTTAAATTTTTCATAAAAACAAGATTGAGTCAATTTGTTTTTATGAGCTAAGGGTTTGAAAGTGTGTAAGAAACTTATTTTAGTATGAGTGATGTTGAACTAAGTAGTGGTGCGACATAGTATTATTTTTTTTAGATTAATAAGTTTATTACAATAGCGGACGTATGTTTTATTGAATTTTTTTAAATTCCCTCTCATATCCGTTTGTTACTAATGTTTTTTTAATAAAAAGTATATTCGTTAGCATTAAATACTTTATTTAAGTCATTATTGTCACCTTGTTTTTAGCGTGCAGAGTTATAGGTAAGAGGTTCTTAAAAGTTTTGAAAATATAGCACGTTTAACCTATATCTTTTATTTTTAATTTCTTACGAAAAACCTAAAGTAGGAAAATTAAACAAATAAAGACACAAAACAGTGAAATAGTGTAATTTATTTTATGTCGATTATTTGTTGTTGTGTTTTTAAATTAACAATGAATTTGTTTAATTTATAAGTTGAAAACTTGGTTATTTTTGACTTTTTTTCAATTTTAAAATCATTAATATGTTGGTCATTCTTTTGCGCAAGTGATAATAATGCTTATATTTGGTAAACCAATTTGGTAAACCAATTAAACCTTTTCTAAAAAAAATGAAAAAATCAAGAGTCAATTTACTCAGTTTAATACTCGTTTTAATCGTTATGTTTTCTTGTAAGGAGCAAGTGTCGAATGAAAAAAGTGAAATGGTTTCTACAGAGACTGAAGGAGGTCATCCCAATTTAATTCTTACAAAACAAGGAGTTAGGGAGATTAGAGCGCAATTGGGTAATATTCCAATTTTTGATAATACTTTAAAAGAAGTTCAAGAAGAAATTGATGCCGAAATTGAATTAGGTATCGATACACCAACACCAAAAGACTATTCTGGTGGTTATACTCATGTGCGTCATAAACGTAACATGATTGTTTTGCAAAAAGCAGGAGTTTTATATCAAATTTTAGATGATGAAAAGTATGCAAAGTATGTAAAAGATATGCTTATGCAATACGAGGGTATGTATAAAGGATTGCCTAAGCATCCTAAAACAAGATCTTATGCGAGAGGCAAGTTGTTTTGGCAATGTTTAAACGATTCTAACTGGTTGGTGTATGTGAGTCAGGCTTATGATTGTGTTTATGATTATTTAACTGAAGAAGAAAGGAACAAGTTAGAAACTAATTTATTTAAGCCTTTTGCAGATTATATTTCTATAGAAAACCCTCAGTTTTACAACAGAGTACATAACCATAGTACATGGGGAAATGCAGCAGTTGGTATGATTGGTTTGGTAATGAATGATGAAGAGTTAATCAATCGAGCTTTATACGGGATTAAAGATTTAGAAATGGATAAAACCGCCAAAGATGATGATGGTGGTTATATTAATAAGGACGGAAAAGCTGGGTTTTTAGCCAATATAGAAGAGCCTTTTTCGCCTGATGGATATTATAATGAAGGACCTTATTATCAAAGATATGCTATGTATCCTTTTTTAATTTTTGCTGAAGGCTTGCATAATGTAAGACCAGATGTGAAGATTTTTGAATATAAAGAAGGCGTGCTTTTGAAATCAATAAATGCTCTTTTAAATTTATCTGATGCGGATGGTGATTTTTTTCCGCTTAACGATGGTCAAAAAGGGATGTCTTATTACAATAGTGCTTTAGTAACGGCTGTAGATATTTCGTATCATTTTGGAGTGCAAGATCCAGGCCTGTTAAGTATAGCGAAGCAACAAAATAGAGTGTTGTTGGATGATTCTGGTTTAGCAGTAGCACTCGGAATAAAAAATGGAGAAGAAAAACCGTTTAATAAAAAGTCGATTAATTTATCCGATGGTCCTAATGGTTCCCAGGGTGGTGTGGGTATTTTGCGTAACGAAGGCATAGAGCTTGTTTTTAAATATGCGGCGCAAGGTTCAAGCCATGGGCATTACGATAAATTATCATATTCATTATATGATAATGGTGATGAGGTTATCCAGGATTATGGTTTAGCTCGTTTTGTAAATATTGAACAAAAAGGTGGCGGAAATTATTTAAAAGAAAATAAGACTTGGGCGAAACAAACCATAGCTCATAATACCGTGACCCAAAATGAAACCTCTCATTTTAATGGTGATTTTGAAACAGGGAATAAATATCATCCAGAACTTAATTATTTTTCTTCAGAGCATGAAAATGTGCAAGTAGTAAGTGCAAAAGATGTTCATGCCTATGCAGGAACAGAAATGCTTCGTACTATGGCTGTTATAAAGGACGAAGATTTTGAAAAACCTTATGTTTTGGATATTATGAAGGTGACATCAAACAAGGCCAATCAATATGATTTTCCATATTACTTTTTAGGTCAGGTTTTACAAACAAACTTTGAATATAAAACACCAGCTACGTTAAAAACTTTAGGTAATAAAAACGGATATCAGCATTTGTTTGTTGAAGGTTCCGCTAAAGCGCAAAGTGGTAATAGTAAATTGTCTTGGTTGAATAAGGGTGAGTTTTATACGTTAACAACGGTTACTACTACTGCCGACGATTTGTTGTTTACACGAATAGGTGCAAACGATCCGTATTTTAATTTAAGACGAGAGGCTGCTTTACTTTTAAGACGTAAGAATGTTAAGAACACAACGTTCGTGTCTGCAATTGAGGCGCATGGAAGTTATAGTCCAGTAACAGAATCTGCAGTAAATTCTAAAAGTAATATAGCGGAGTTAAAAGTGCTTTTAGATACCGAAGCTTATACAGCAATTGTTATTACTAATGTAAAAGGTAATTCGAAATTATTTATTACTGCTAATATCAATAGTGAAAAGGAAGTAAAACATAAATTGAAAATTAATAATGAGAATTACGAGTGGTCTGGTTCTTATTATTTCAAATAAATAAATCAACTTAAATAAAAAATTATGAAAAGATTAAGTGAAAAGTACGTCATCACAAAAGACATGGAATGGGAAGAACTTGGAGGAGGAGTTTCAAGAAAGTTTTTAGGCTACGATAACCAAATTATGATGGTAAGAGTGAAATTTGAGAAAGGGGCATTAGGTTCTCCTCATCAACATTTTCACACGCAAGCTACTTTTTGTGCTTCAGGTAAATTTGAATTTGAAATTGATGGAGTAAAGCAAATTGTAGAAGCAGGAGATGGCGTATATATTGAGCCTAATTTATTACATAGTGCGGTTTGTCTAGAAGAAGGCGAATTAATTGACACATTTAGTCCTGTAAGAGAAGATTTTCTAAGTGGTGATGGTGTGTCTTATTTTGGAGATAAATAGTCAAAGTAAAAAATCTGTTATGATGATAAATTAATACTTTTTAAAGTGTTTTTTTTATACAGGAGATGTTTTAATAGATTTTTTAGTTAAAATTTATGAAATCACTGTTTTTAACAAAATTTTATATATATTTGGTAAACCAATCTGGTCAACCAGTTATTTGATTGAGTAAGAGTACTAAAGCTAATTTTATAAATTATAATTATGAAAGCTTTTTATAAAATATAAAAAAAGGACGGATTCATCCCCGTCCTTTTTAAAACTATTTACTTCTTGTAGGAGGGAAGTAAATTAAAACATGCCATTACATTAATTAAAACATGTGTTCTACAAAATTACATAATTATAGTTAGTACAGATGTTTTTAATACAATTTTAGGAGTTAAACAATTCTTAAAACTATGGAGTTATTTCAGTTTTTAAAATTCAAATAATTTTGAAAATTAAACTCCATTTCAAACACAGTAAAAATTAAACTAATTTAATTTAATTATGAATTTAAAGTCTAAACTAATTTTAACAGTAATGTTGGTTTTCAATATTACTTTATTTGCGCAGAGCAGCAGGCAACTTACGGGTGTTGTTGTTTCGGCTGCAGATAACATCCCTATTCCTGGGGTAAATGTTATTATATCAAATACTTCAAAAGGAGCTTCAACAGATTTTGATGGTGCTTTTCAAATAGAAGTAAAGCAAGGAGATGTTCTTCAAATATCTTATGTTGGTTTTATTTCTCAAACTATTATTGTCGCTAATCAAAAAACATTGAATATAGCGCTTCTTGAAGATGTAGCTCAACTAAATGAAGTTGTAGTTATTGGTTACGGAGATCAAAAAGAGAAGACTATAACTAGTGCTTTAACAAAAGTTTCTGGTAAAGATCTTGAAAATGTTTCGGTATCTCGTGTAGAGGATGCTCTTCAAGGGAAAGTAGCTGGTTTAAGAATTCAAGTAGCATCATCAGAGGCTGGTGGTGATCCAAAAATCACATTAAGAGGGCCTGGATCAATTACAGGTTCATCGTCCCCTTTAATTGTTGTAGACGGAATTGTTTTAGGTAATGATGCTGATATTTTAGGATCTATCGATAATAATAATATTGATTCTATTAGTGTTTTGAAAGATGCATCGTCTGTTGCTATATACGGTTCTCGTGGAGCAAATGGCGTAATATTAGTTACTCTTAAAAAAGGTATTTCAGGGACAACAAAATTCTCGTACAATACATTTACGGGGTATAAATACGCTAATAAAAATGACAATTTTAATACTACCATAGCAGATGAAAGAGCTAGGTTAAATGGATTAGAGAGTGTGATTAATGGGATATCTCTCGATAGCCCGAACTATGATAGGATTTTAGGTGATTATGATTCTGCTTATGCTGAGCTTGAAGCTATGGATTTCATTGCTTCATTAGGTGGTGGTGAAAAAAACTGGCAAGATGAAGTTTTTAATGGAGGTGTTATAACTAGCCACTCTTTAGCAGTAAGAGGAGGTACTGAATTAACAAGTTACACGGCTTCTTTAGGATATCTTGAAGATGAGGGGATTGCATTAACCGATAATTTCAAGAAATATAATGCAAGAATAAAAGTTGATAGTAAATCAAAAAACAAGAAAATTAAATTTGGTGCAAATTTAAGTGTTAATTATAACGATCAAAATAAGTTGCCAGCGCGTTTTACAGATCCATTAAGACAATATGGGCATGTGCCGCTTTACTTAAATGAAGAACATTTAAAGTATGTTACTAATTTTTCTACAGATGTAGGGACTTCAACAGATGCTGGGAAACTATTTGAGAACCTTGGAGAAGGAAGTTATGGTTTTTCTAGAGCTTTTGATCATGTTTTTACACAAGACCCAAATAATCCTAGACAAATTCTTAGAGACCCTAATACAGGACTTCCAGTGGCTAGTGATTTAACATCAGGAGGACTAACTTTATCTACTACAAAAAATGTACATCCTTTAGTTCATTTTCTGGAAAGATCTAGAACGAAGAAGAAATTAAGTTTAAATGCATCATCTTATATTGATTTTGAATTAGCGAAAGGGCTTAATTTTAGACAAACTGTTTCAGGTGTTTTTAGACACAATAAGAATAATGATGCTGACTATTTATATGGTCAAGAAAATAGAGATCAAGAAGCTTTCAGAGCAGAAGGAAGAGATGAATTAAATCAATTTGTATTTGAATCACTTGTTAAGTATAAGAAGAGTTTTGGTAAACATGAATTTAATTCAGTTTTTGGATTTGAGTATACACAAAGAGATTTTTATACACAAGAGACCGAAGCAGTAGGTTATACCAATGATTTTAATAATAATATTGCGCTTGCAGATGGAGGAACTACTTATACAGATAATGGAACAGATAAGTTAGTGTCTTATTTTGGAAGAGTAGATTATAACTATAATGAAAAATATTTATTACAAGTATCTGCTCGTACTGATGGTAGTACTAGATTTGGACCAAATACTAGGTTTGGGTTCTTTCCTGCAGCTTCTGTAGGTTGGGTTATGTCGAAGGAAAATTTCTTGTCGTCAAGCGATCTTGTAACATTCTTAAAATTAAGAGCTAGTTATGGTGTTTCGGGTTCTAATGAAATATCTAACAATATATTTGAATCACTTTATAGATTCGAAGAAACATTCGGAACTGTTGGTTATAATGGTCAAACAGGAGTTAAAGGGTTAACTTTAGCAAATAAAGATTTAGGTTGGGAAAAATTAGTAGAGTTTAACCCTGGGATAGATGTTACCTTTGGTAGAAGTCTTTTAAATTTATCATTAGATTATTATACAAGAACAAGTGAAGACTTAATTCTTTTTGCTCCGGTAGCAGGTACTTATGGTGCAGATAATTGGTTACAAAATATTGGTGAAGTTAAAAACGAAGGTCTTGAAATAGAATTAAATTCAAGACTTATTACTAGCGAAGATTTTAGTTGGTCTGCTTCAGGTCAGTTTTCTTTAAACAGAAATACAGTTCAAAGTTTAGGGAAAAGTGAACAAATTATTTCTGAGATTGCACAGGATACCAGAGCTACACAGTTTATAGCTAAAGTAGGGCAACCAATAACATCTTTTTACGGTTGGGTTTACGAAAAAGAAATTCCGTTAGAGTGGGTTGATAACCCTTTTAATAGGTTTAATAATGATTTTGCAGATGTTTATGTAAAAGATTTAAATAATGATGGTGTTATAGATGATGAGGATAGAACGGAATTAGGAAGTCCTTATCCAGATTTTACTTGGGGATTCAGTTCAGATTTTAGATATCAAGATTTCGATTTTTCATTCCAATGGCAAGGGTCTCATGGAGCCGAAGTTAGAGTTGCCGATTTAGATCAGTTGTATTATGCTAGTGAATCTGCCGTAAATGAGCTTGCTAGTTTTCCTGATAGAGATTTAACAGTTCATAGAAGATTTACAGACGATCATATTCAAGATGCTTCTTTTGTGACTTTAAGAAATGTAACATTAGGTTTCTCTTTACCAGAATCGTTTACTTCAAGAAATGGAATTGATAAGCTAAGGTTTTATTTAACAGGAGAGAATTTATTGTTTTTTACTGCTAAAGGTTATGAAGGGTTTAACCCAGATGCTTCTGGTCAAACATCAGATAATGCCAATACGCCATTAACATCAGGTTATCAAAGAGGAGATGGTCCAGTGGTTAGAACAATTTCAGCAGGGATTAACTTTCAATTTTAATTAATTATGAAAAAGATATATAAAAATATAATAGTTTGTTTTTCTTTAGCAGCTTTAGTTACAAGTTGTGAGAAAGAACTAGACCTTAGTAATCCTACGGCACTTTCAATAGAGGAGTTACTACAAACAGATAACGGATTTGAGTTGTTATCAAATGGAGTTTTAGATGCGTATCAAAAAGTTCCAGCAAATGAGTTTTTATTAATAGAATTACGATCTGATAATGTAAGAGCTAATTCAGAAAACGGAAACTTTCCTGCAATCAATGCTTATAATGTAAATGCAAATAATGGTGATGTAGCAACATATTATTCTAATAATATGTCTACTATTAAACACGCTAATAATATTATCGATAATCGATTTTTAGCCCCAGAAAACCAGCAATATGCCGTTGGTGAAGCTTATTTTATGAGAGCTTTGTGTCATTTTAATTTGGTAAGAGCGTATCAAAACGTGCCTTATGTAGATAAAGTTTTAGATATCACTAAGGATGAAGCTTTAGATTATCCTCAATTACCAGAAGCCGATGTTTATGCTAAGATTATTAACGATTTTAAAACATCCATAGCATATTTAGACGGTGGTGTACAAAATAGATATCGTCCTTCTAAAGGCGCTGCAATTTGTTTAGCTGCAAAAGCATATTTAAGTCAACCTAACCCTAATTATGCTGAAGCAGAACTTTTATTAGCCTCTGTAATAGAAAATAATGGGTCATATAATTATGATTTAATATTTACAGAAAGAAATAACGCTGAGCAGTTCGAGTTTAATGCAGATCCTTTAAACCCTACAACTGATGTTTTAACTGATGCCGAATATTATGCCAACCTAGTAATCGATTATGGGCATGTTTTAGGAAATGCAATTTCTGATGGTTATACAGATGGTGTTCTTGATGGATCTTGGTCAAACAGTTCTGCATTGGAAATTAATGATGAAGTTATTTTTTCAATAGCTTACGATTTAGTTAGTAGTGACAATTATGTAACTAGTGATAGTGGTTTAGGCGATCAAGTAGAAACCGATTCAGAATCGCATAGTTTTGCTATGACGTTGCAAGGGCCTTCAAATGGTGTAAATATTGCAACCCTTGATTTTTTAGAAGTTATGAATCCAGAATTACAACCTGTAAGGTTCTATGCTAGTGTTAATGCATTAGATTATAGCGCAACATTAATAGATAATACAAAAGATACTTTTAATGTTAAATTCCCAACAAATGGTGAGATTGGAGATAATGATTGGATAGTTTTAAGATATGCCGATGTATTATTGTTGTACTCAGAAGCTATTTTAGGAAATGATGATAGTACCACAGATTCTAGAGCTATTGACGCTTTTAATAAAGTAAGATTAAGAGCTGGTCTTGAAGAGGTAGTTAACTTAACAAAGGCTGATTTATTAGCGGAAAGACGTGTTGAATTTGTTTACGAAAATCAACGTTTGTACGATTTAATTAGGTTTGGTAAGGCAGATGATGTTTTAACAACATTCTCAAATCAAAACAGTTTGTTTTACACAAACGAAAAGAAATACCTTCCTTTTCCACAAAGAGAAATAGACAATTTACCTGGCTTTTATAACCAAAATAACGGATACTAAAATCGCATAATTATGAAAAAATATTTATTTAATTTAAAATATATAGTGTTAGGTACATTCGTTTTCCTAACAGCGTGTGTTAGCGATGATTTAGCTAACGTAGGTGATTTAGAGGATATTACGGGTCCGACACCTTTTTATAACTTAACCGACGTAACGACTTCAGAATTTGACTGCGAAAAAAATGAATTATGGGCGAAGTATGATTTTAATTTTCAAGCAGGTTCTAATTTAGCAGTAAACGGAACAATGTATGAGTGGTCCATAGCTCCTGCAGATGGAGTTACTTTCATCAATAAGGAGTTGCCGATTTTAAACCTTAAAATTGAAGCTGAAAGAGCTACGGTTGTGGCTATTGAAAAAGAGATTGCTAAACGTGAGTTTAAATTACCATGTGAAACTAATCAGGCTAAGATTGATGTTTTAGAAGCAGAAATTGTTGACTTTGAAGCTCAATTAGTAGCAGCTGAAGCAGCACTTTCAGATGAAATATTACAAAATATTTCTGATTTAGAAAGTGAAATTACGGCTTTACCTCCAGCAACATTACAAGATCAAGAATTAATATTTTCTTTTCCTGGCCCAGGAGAGTATACCGTTGGATTAACGGTTACCGATAACCTTGGTAAATTTAATTATACTGAAAAACTAGTTACTGTAAATCAAGCTGTACCAACAATTCCACAACCGGAAATTGGAGAGCCTGGTTTCGAGGATAATAGTTTGTTTGACGGCACTGGAGATGGTAGAGATTCATGGAGAGCACCTAGCAGTAGTGCTTGGGGTAGTGTATTTCAGATTAATTCAAAAGCAGAAGGTGTTTTACCTGAAGGATTACAAGCATCGAAATTTCCAGCAGATGGAACTAGAACTGGTTATCAAGAAATAGAGGTAACTGCAGGAGCAACCTACGTATTAACTTATTTTAGTGCTTTTGAAGAAAATGCTTTTGGAGATGTTACTGTATCTATAGTAAGTACAAATGCAACAAGTTTAGATGAGGCAAAGTTAGCTGCTAACATTATTGCTTCTAGAACGGATAATAATGTAGGTAGAGTAGGTGATGTTTTCAAAAAGCACGCTATAACTTTTGAAGCTGGAGAAAATGAAAAAGTAATCATTTTACTTACTAATTCTGGTGTTGAAAGTAGATTAGACGCATTTGATATAACAGTTAAACAATAAACGTTCTAAAATTTAATATTATGAATTATAAAATATTTAAAAAAATTAATAGAAGTGTTTTTGTATTATTTTCTATGCTTTTGGGGCTTGTATCATGCTATGATAGTGGTTATGACGAGTTTATACCACCAACGGGAAATGTAAATAATATTCAACCAAATACTTTGTTTACAACAAGTACAAGTGCAGATGATACTATGTCATTTGTGTTTAGAAGTTATTCAACGGACGCAGCTTCTTATTTATGGGATTTTGGAGATGGTAATACATCAACTGAAGCAAATCCTGATTACACTTATACTGAAGGTGGTGAATATACAGTAACATTAACTACAAAAAGTTCTGATGGTTTAGTTGCTGAAGATTCATCAAATGTAGCACCTATTTTTGTTGATTTCACGCCTACTATGGTAGATTCAGAAGTTGCTTTCGAAAATTTAACCTCTGGTGCTAAAGCATTAGTTTGGGATTTTGGCGATGGAGAGACTTTAGTGTGGAATTCTGAAGAAGGTGATACCGAAGAAGATCCTAGTTTTAATCCTGTACATATATATAAAACCGCTGATACTTTTGAAGCAACCCTTACGGCAACTACTTTTTTGAACGTTCAAGTTTCTGTATCTAAAAATATAGAAGGATTAGTCTTATCAACAATTCCTGATTTTACTTTTGCTGTTTCAGGTTTTAGCGTACAATTTACAGATGCATCAATATTAGCAGTTTCTCATAGTTGGGATTTTGGTGATGGAACTACGTCAACAGAGGTTAATCCAACACATATTTATGCTGGTGAAGGTAGTTATGAAGTGACATTAACTACAACAAATGATGCCGGTGTATCTAAAACTATTACACAGGGTGTTCCTGTAGGAGGTGTTCAAGCAACTTTTGCTGCAAAAATTTTGAATGGCTCAATTGATGAGTTTACAGGAAATAAAGATGATAATAATGATGCATGGGAACTAGATCCTCCAAATACATTAAAAGATGGTTCTGATAGTCCTTATTCATGGGCTAATGCTGGTCTTAAGTCTTTAGGAAAGAAAGCAGGAGGCATTACTTCAACTAAGAATTCCGGCACGTATGCTTTAAAATTTGATAGTAGTGATCGTAGAGCGTATCAGCCTTTTGCTGTGGAAGTTGGCGTTGAATATACTATTTCAATGTTTGTTAGAACTAAAGGAACAGAAAATTTTACCGTGTATATCTTAAATAATGAAGTTCAGGATGAGACTGATTTAACAGGAAATAGTGATGCTGTTTATATTGTTTCAGATGATGAGGATTCATATAAGGAATATACGTTTACTTTTACTGCGAGTTCAACAACTGCTGTGTTTTATGGGGTTCCTGATGATAATTCTTCAGCAAATAATCAGTTTTTAGACGATGTATCAATTCAAACACCTGGGTTCGATCAAGACGGGAACGCAACTGGAGTTAATGCAACTTTTGCTGCAGAGATTCTTAATGGTTCAATTGATGAGTTTACAGGGAATAAAGATGATAATAATGATGCTTGGGAGTTAGATCCTCCTAATGTATTAAAAGACGGAATAACAGATAGTCCATATACATGGGCTAACGCAGGTCTTAAGGCCTTAGGAAAGAAAGCAGGGGGGATTACTTCAACTAAGAATTCCGGTACTTATGCTTTAAAATTTGATAGTGATGATCGTAGAGCTTATCAGCCTTTTGCTGTTGAAATTGGTGTAGAATATACTATTTCAATGTTTGTTAGAACTAAAGGAACGGAAAATTTTACCGTGTACATATTAAATAATGAAGTTCAGGATGAGACTGATTTAGCAGGAAATAGTGATGCCGTTTATGTTGTTTCAGATGAAGAGGATTCATACAAGGAATATACTTTTACGTTTACTGCTAGTTCAACAACAGCTGTGTTTTATGCGGTTCCGGATGCTGGTTCTTCAACGAATAATCAGTTTTTAGATGATGTTTCAATTCAAACTCCAGGGTTTTAATCAATAAATAAGAAATGAATAACATCCGAAAAGAACTATTAGTACTTTTATTATCGATATTTCTATCTGGAAACGTTGCTTGTCAAGCACAGAAAAGCAACGTTTCAGATTCGGGTATTAAAGTTGAAAATAAAAAGAAGAAGAAAAAACGAAAAAAGGTTAAGCTTTCAAACATTGATTTAAGCCATTGGAGTGTTACAACACCTGAGCTAAACAAAAAAGGAGGAGCGATGAATATTGAGCCACCTGAAATTTTGAATTACGCTACAGACGAAAGGTTAATACCTTATATGTATAATGATTCTACTAGTGGAGCATTAGTTTTTTATTCTTTTCCGAGTAATGCCACAACGGCAAATACAAAGTACACGAGATCTGAATTAAGAGAGCAAATGGTTCCTGGTGATAATAACACGAACTGGACCTTTGCAGACGGTGCTAACATGAAAGGGAAACTAGCCATGGGAGAAACTACAAAAGATTCGGAAGGCAAGTATCATAGAACTATTATCATGCAAATCCACGGGCGTTTAACAAATGAACAAAGGGATTTAATTGGTGAAAAAGACAATAATGCGCCTCCAATATTAAAAATATATTGGGATAAAGGTAAAATTAGAGTGAAAACCAAAGTACTTAAAGATTTAAGTGCAACTGGTGAGGCTTTATTGCATGAAGATGCTTGGGATGATGATGATGGATTTAATTTTGAACAAGAAGTTGGTTTTAGAAAGTTTACGTTAGAAGTTAAAGTATCCGAAGGTAAAATGGTCATTGTTTTAAATAATAACGAGTACAAGGTTTACGAAGGCATTCATATGAGAAAATGGGGCGTTTTCGAAAACTATTTTAAGGCAGGGAATTATTTTCAATCAAGAGATGAAGGCTCATATTCTAAAATCAAGTATTACGAATTAGAGGTAACACATTAAAAAAGGAATTAAATGCAATATATTTAATTTTTGAATTATGAAAGAAAGTGAAATACTAGATTAAACGGGATTAAAATTTAACGATTTTGTTTAAATTCGGCACTTTTGTTTGGTTAATTAATTTGTTGTTAATCAAATAGTAGTAAATATATTTAATAACATATGAAGTTAGAAGCACTTACAATAAGCGATAATCAGATAATACAAAACGATATAATTGGTAAAATTAGAGAGCTTATTAATTATAAAAACTTAGAACCTGGGGATAAGTTACCAGCTGAGAGAACGTTATCCGAAAAGTTTAAAGTAACGCGTTCTAATGTCCGTGATGCTATTCAAAGATTAGAGTTTTATGGTTTACTAAAATCTATTCCACAAAGTGGAACGTTTGTAGCAAATATTGGTGTTATTGCCATGAATGGGATGATAGATGATATTTTAGGGCTTAAGGATCCTGATTTTAAATCTTTAGTAGAAACTCGAATTTTGCTAGAATTAAAAACGGTTAGATTGGCTTCTTTGCGACGAACTGATGAAGATTTAAAAAATATAAAAGCAGCTTTAGATGCTTATAAAGAAAAGGCCTTATCAGGAGAAGATGCTGTTCAGGAAGACTTACTTTTTCATTTAGCTATAGCAAAGGCGAGTGGAAATAGTAGTATTAATACATTTATGCTAACTATTACACCGCAAATAATTATTGATTTTGGAAAGTATCATGTTTGTGACATTAACCAAGCTGTAGTTGGAATAGATGAGCATACTAATATTTATGAAGCCATAAAAAAACAAGACCCAGTATTGGCAAAACAGAAGATGAAAGATCATTTTAATATTCTGTATCAGTATTGTTATAAAATTTAATAGGAAGAATTTGCTTAAATAAAGTTAACTTATCATGTTATAAGTTGATTTTAAAGTTTATAAGTGGATAATTAAAAAGTTTAATTGCCAAATAAAACAGTAAACGTTGAATAGTTTATTTTAAAAATGTGTTTGTATGAAAGTAAAAGGATTAAGGTGGTTTATTATTGGGCTCATATTTTTAGCTTCTGTAATTAATTACATAGACAGAAGTGCATTAGCAGTAATGTGGGGGAATGAAAACCTAGAAGGCTCAATATCTCACTCTTTAGGTTTAACTAAAGAGCATTATAGTTATATTCTTAACATTTTTATGGTAGCCTATGCCTTGGGACAGTTGTTTTCGGGTAAGTTATTTGATAAAGTAGGGACACGTGTAGGTTATGTTATTAGTATTGGTGTTTGGGGAATATCTTCTTTTTTACACTCTACAGTAAGAGGATTTATTGGACTAGCATTTTTTAGAAGTACATTGGGTTTATCTGAGGCAGGAAACTGGCCAGGTGGAGTTAAAAGTAATGCGGAATGGTTTCCTATTAAAGAACGTGCAATTGCACAAGGTTTATTTAATGCAGGTGCTTCTATAGGTTCTGTAATTGCGCCACCATTTATAGCAATGCTTTTTGTTGCTTATGGTTGGAGAACTACATTTATGGTTGTAGGTTCTTTTGGTATACTTTGGATTATTCCATGGTTACTTATTAATAAAGCCGGACCAAAAAAACACCCTTGGATTACTCCTGAAGAGCAAGAACATATTCTAGATGGTCAAAGTCAAGCGGATCGAGATGCTGCGGAAGACAGTAAAGGATTAAGTTTAAGAGAAATTTTATCGCATAGAGAAGCATGGGCTATTGTTGTTGGTCGTTTCTTTTTAGAACCAATTTGGTGGTTATTTGTAGGTTGGATGCCTATTTATCTATTTGATGTTTATGGATTTAACGTAAAAGAAGTAGGTATGTTTGCTTGGGTACCTTATGTTGGTGCTGCCATTGGTAGTATTATTGGAGGCTATGTTTCAGGGCAAATTATTTCTAGAACAAATTCCATTGACAAAGGTAGAAAGTATACCATTTTAATTGGTGGAATTATAATGTTTTCAGGTCTTGTAGCTACTGTATTATTTGGTAATACACCAGAACGTTTTGTTGGTATTGTATTCGTAGTATTATTTGGTTTCCAATTTGCTATTGGTAACGTACAAACCTTACCAAGTGATTTATTTAGCGGTAAAAATGTTGGGTCGTTAGCCGGTTTAGGTGGAATGGTTGGTGTGTTTTCGGTAATCATTATGAATTTTGTTGTACCTATTGTTGCTAAAGTATCTTATACACCTGTATTTATTGCTATTGCATTATTTGTACCACTTGGTATTGGAGCGATTTATTATTTCGCTAAAGATATTAAATCAGTAGAGTAAAGAATAATTAAAAATAAACGAGTAAAATAAAACTTAAAAATTTAAAAAAATGAGTAATTCAAATGTAAAAGTAGCTGTAATAACAGGAGCTACAGGTGGTATTGGTTTCGAAGTAGCAAAAAGATTAGGTAAAGACGGATTTACTGTAATATTAAACGGTATTGAAGATGAAATAGGTGCACAACGTGTAAAAGAACTTACGGCTGAAGGAATTACTGCTGAATATTTCGGATTTGATATGACAAAAGACGAAGCAGTAACTGAAAACATTACTAAAATTGGTGAAAAATACGGGAAAATTGATGTTCTTGTAAACAACACTGGTGGTATTGGTGTTAGAGCTAGATTTGAAGAAATGACAACTGAGCAATACAGATTTGTTATGGCTTTAAACTTAGATTCAGTATTTTTTGCATCAAGAGCAGCGATTCCTTTCCTTAAGAAAAGTGAAAACCCTAGTATAATTAACTATACTTCTAATGCAGCATGGAATGGTGCAGGACCTGGAGCTGGAATCTATTCAGTATCTAAAGGTGGAGTACAATCTATCACTAGAGCTTTAGCTAAAGATTTAGCTGAATACGGAATTAGAGTAAATGCAGTATCTCCTGGTACTATCGATACGCCTTTCCACGCACAAATTAAAGCGTCTAAACCAGAAGTTTTTGCTTCTTGGGCAAATAGTGTTTTATTAGGTAGATTAGGTCAGCCAGAAGAAGTTGCTGGTGTTGTTTCTTTCTTAGCTAGTAAAGATGCTTCTTTCATTACAGCTGAAACTATCCAAATTGGTGGTGGACAAGCTTTAGGTATCTAAATAATTATAGATTTAGTCAAAATCTAATAAAGCGTTTTTGTTTAATTACAAAAGCGCTTTATTGCTTTTCAGAAGAATCTCTAATTACCAATTCAGCGTTTAAAATAATTTTATTTAATGTTTGAGTAAATGTTTTATGCTCAACATGCTTTAAAAAAGTCTTTGCTGCTAGTTGTCCAATTTCAGTACTATGTTGTTCCAAACTTGTAATGGCAGGAGAAACTATAGCTGTAAATGGTTCGTTTCCAAAACCAACCAAAGCAATTTCTTCGGGCATTTTAATTTGTTGTTCATTTAAAATCTGGAAGGCTCCTAAGGCCGCATAATCGCCAGCAACATATACAGCGTCTGGTCTGTTTTTTAACGCCAATAATTGTGTCATTTTTTCTCGACCATCTTCGGTTGTTAAGCTACTTTCAATTAAAAGTTCATTGTCTAGAGGTAAATCGTGTTTCATTAAGGCGTCAACATAACCGCGAATTCTATTGTTAAAAATTCGAGTGCGTTTAAAACCACCAATATGAGCAATACGTTTACAACCTTGTTTTACCAAGTGGTCCACAATGATATGGCTACTTTCATAATCGTTAATTCCTATATAATCTACATTTAAATCGTTTTCACCACGATCAAATAAGATTAAAGGAATTCCTTTCGATTTCACTTTTTCATAATAACTTAGATCTACGGTTTCATTTGCCATAGAGGCAATAATACCATCGACTTGTGTAAATAATAAGGTGTCAATATTGGCACATTCTTTTTTGTACGATTCGTTCGATTGGGTAATAATAATATTATAACCAGCCTTATTTAAAACTTCTTCCATATTCTGGATTACTGAAGAAAAAAAGTTACTATTGGTTCTTGGCACAATAACTCCAACCAAATTACTTTTACCTTTTCGTAAAGCACTTGCTAAATGATTGGGTTGGTAGTTTAGGTTTTTTGCGACTTGCCTTACAGCTTTTTTTGTCTTTTCACTAATTCTAGAGTCGTCGTGAAGTGCTTTAGAAACCGCTGCAGCTGAAATATTTAAAACGTTTGCAATATCTTTTATGGTCGTTTTTTTTTTCACAATGAAATTTTTTATATATTTGCTTAAACGTTTAAGCAAATATACTGAGTTTGTATTTATAATCAAAGCGAGATATTTAAAATATAAGGTTTTGATTTTATTTGTAAACGAGTGCTTAAACGATTAACCAGCTTTAATTATAAATTAAATAAGTATTAAGAAAATGGGTAAAGTAGTAACATTCGGAGAAATCATGTTAAGATTAGCTCCTCAAGGATTTTTAAGGTTTTCACAAGCAAATAATTTTGACGCTATTTATGGTGGAGGAGAATCTAATGTAGCAGTTTCTTTAGCAAACTACGGTGTAGATGTTGATTTTGTAACACGTTTACCAAAAAATGATATTGGTGAGTGCGCTATGATGGAAATGCGTAAAAGAGGTGTTGGTGTTGATAAAATTGTTTACGGTGGAGATCGTTTAGGGATTTATTTCTTAGAAACGGGTGCTGTATCAAGAGGGTCTAAAGTAGTTTATGATCGTGCGCATTCTGCAATTGCTGAAATTGAATCAGGAATGATTGATTGGGATGCCGTTTTTGAAGGATGTGAATGGTTTCACTGGACAGGTATTACTCCTGCTATTTCTCAAGGTTCTGCAGATGTTTGTTTAGAAGCGGTTAAAGCTGCAAGTGCAAAAGGAATTACAATTTCTACAGATTTAAATTACCGTGCTAAATTATGGAATTACTGTGATGATGCTCATAGAGAGGCTGTAATGACTGAATTAACTTCTTATTGTGATATTGTTCTTGGTAATGAAGAAGATGCAGAAATGCACTTTGGTATTAAGCCAGCAGGAGCAGCAGTTCAAACAGCTGGACATGATGTAAAAGCAGAAGCTTTCTTATCTGTTTGTCAACAAATGACAGAAAAATTCCCAAGAGCTAAAAAGGTAATTACTACTTTAAGAGGTTCTATTTCTGCATCTCATAATACTTGGGCTGGTGTTTTATATGACGGTAAGCAAATGTTACAAACACGTCAATACCAAATTACTGATATCGTAGATAGAGTAGGTGGTGGAGATTCATTTATGGGAGGATTAATCTACGGATTATTGAAATACCCAGAAGATGACCAAAATGCATTAGATTTTGCAGTAGCAGCTTCTTGTTTAAAACACACAATTAAAGGTGATGCGAATTTAGTAACTGTTGCCGAAGTTGAAAAACTTATGGGTGGAGATGCTTCAGGACGTGTAGCAAGATAAAATAAGTGTTTAATTGCTGAACTGCTAAATCGTTTATTAGGTTTAGCAGTTCAGCAAAAACACAATTCAACAACTAAACATTTTTTATAATGGCACAATTTTCAAGATTAGAAGTAGCTCAAGTAATGAAAGAAACAGGAATGATTCCTTTGTTTTTTCATAACGATATAGAGTTAAGTAAAAAAGTATTAAAAGCATGTTACGATGGTGGAGCTCGTTTAATGGAGTTTACAGCACGTGGAGATTTTGCTCACGAAGTTTTTGGTGAGTTAACAAAATATGCTATTGCTGAATTACCAGGTATGATAATGGGTGTAGGTTCTGTAACAGATGCAGGAGCGGCTTCATTGTATATGGCTTTAGGTGCAAACTTTATTGTAACTCCTGTATTAAGAGAAGATATTGCAATTGCATGTAACCGTAAAAAAGTATTATGGTCTCCTGGTTGTGGTACATTAACAGAAATAACTAGAGCAGAGGAATTAGGATGTGAAATTGTAAAATTATTCCCTGGTGATATTTATGGACCTCAATTTGTAAAAGGAGTTAAAGGACCTCAACCTTGGACAAGTTTAATGCCTACAGGTGGAGTTTCTCCAACTGAAGAAAACTTAAAAGGATGGTTTGATGCAGGAGTAACTTGTGTTGGAATGGGATCTAAATTAATTTCTAAAGAGATTATTGCTAATCAAGATTATGCTAAATTAGAAAAAGATGTGAGAGCAGCTTTAGCTATTGTAAAAGCGGTTAGAAAATAAGCTTAAAAAATATAAAGTTAAAAGCCTTCCTTTTTCTTAAATGAAATAGGAAGGCTTTTTCAATTTTATAAATAAAAGGTTTTAGATAGATTTACTGTTTATTAATTCTTCTAAAATAGATTCTACACCTTGATTGGTATTGCTTTTGGTTTCGAAATTTGCAATTTTCTTCACGTTAGGGTGTGCGTTTTCCATGGCGTAACTAAAATATGCTAATTCAAGCATTTGTAAATCGTTGTTATAATCACCAAAAACCATAGTTTCATTTTTGTTGATTCCCATATCCTTTTGGAGCATTTTTAAGGCATAGCCTTTGTTGGCATCTTTATGCGAAATATCTAACCAGTTTTGCCCCGAAACCGTTACTTGATAGTCTGCTGTAATTCCTGAAATATTTGGTAAAATGCAATCTTCGGAAGATTCAAAGTGATAAACGGCTATTTTCATAAAATCGTCATCGGTTACTTTAGTTAGGTCGTCAACTATTTCATAAGATGTATAATACTCACTGAATTTTGAGATAAACTCAGAATCTGTTGTTTCAATATAAGCAGCTTTTCTTCCGCATAAAACAATAAAAGAACCTGGTATTTCACGAAGTATTTCAATAGATTTAAAAACATCTTCCGAAGATAATTTTAGTAAAATGTTAATTTCATTTTTGTACTGCATCAATCCACCGTTTTCTGCAATTATTGAAATCTCATTTTTTATGGTTTCTAGTTTATGAACAATACTTTGATACTGTCTGCCACTTGCTGCAACAAAGTGTATATTTCGCTTTTTTAATTCTTCAAACTGTTTAAAAAAACGATCGCTCACTTCGCTGTTATTATTTAATAAGGTGCCATCCATATCGGTGACAACTAGTTTTACTTCAGATAAATTCATATAAAATATTTCTAATTGCAAAAATACAAACTAGAACTGATAGCCTTGTTAGTTAAAGATTAAAATAAAAAATCCTGTAAATTTTTGAAAACTTACAGGATCTAGCTTTTAATAGAATTAGGAGTGTTAAAACTCTTTTTTACCAAATTCGCTATCAATAAATTTAGATTTGTTTTTAACCGTATTAAACGTGTACGATAGGTTTAAGGACACCATATCTACTTCGTAAGCATAATTTGTTGTGGTATAAAATTGATCTGATCTCGAGGTTGTAATGCGTTGCTCATTGGTGTTTAATATTCCCATGTCTATATTTTGCCATTGTAGAGTTGCTGTTAAACGGTTGTTTAAAAAGGTTTTTCTAAAGGCTAAATTTGGCGAATAGAATCGAGAATCTTCTCCCATTGCAGTGTTTCTATCCGATAGATAGTTGAATGTAAATTGAAGTGATGCATTATCCCAAAATGAATAGGTTGAATTTAAATTGAAAGAATAAATTGTTGATTTTGAATCAATATTATAAGTTCTAGTAACACCGTCTCTGTGATTAAAACTCAACAAGCCATCAATAGCATAATTGTAAATATTAGCGCCAATAACGTTTGTCCAGTTTTTAGAAGGTTTAAGCGTTGCTCCAAACTCTAAACCAATTGCGTTACTTTTTCCAACGTTGGAATATACACGGTTTATAACACTATCAATTATGGCTCCGTTAGTTTCGTAGGCCAATGTATTTACGCGGTTTATTACGTTATCAACATGTCTAAAATATGTAGTAGCATAAACTGAATTCCCGCCTTTTAATTTTTTAGTAAAGCCTAATTCAACCAAATCTATAAACTCTGGTAATAAGGTGTTATCCCCTTGCTCAAAAACTTCGGAATGCTCACGTTCGGCAAAACTATTCATTTTTAAAGTTGTGGTACGTTCTACACGTTTACTGTATGCCGCTTTAATGTTTGTTTTATTGTTAACAGCGTATTGTAAAGATGCTGAAGGGAATAATTTTACAAAATCGTAGTTGTAAACATTTGCTGATGTTTCACTTTTTAAAGCTTCGGTATACGTTCTATCCATAGACTCTAAACGTGCACCAGCAGCATAATCCCATTTGTCTTTTTTACCTGTTAATTGTGCGTAACCCGAATGAATGGCACGTTTTAATTGAATATCACTAGAGAATTCTGGAACTAAAATGCCATCACGTTCATAAACAAAATCTCCTTTGTGATCGATGTCGCGATATTGGTAACCGGTTTCAATAGTTCCGAAAGAGAAGGGTTTCCAAGCATAATCTAGGTTGAATCGTGTACCGTAAAGCGGATTATCGTTGGTGTTGTATTCTTGTTGATAGATAATAGAATTATCAGGATGGCCTAAATTATCATTAACCGTTGGTCCTCCTAAAAAAGTGTATTCATATAAAATAGAAGTTGATAATTTAGAATCATCATTAAATTTATGGGCATAATCAAAACTTCCTAAGGCAAAATCACCTTTTCTAATTCTTAAGTTATGGTTATAATATTCAAAGGTATACAATCTGTTTTCTGTTCCAATTGGAGAAACCGCGTGATTATCGTAATATACAATATCTGCAAGTCTTTCTTTGGTATGTTTTCCGGCGAAGAACCCTAAAGAAAACTCATCGTTTTTATTTGGTGTAAAATCTATATTAAGACGTCCGTTATAACTTGTCTCATCAAAACTACGTTCACCATCTGATGGCAAGAACGTTGTTTTGTTTTTGGCTTGGTTTATAATAAACATATTACCTTCACGACGTCCTGTTTTATCATTACGTTGATAACTTGCTCCAAGTGAAATGTTCCACTTATCGGTGCGTTTATTAAGAGTAGCATCAATACCATAACGTTTGGCAGGAACTTGGGTGTTGTAAGGTTCAATCGAAGGGAAACCACCACGAACATTTATTTGTGCAAAGGTGCCATTTGTTGCACCTTTTTTTGTTTTAATATTTAAAATACCACCTTTACCTTCTGGATCGTATTTGGCGGATGGTGCTGTAATAAGTTCTATGGTTTCTAGAGCATTTGCAGGTAATTGCGCTAAAATAGAAGCGGCATCTCCTTGTGTTGGTTTTCCGTTTACTAAAACAGTAAAACCTTTACTACCACGAACGCTAATATCTCCTTGGCCATCTACAGTAACCGATGGTAAATTTTTTATAACATCGACAGCGCTTCCGCCTTCGGCGTTTTGATATTTTTTAGTATCGAATACTTGGCGGTCAATTTTGTGTACCACGGCAGAGCGTTCTGCTTTTAGCAACACCTCGTTTAATTGGCTTCCTAAAGTTAATTTTATGATACCTAAGTTAATCATTTGTCCTTTTTTATTTACTGAAATTGTTTCCGATTTATAAGATGTGTATCCCATAAAAGATGCTTCTAAATAATAGTTGCCAGATTTTATGTTTTCTATTGAAAAAGCACCTTCTATGTTAGTTACAACACCAGTAACCAGTTCTCCATCTGTTTTATACAAAGCAACAGTAGCATATTCTAATGGTTCGGTTACATCACCATCGATGATTTTACCGTTTATTTGGCTAAAAATGAGTTGGGTTGAGAAAAATATAAGGGAAAATACAATTGAAATTTTTGTTTTCATTTTAATTAATTTGAGTTGGCTACATTATTTAGGGCGAAATTATACTTATTAAATATAACAAAATGGTGTTTTTGAAAAATTTATGGTATATATGATGTTTTGTTTTTAAACTCGCTTGGTGTTTTTCCAACGTGACGTTTAAAATATTTTGTAAAATGTGAGTTATCTCGAAAGGAAAGTGAGTATGCAATTTCCGAAATATTTTTTTCAGTATATAAAAGGAAACGCTTGGCCTCACTTAAAATAAAGTCTGATAAAATTTCGGAGGCCGATTTATTACATTCGGTTCTGCAGCTTTTGTTAAGGTTTTGCGGACTGGTGTTTAATAAGTTGGCGTAATGCTTTACACTGTTCGATAGTTTTTTTTGCGTACTAAGAAGAGCAATGAATTCTTGATAAATAGATTGATGGGTTATATTCTTTTTGTTTTCAATTTGAAGTAACTTTCCTAATAGAACCTTCATCAAACCTTCAACAATAGTCTTGTTTTTTTTGTTTTTATTTTCAGTAATTAATAATTGAAATAACTGTTCTATTGTAGTATTATCTTCGGGGCTTAAATACGGAAATGCACTAATTTTTGCTAATTGTTGTTTGATTTCGATATCTAAACATTGCTCAATAAAGGCTTCTTTGATAATAATAACATAACCTTCGGGCTCTGAAGTTAAGTTCCAATAATGAATTTGTTCTTTTCTTACTATGAAAAAAATAGGGTTCGTTATTTCTATTTTAAAATTATCAATAACATGAAAACCAGTTGCTTTAGTGAAATAAACAAACTCTAAATATTTGTTGTGCTTGTGTGGTTTAGTTACTCTAGTGTGTTTTCTAAAAGGTTCAATTTTTATAAATTCTTGGGCATTGGTTTTATCTTTTACGGTAAGCTCTGTCATATTTATGCCTTAATAGAATGCTTTAGAATTTAAAATGTAAGAAATACAAATATAAAATAATTATAAGTTATATATAGTAAGGTAATTTGAAAATAGTATTTTTGTAAATTACACTTCTTTATATATCAAACTTGTATGGTTACATTAAAACAGTTAGCGAAAGAATTAGGCGTGTCTATTTCTACAGTTTCAAAAGCTTTAAATAATAGCGAAGAAATTGGAGAAGATACCGTTAGACGCGTAAAAGAACTCGCAGAACTATATAATTACAAGCCAAATAAAGTGGCGTTGAGTTTAAAAAATAATAAAACTAAAACTATTGGTGTTATTATTCCTAATATTTTAAACAGGATTTTAGCCAAAGTGCTTTTTGGTATTGAAACTGAAGCAGCAAAACACGGCTACAATATTATTACGTGTATATCTAACGAATCTTTAGAGAAAGAAAAGGAAAGTTTACAATTACTAGCTAATGGGAGTGTAGATGGCTTTATTTTATCGGTTGCTGAAGAAACGCAGATTAATAATGAGATTGAACATTTTAAAAAAACCATTAGTCAAGGGTTGCCAATTGTAATGTTTGATCGTGTTGCTCATGATGTCATGTGCGACAAGGTTATAGTTGATGATTTTGATGCGATATATAATGCTACAAAAAGCCTTTTAAATGAAAAAAGGAAAAATATAGTCTTTATTAGTAATATTAATGACTTAAGTGTTGGTAAGTTACGCGAACGCGGTTATAATAAAGCTATTTTAGAACATGGTAAGCAGGAGCCATTAGTTTTAAAAATTAAAAAGAAGAAAGACGATCATCAGAAAAAAATAAAATCCTTCTTAAAGAAGAATAGAACTGTAGATGCTGTAATAGCTGCCGATAGTTCATCTGGTATTATAGCATTAAATACTGCTATAAATTTAGGATTAAAAGTACCAAAAGATTTTTCGGTTATAGCCTTTGCTAGTAAATCTGATTCCAACCACACCATTCCCAAATTAACAACTATTCGTCAACATGCAAAAGAAATTGGAGTAAGTGCAGCTCAAATGTTAATTACTAGAATGCAAAATTTAGCTGCTAATGCCGATGTGAAAACTAAGATTGTTAAGACGAGTATTGTTAAAAACAAATCTACTTTATAGTAGTTTTACCTTTTTTTTGTAAATTTTACTCTCATTTTTCTACTTTTTATTGTCTTCGTTACTTTCGATTCTCGATGTAATACAAGTCTTGCAAGAATTACCTTATTTTTTCAGTAAGGCTAAGCCTTTTTATGCGCAATTTTTACGGTTAATCCTTTTTTTACAAGAAATTTAAATAATTTCTTGTGTACTTTTGTTTCACTGATCTTAAGATAATTACCAGTTTTTTACCCTTTAATTCGTACAAATTATGGGGCCAGGATTCCATTTGCCAAAAATTAAAATTCACCTTAAAAACACAAAAAAATGAAAGCATTAAAAATTACATTCTTACTAGCCTTATTTGTTACGGTATTCACATCATGCACGGAGCAAGATTTAAACGACGATAGTTTATTAGCAGGGAATGAAACAGAAGTTAACGATACAGGCGGCGACATAGACGAATTTACAGGCGGCGATATCGACGAGTAAAACATTAGAAACAAATAATACAATTCACCTTAAAAACACATACAAATGAAAGCATTAAAAATCACCTTCATACTAGCCTTATTAGTTACCATATTCACATCATGCACAGAGCAGGACTTAAACGACGATAGTTTATTAGCAGGGAATGAAACAGAAGTTAACGATACAGGCGGCGACATAGACGAATTTACAGGCGGCGATATCGACGAGTAAAACATTAGAAACAAATAATACAATTCACCTTAAAAACACATACAAATGAAAGCATTAAAAATCACCTTCATACTAGCTTTATTAGTTACCATATTCACATCATGCACAGAGCAGGACTTAAATGACGATAGTTTATTAGCAGGGAATGAAACAGAAGTTAACGATACAGGCGGCGACATAGACGAATTTACAGGCGGCGATATCGACGAGTAAAACATTAGAAACAAATAATACAATTCACCTTAAAAACACATACAAATGAAAGCATTAAAAATCACCTTCATACTAGCTTTATTAGTTACCATATTCACATCATGCACAGAGCAGGACTTAAACGACGATAGTTTATTAGCAGGGAATGAAACAGAAGTTAACGATACAGGCGGCGACATAGACGAATTTACAGGCGGCGATATCGACGAGTAAAACATTAGAAACAAATAATACAATTCACCTTAAAAACACATACAAATGAAAGCATTAAAAATCACCTTCATACTAGCTTTATTAGTTACCATATTCACATCATGCACAGAGCAGGACTTAAACGACGATAGTTTATTAGCAGGGAATGAAACAGAAGTTAACGATACAGGCGGCGACATAGACGAATTTACAGGCGGCGATATCGACGAGTAAAACATTAGAAACAAATAATACAATTCACCTTAAAAACACATACAAATGAAAGCATTAAAAATCACCTTCATACTAGCCTTATTAGTTACCATATTCACATCATGCACAGAGCAGGACTTAAACGACGATAGTTTATTAGCAGGGAATGAAACAGAAGTTAACGATACAGGCGGCGACATAGACGAATTTACAGGCGGCGATATCGACGAGTAAAACATTAGAAACAAATAATACAATTCACCTTAAAAACACATACAAATGAAAGCATTAAAAATCACCTTCATACTAGCCTTATTAGTTACCATATTCACATCATGCACAGAGCAGGACTTAAACGACGATAGTTTATTAGCAGGGAATGAAACAGAAGTTAACGATACAGGCGGAGACATAGACGAATTTACAGGCGGCGATATCGACGAGTAAAACATTAGAAACAAATAATACAATTCACCTTAAAAACACATACAAATGAAAGCATTAAAAATCACCTTCATACTAGCTTTATTAGTTACCATATTCACATCATGCACAGAGCAGGACTTAAACGACGATAGTTTATTAGCAGGGAATGAAACAGAAGTTAACGATACAGGCGGCGACATAGACGAATTTACAGGCGGCGATATCGACGAGTAAAACATTAGAAACAAATAATACAATTCACCTTAAAAACACATACAAATGAAAGCATTAAAAATCACCTTCATACTAGCCTTATTAGTTACCATATTCACATCATGCACAGAGCAGGACTTAAACGACGATAGTTTATTAGCAGGGAATGAAACAGAAGTTAACGATACAGGCGGCGACATAGACGAATTTACAGGCGGCGATATCGACGAGTAAAACATTAGAAACAAATAATACAATTCACCTTAAAAACACATACAAATGAAAGCATTAAAAATCACCTTCATACTAGCCTTATTAGTTACCATATTCACATCATGCACAGAGCAGGACTTAAACGACGATAGTTTATTAGCAGGGAATGAAACAGAAGTTAACGATACAGGCGGAGACATAGACGAATTTACAGGCGGCGATATCGACGAGTAAAACATTAGAAACAAATAATACAATTCACCTTAAAAACACATACAAATGAAAGCATTAAAAATCACCTTCATACTAGCTTTATTAGTTACCATATTCACATCATGCACAGAGCAGGACTTAAACGACGATAGTTTATTAGCAGGGAATGAAACAGAAGTTAACGATACAGGCGGCGACATAGACGAATTTACAGGCGGCGATATCGACGAGTAAAACATTAGAAACAAATAATACAATTCACCTTAAAAACACATACAAATGAAAGCATTAAAAATCACCTTCATACTAGCCTTATTAGTTACCATATTCACATCATGCACAGAGCAGGACTTAAACGACGATAGTTTATTAGCAGGGAATGAAACAGAAGTTAACGATACAGGCGGAGACATAGACGAATAACTAGTTAAAAATTTAATCAACTAAGAAAATAATAATACATTTGAAGTAATCATAAAATGCATTATTGTTGAGACTCAGTATATTTATAATATTATTTATCTGTAATTTTTCCTTTTGCCAGCAGGAAGATGCATTTTTAGAAATAGATTCCTTAAAGAAAACCGTTTTTAATATTAAAAAACAAGACTCTTCTTTAATAGCGGATACCCATTATTTAATAGCGCATACATTTAGAAAGAGCACGACCTACGCCGATAGTGCATACTTTTACTACCAAAAAGCTGAAAAAATATATCGGAGCTTAGGTAACAATTTTAAATTAGCGCGTACTATTTATGGTATTGCTGTTATATTAAAAAATGAAAAGGATTTTATAGGGAGTGAGGTTGCTAGTTTTGAAGCTATAGCTTTATTAGAGCCTCTTTATGAAACCAGATCGGTTACAGAAGTAAAGTCTTATATTTATAATAATTTAGGTATTGTTTTTAAAGAACTCGATGAATTTGATGAATCAATAGAATACAATAAAAAAGCACTCGAATTAAAATATAGGTTAAATGTTAAAAGCAGTATTGATGCTTCTAAAAACAACTTAGCCAATACTTATAAAAAGAATAAGCAGTATAACCTAGCACTAAATTATTATAGTGAAATTTTATCCAATAAGGATCTTGTTAAAGAACGTCCACGGATATTTTCATTAGTGCTTGATAATTATGCGCATACACGATTTCTTTCGGGTAACTTGAGAGAACTTCCTGGGTTATACCTCAAAGCCTTAAAAGTTAGTAATAGCGTAGGTAAAGACGATTACTATTCTATAATTATCAACCAGCATTTGTCAGAATATTACTTCGATAATAAAAGAAATATTGATTCTGCTAAATATTACGCTTATAAGGCAAAAAATATTTCAGAAAAATACTACACAGACGATTTATTAAAATCCTTACTCTTACTGTCTAAAATAGAAGAAGATCACAAGGCCGTAGAATACTTCAATGCTTATATTAAATTGAGTGATAGTCTACAAAAAAATGAACGTAACATTCGAAATAGATTTGCAAGAATCCGTTTTGAAACAGGTCAGAAAGAGAAAGAAAATATCCAGCTTACAAAAGAACGTATGTGGTTATTTATTATTTCGGTTGTTGTCGTGATTTCTTCTTTTTTATTATATCTCGTAATAACTCAAAGAAATAAAAATATTGAATTGAAGTTTGTTCAAAAGCAACAAGAAACAAATGAGGAAATTTATAACTTAATGCTTTCTCAAAATGAAAGTATAGAAGAAGCTAGAGATTTAGAAAAGAGGCGTATTTCTCAAGAACTTCACGATGGTGTTTTGGGACGATTATTTGGAACACGTTTAAGTTTAGATAGTTTGAATAGAAATAATAGTGATGAGGCTGTTAAGTCTAGGGATTTATATATTACTGAGTTAAAAACGATTGAAGATGAAATTAGAAAGGTGTCTCATGAGTTAAATACCGATTTTGTTTCTGGTTCCGGATTTATAGATATCATTAAAACACTTATAGAAACACAAACATTAGCCTATGGGTTGAGTTATAATTTAGATTATGATGAATCCATAAGTTGGGAAGATGTTAATAATAAAAAGAAAATACACGTTTACAGAATTATCCAAGAAACATTACATAATATTTACAAGCATGCTAATGCTGAAAGCGTAAATATTAGTTTAAAATTAAAAAATGACGTAATTTGCTTGTCTATTAAAGACAACGGCTCAGGTTATGATGTAAGAAAAGCAAGGTCTGGTATTGGTTTAAAAAACATGAATTCAAGAATAAACGATATTAACGGCATATTAAAAATAACTTCGATTAAAAACCAAGGAACAACTGTAGTAATTGAAGTGCCAATGCTTTAACCAAAAAAAATGATTGAAAAATTAAAACTATTAATGATTGATGATCACCCTATGATTATTGAAGGGTATCAAAACACATTGCTTTTTACTAAAAAAGAGAACCAAGAATTAGAAATAGATATTGCAAATAATTGCGACGAAGCGATTATGTATATGGATAAGGCGGTTGCAGCAGGTTTACCTTATAATGTGCTATTTGTTGATATTAGTATACCACCATCTAAAGATGGAATTATGAGTTCTGGTGAAGATTTAGCTGAGTATGCTAGAAAAGTGCTGCCAGACGCTAAAATTATTATTCTAACCATGTTTAATGAGTCTTTTAGAATTCATAATATTATAAAGACTATAGATCCAGAAGGATTTTTAATAAAAAGTGATTTAACGTCTAGTGAATTAGCTAGTGCGTTTCAGGCGGTAATTAATAATCCTCCATTTTATAGCGGTACGGTTAATAATCATATTCGAAAATCCATCGTTAGTGATATCGTAATAGATGATAAAAACAGGAAAATACTTCATTTATTATCTCAAGGTATAAAAACTAAAAACTTAGCATCTCATTTAGATATCTCTTTAAGTGCAGTAGAAAAACGTAAAAGACAGTTGAGAGATATTTTTGAAGTGCAAGACGGTCAAGACGAGACTTTGTTGAATGAAGCAAGAAAAAAAGGTTTCGTATAGTTATTCTTACAAAAATGTTAAAATTATAAGTTTTTTAATAAAACTTTACTTTTTTTTTGTGCCCGTAAGCATGATTATACTTGATTTGTATTATTTACCCGTAAGTCTGTTACGGGTTTCCCACAGTTTGAAAAGAAAAGATATTTTTATCTTTGATGTATCAACACTTCGAAAATTAATTAATCCCTCAATTTTTTGTTGATAATAGCAATTTACATAGACCCTGTGGAGGTGAGAGACCCACAGGGTTTCTTCATTTTAAAACTTTAGTAAGTAAAAATAGCACTACCATAATCAATTAGTATTCCAATAAAGAGACCTAAATAAATTATAGCAACAACAAATTTTATAAAAGTTGATGTTAAAAAGCCTATAAACGATCCAAATGCGGCCTTCGTTGCGGTTTTTGCATCATTTTTATTTATAAGTTCTCCTATTAATGCTCCAAAGAAAGGGCCAATAATAATACCTCCAGGAATAGGAGCTATTAAGCCTACAATGAGTCCTACCGTTGTACCAATTACTCCATATTTTGTGCCTCCAAAGCGTTTTGTACCTATAACAGGAATAATGTAATCTAATACCCAGATTGCAATAGCAATAAGTAAAGTTATAATTAAAAAGGATTTGTTCATAGGCACAGCATCTGTAAAATGTGCTATTAAAAGCCCAAACCAACTTGTTACTGGCCCGGGTAAAACTGGTAAAAAACTGCCAATAATACCTAGTATTATAAAAAGAGATGCAATAATAATTAAAATAATATCCATATAAAGTGTTATGTTTTATAATAATAAGACGAAATACCATGCCAAATGTTACATTTTTAAACTAAAAAATTAGTTTGAACTAAGTTTTTAGTTATATTTGTGAAACTAAGTTTTTAGTTGAATAAATAATTTCTATAAAAATGAAACAACTTACTAAAGCAGAAGAAGATATTATGCAAATACTTTGGCAACTCGAAAAAGCCAATGTAAAAGCTATAATAGAGCAGTTTCCAGAACCAAAACCAGCGTATAATACGGTATCAACTATTGTTCGGATTTTAGAAAGTAAAGGTTTTGTAGATTATGAAAAAGCAGGGAAAGGCCATATATATTTTCCGTTAATGAAACAGCAAGACTATAGTAACCAATCTATAAATAAATTGGTAGACAATTATTTTCAAGGTTCATTTAAAAGTATGGTGTCATTCTTTATGAAGAAAAATGATATCAGTTTAAATGAGCTGGAATCTATACTAAGCGAGATTAATAAAAAGGATAAATCATGATACACCACATCATTCAAACTATAGCTTTTCAGGTATTCTTTTTACTAATTTACGATGTATTCTTAAAGAAAGAAACCTTTTTTAACTGGAATAGATTCTATTTATTAGCTACAGCATTAATATCGTTAGTACTCCCTTTG
Organism: Algibacter sp. L1A34; assembly: GCF_009796805.1. Lineage (NCBI taxonomy): Bacteria > Pseudomonadati > Bacteroidota > Flavobacteriia > Flavobacteriales > Flavobacteriaceae > Algibacter > Algibacter sp. L1A34. The sequence continues at coordinate 941,015 of NZ_CP047029.1, read as the reverse complement.
GTGAAGATTGAAAGTTTCAAAAATGTTGTTCCAGAAAATTATATCATTAGGTTACCTGCAGTTATTTTAGGGCAAACACAAGCAAATGTTAAAGCCGAACAAATAAATGAAACCATTTTACCTTCTAGCTTTTCTGTTTTAGAATTAATATTTTATGTTGGTGTTGGAGTAGTGGTGTTATTGTTTATCTATAAGCTGAGTAAACTTGTAAGGTTAATTCACTCAAATCCTAAGGAGTATAAAGACCAATTTATTATCGTTAAACTTTTAAACAGTAGTGCTTCGTTTTCATTTTTTAAATACATTTTTTTAGGTGAAATACTTAATAAAGATGAAAAAGAAATCATTTTAAAACATGAAGAGATACATGTAAAGCAATGGCATAGTTTAGATTTAATGTGTTTTGAGTTGTTGCGTGTTTTATTTTGGTTTAATCCATTAATTTATATTTATCAAAATAGAATAACAGAACTGCACGAGTTTATCGCCGATGCTGAAGCTGCTAAAATAGAAGGGAAGTCAACTTATTATCAAAACTTATTGGCTCAAGTCTTTGAAACCGAAAAAATATCATTCATCAATCCATTTTTTAATCAATCATTAATCAAAAAACGAATCGTTATGTTACAAAAATCAAAATCAAAACAAGTTTATTTATTTAAGTATGCACTGTTAGTTCCTATGGTTTTCGGTATGCTGGTTTATACCTCGTGTGCTGATAATACTGGAGAGAAAGAAGTGCCCGAATTAATTAGTCCTGACAATAATCAAGAAACAGAGTTAGTTAAAACAGTTAACGAAGTAAAATATCAAATACAAATTCAAGGTGATATTAGTGATCAGGAAGAAAAAGGACTAGATCTTTTACTTCAAACTGTTAAAGGTTCTGGGTTAAGTAGTTCGTTGGTAAATGATGTGCAAGAATTTATAGCAAATAAAGATGAAACCAAACTAACCGAAAAAATTTCTTATGTCTTTGAGCAAATTCAGGCTAAAGGTGAAGTTAGCGAAGCGGAAACAAAAGCCTTAAAAGGTTTATTAATTTTAACTAGTGAAGATGGATTTAATGATCCGTTTTTTGCTGATGTTTTAAATGATGTTGAAATACCTTTCGGAATTATCGATCAAGTACCTGTGTTTCCAGGTTGCGAAGATTTAGAGTCTAACGCTGATAAAAAAGCGTGTATGTCCAAAGGAGTTCAACAATTAGTTGTTCAAAATTTTAATACTGATTTAGCTGATGATCTAGGGTTGAAAGGTAGACAACGCATTAATGTTATTTTTAAGGTAAACAATAAAGGCGATATTGTCGATGTTAGAGCAAGAGCACCGCATCCAGCATTATCTGAAGAAGCCATTCGAGTTATAAAAACACTACCTAAAATGATTCCCGGAGAGCAAAGAGGTAAAAAGGTAAATGTACCTTATTCATTACCAATAGTTTTTCAGGTGCAGGAATAAAAAAAAATCAATACTATTTTTAAAACCGAAGTGGGAGCTTCGGTTTTTATTTTGCTCTAATTTTTGAAATAAAATGCCATACATCGCTATTAAGTGCCTTATTTTGAACAAAAAGAGTTTAAAAACCAAAAAAATCGTACTTTTCGGCTTTAGTTTTAATCTATGAAACAAATTTGTGTTTTTCTATCTGTTTTAATGCTCTGCTCTTGCGAGTATTTTAATGTGAAAAAAACATCATCAGAAGCTATTTTAAAAGAGGAACTACAAACTTTTAATTGGAGTGATGTTGATGCTTATCCCAGTTTTTCGGAGTGCGATTCGATTGAAACAAAAACCGATAGGAAATCTTGTTTCGAGAGTGTTTTAACTTTGCATATTTGGGAGTTTTTAAAACAAGAAAAAATTGTAGTTACTCATGATATTAGCGATACTATTATTTTAAGTTTTAGAGTTTCGGAAACTGGGGATTTAAAACTTCGAAATGCTAAAATAGATTCCTTAACACACCATGAAATTCCAGAAATTGAATCGTTACTTTATAAAAGTTTAGATGGCTTGCCTCAAGTTTTTCCTGCAACTAAACGCGGACAACAAGTTAAAACGGAATTTGAATTACCAATCATTATTAACATAAAATAATGTTTCAGAATACTCTTTTCAATTTAGAAGATAGGTTCGTGGTCTATTTTTTAAATTCTCGCCCTTTCCATTTATAGGTTTTAAAAATCGATAAAAAAGCAATATAAACACTAAAAAATGGATATATACAAAAAGTTGGAATGAAGCTTTTTAAAACCCATTTTTGATTGAAAAACGAGGCTGTTTTATGTATTAAATAAAAATCGATACTAAATTTAATTAGTAAAATATAGAATAGCGTTTTTAAAGGAAAATATCCAAAAAACGATAGCAGTATTATAGAAATAATTAAGGTGTTAATTAGTAAAACAATAAGCCCTGTAAGTTTACCAAAGAAATTATTATAAGCACTTGCTTTAGATGCCCATCTTAGGCGCTGCTCTATTAAACTACTCCAGCTAGGTTGCGCATTTGTTTTTACTATGGCATGCTTGCATTTTAAGTAATGCGTGTTTTTAGGGTGCTTTTTTACAGCTTTTTCTAGTAGAAAGATGTCATCGCCACTTGCAATATTGGTGTTGCCTTCAAAACCATTAACAGTTTTAAAAAGTGTTTTTGTATAACCAAAATTAGCACCGTTGCATAAAAAAGGTTTTTTTATCCCAAAGCCGCCAATAGTTGCCCCTTGTAAGCTCAAAAGATCGAGGGTTTGGAAACGATTTAAAAAACCTTTTTGCTTACTGTAAGCAACTGGGGCGGCTATACATTTTGCTTTTGTTTTTTGTATAAACTCATCAAAACTATCAAGCCAGTATTTTGGTAGCGAACAATCGGCATCGGTAGTAATTATCCACTCATGTTTAGCTTGTTTTATAGCTGTTGTAATAGCATCTTTTTTAGGTGAATTTGTTTGTCTGTCGTTACCAATTATCTTAAATTTTTGTTGTTTTTTATTGAAGTATTGGGTTATAATTTCAGCAGAACAATCAGTTGAGTCATCATCAATAAAAACGATTTCAAATAGATGTTTTGGGTAGTTTAGATTTTCTAAAGACAGCAGAAGGCTTGATAAGTTTTTGGCTTCATTCCTAAAAGGAATTAGTATTGAAAATTGTGTTTTTGATGCTAAATCCGTTAATTTAAAGGTTAAGACTTTATCAAAACCATAAGTAAAACGCCATATTAAAGCGAGATAAATAATGCTAATAATGATGCTTGTTAAAATCATGAATTTATTATGGTTTTTGGCATTTTAAAACGGAGTACAAAAAAACTACCTATTATGCTTGGTAATACAAAATTTAGCAACCACATTATGGTAATTACACATAGAATAATTAGTTCATTTACACCTAAAAAAGAGAATAAATAAACAGCTACACTTCCTTTAATTACAACATCGAATATAAATATTGTTGGTATTATAGATGCTAATAAATACATAGATGTTATACCAATCATACTATTAAAATAATCAATTTCAACATGAAAACATTGTAATAAAAAGTAAAATTGAAATGAAAAAATAGCATAGCGTAGAAAGGATAATAAAAAACCAATTGATAGGTTTGTTTTTTGAAAATTAAGAATAAACATTTTTAGTTTTTCAATAGAAAATCCTTTAAAGATGAATTTCGTTTTACGTAGAATAAAAATGATTAAACAAATTAATACAAAGCCAATAGTAGTATATTTTGATAAGCGATAATAGTTTAAATCGAGATTATATTTGGAAACAAAAAAGTAAAGCCCAATAATTCCTAAAACAACAGTAACACTCATTTGTTGTAAATTACCAATTAAATTAACAAGCATAATACGTTTGCGTAAATTTTTAGTGAAATACATTGCTTTTGCTCCGTATTCACCAATTCTATTGGGTGTAATTAAAGATGCTGTTAAAGATCCTAAAGTTTGGTTTGTAGCTTGTTTAAAACTTGTTTTTTCCTGAGTTGAAACTAAATTTTGCCATTTTAGAATTTCGAAAAACCAATTAAAACTACTTAAAAGGATTAAGAAAATGATGATTTTAGGTGAAAACGCATCATTTTTAATGATATTTTCTTTAAAATCATAAAAACTAAGTTCGTTGTTATTTACCAGTTTATGATAAATAAAATAAAATGCAGCAACAACTATGCTCAATTTAATGAGTACAAAAAAGAATTGTTTAGTTTTGTGTGGTAACATTTTATTGAAATAGTTATCCAATAAGTTTTAAGTAACCTCGTTGGTTGTTTAATACCTTATCACGATAAATAAAGTGCAAATTAAATTAATATTATAACATGGTTCCTATTTTAAAATTTAATAAACATAAACTAATTGCAATATCTTTAATTTGTTTTGCAACTTTATGCTTTTCTCAAAGCGATACGAGTACGTTTAAAGCACAATTTGCTTTGGGGGTTAATAGTCCGTCTAGTAATGGTTTTGTTAGTAATTTCGAAGCTAATTCTGTTAATTTTCCAACCATTAATTTAGGTTTGCAGTATATGTTTAACTCTTTAGTTGGAGCGAAATTAGATTTAGGTTATAATCGGTTTTCAAATGCTAAGAACACACCAGAATTTAAAACAAACTATACGCGTATAAATGCGCAACTGGTTTATAATGCTTCAAACTTGCTAGGCCTATATAATAACTTTGGAACGTTTTTACATGCAGGGCCGGGTATTTCAATAATAAAGCCATTGGGAGATTATGGTGAAAATAAAACGACGTTCTTAAATGCTATGGCAGGCGTAGAGTTTCATTATGGCGTTTCGGATAAATTATCGTTGTATTTAGATACTTCTTATATTTTAGGATTCGGAAAAGATTTTAACCCAATTAACGAAGGTTTTGGATCGTTTAATGGAAATTTATTAACCATAACAGTTGGCGCGTCTATTTCGTTAAGTGGTTGTAAATATTGCGGACAATGAAACCAGAAAGAATTATTTTAGGGATAGATCCAGGTACAACCATTATGGGATTTGGGTTAATAAAAGTAGTTGGAAAGAACATGGAGTTTCTTCAAATGAACGAATTGGATTTAAAAAAATACAGCGATCACTATTTAAAATTAAAACTCATTTTCGAGCGTACCATCGAACTTATAGACACACATAACCCAGATGAAATAGCTATTGAAGCACCTTTTTTCGGTAAGAACGTACAAAGTATGCTGAAGTTGGGTAGAGCTCAAGGTGTTGCAATGGCAGCAGGTTTAAGCCGCGAAATTCCTATTACAGAATATTTACCTAAAAAGATAAAAATGGCTATTACTGGAAGCGGAAATGCTAGTAAGGAACAAGTTGCTAAAATGCTTCAGAGTCTATTAGGTTTAAAAACGCTTCCAAAAAATTTAGATTCAACCGATGGGTTGGCAGCAGCTGTCTGTCATTTTTATAATTCCGGTCGGGTAGAAATTGGTAAAAGTTACACGGGTTGGGATGCTTTTGTAAAACAGAATGCAACTAGAGTTGCTAAAAGAACTTTAAAAAAATAAAGTGTTAAATACGAAAGAAACCCATAACATTAAATATTCCGAGGCATCGGAAAGGCAAGGAGGCGCTATTTATATTCATATACCTTTTTGTAAACAAGCCTGTTTTTATTGTGATTTTCATTTTTCAACCTCATTAAAAAAGAAAGATGAATTAATTCAATGTTTGGTGAAAGAGTTAGAATTAAGAAAGAATAAACTAGAAAACTTTACCATTGAAACCATTTATTTTGGAGGAGGAACACCAAGCTTGTTAACGGTTAGTGAAATTCAATTATTAATAGATACTGTTTATGAGAATTATGATGTTCTCGAAAATCCGGAAATTACACTAGAAGCTAATCCAGACGATTTATCAACTGAGGTTATTCTTCAGCTTGCTAAAAGCCCAATAAACCGTTTAAGCATTGGTATTCAATCTTTTTTTGAAGACGATTTAAAAAGCATGAATCGTGCTCATAATACTGAAGAAGCAAAGCGTTGCCTAGAGGAAGCTACGCAGTATTTTGATAATATAACCATCGATTTAATTTACGGTATTCCAAATATGAGTTTGGAAAAATGGGATAAGAATTTAGAAATTGCATTTGGTTTTGGAATCAATCATATTTCGAGTTATGCCTTAACTGTAGAGCCAAAAACGGCATTAGATACTTTTGTTAAGAACGGCAGCTATCCACCAATAGACGAAGGTTTGGCTTTAGAACATTTTAATCATTTAGTTGAAAAAATTGAGGCTCAAGGTTTCGTGCATTATGAGATTTCAAACTTCGGAAAACCCGATTATTTCTCTAAACATAATACAAGTTATTGGCAAGGGAAACCTTATTTAGGCATTGGCCCATCGGCACATTCCTTTTATGGAAATGAGCGTAGTTGGCATGTTTCAAATAACATAAAATACATACAAGCCATTCAAAAAAATGAATTGCCTAACACGATAGAAATACTTTCTAAAAAAGATCAATTTAACGAGTATGTGATGACGGGTTTGAGAACCATTTGGGGTGTTTCATTTAATAGAGTTGAGGTTGAATTTGGAGACGTATTTCTTCAGCATTTAAAAAAATATTCAAATAAATTTATAAAAGAAGGCTTGTTAGTTATTTCGAATGAAAACGAGCAAATAGCTCAGAGTAAATTGGATACCGATTTAAAAAGTAAGGCTAGTCACCAAATTCTAAAAACAACTCAAAAAGGGAAGTTTCTTGTTGACGGAATTGCTTCCGAATTATTTATGATTTAACTATATTTGATGATATGCAAACAACAATTCAATATAATTCAAGAAAACTTCAAATAGATTTAACAAAACCAATAGATATTTCGATTGCAATTGAAGCGTCAAAACAGAGTGTGAATGCTTGGTATATAGACGGTCCAAAAATTGAGCCTGCTAAAGATGGCGAATGGGTTGCTAGTGTAAAAGATGGCGCGGCTATTAATTTTAATAATATAATTTTTAATCCACATGCTCACGGTACGCATACCGAATGTGTTGGGCATATTACCGAAAAAGTGCATTCTATTAACCAAAATTTAAAACAATTTTTCTTTTTGGCAGAAGTTATTACTGTAGCTCCAGAGCGTTTAGATGACGATTTTGTTATTTCTAAAAAGCAACTACAATATGCATTAGGAAATAAAAAACGTGATGCTGTAGTTATTCGTACCTTACCAAATACTAAAGGGAAATTATCACGACAATATTCAAATACAAACCCGACATATATATTAGAGGAAGCCGCTATTTACTTGCGTGAAAAAGGTGTAAAACATTTATTGGTAGATTTGCCGAGTGTAGATAAAGAAAAGGACGAAGGCGAACTTTTGGCACATAATGCTTTTTGGAATACCAAAGGGAAATTAAGAATGGATGCTACAATAACCGAATTTGTTTACGTGGAAAACCGTGTAGAGGATGGCGAGTATTTTTTGAATCTACAAATTGCTTCTTTTGAGAATGATGCAACGCCAAGTAAGCCTGTTTTATACAAAGTAGAGTCAGTTTAAAAATTTTGGAACAGAAATTGATTTCATAAGAGAAAACTAAAACGAATTAATGGAAGCATTTTTAGGCATAATAATCGGAATTTTGGCGACAATGGGTGTTGTAACTTATACCAAGTCGCTTAAAAAGAAAAGCTTAGTAAACGCGCAGTCTGTTTTGTTGCTAGACAAGATTAAAAAGGTGTGTAAGTTTATTACAGTTGAAGGTGATTTTGCTGAAATTTATCATTATGAAGATGTTAAAGAGCGTTTTTTAAAATTAGTAAGTAGTCGAAAAAAAGCACTAGTTATCATTAATGCCAAAGCGCATGTAGGATACGATTTAGCTAAAATTGAATTAAGGGCAGATACTGAAAGTAAGAAGATTATTTTAGAACATTTCCCGCAACCTGAAATTTTATCTATTGAGACTAATTTGAATTATTACGATAAATCTGACGGGATTTTTAATAGGTTTGAAGCATCAGATTTAACAGGTCTACATAAAGAAGCCAAACTTCATATTCAGGACAAAGTACCTGAAAGTGGACTTATTGAAGTTGCGCAAAAGGAAGCCTTAGAAACCATTTTACTTATGGAAACCATTGTGGAAACTATTGGATGGGAATTGGATTATTCGGCTTTAAAAATTGAAGAAAAAGGTAAAAAGTTGATCAAGTAAATTATTTAATAATGATTGAAATTTCAACAGATAAAAGTAAACTTCAAATAGATGTTGTTCATCACTTCATAACCAATGCCTATTGGGCAAAAGGTAGAACAGTTGCTGAGGTTAAAAAAACTATAGAGCATTGTTTTTGTTTTGGTGTATATCTTGATGATAAGCAAATTGGTTTTGCAAGAATAGCTACAGATTATACTGTTTTCGCGTATTTAATGGATGTTTTTATTCTTAAAGAACATCGTGGCAAAGGCTATTCAAAAGAATTAATTGAATTTATTCATGAAGCTGAAGAATTAAAATCATGCAAAGTGTGGATGTTAAAGACGGCCGATGCTCATGGTTTGTATAAGCAGTTTGGTTATACGGCATTGAGGAATCCAGAAAAAGTAATGGAGCGAATTTTGAAATGATATGGTTTAAATATCTAGCCTATCGAATTGTAAACTCCTAGATGAGTTCAACTTAAAACCATTAAAATGAATATCGAGCAACTCCGTAATTACTGCCTAGAAAAGAAAGGAACTACCGAGGATTTTCCGTTTGATGAAGATACTTTAGTATTCAAAGTATTAGGTAAAATGTTTGTTTTGGTTGGATTATCAAAATGGGAGCGTGGTGAGGCATCAATAAATCTAAAAGCAGATCCAGAATACTCCCAAGAATTACGTGCAGAACATGAAAGCATCCGTCCGGGGTTTCATATGAGTAAAAAACATTGGAATACTATTTATATTCACGAAGGTGAATTATCACCTGAATTTATCTTCAAGCTTATCGATCATTCCTACGATATGGTTCTAAAAGGTATGAGTAAAAAAATGCGTGAATCTTTATAATTTCACTTAAAGCTTTGATTATCAATTGTTTTTTTTGTATTTTGGCAACATCTATTTCTCTCTCCCTTACATATTTACTAGCATAATCTAAACACCCTTAAATCTTAAAGTCGTAATTAATTAACCATTATATTAACTTTAAAATTAACAGATTATGAAAAAAACGAATCAATTATTCGCTACAATTGTTGTGTTATTATTGTTTTGTGCAACAACTCTCCAAGCACAAGAAAAAAAAGAAGTAAAGTATATTACGGTGACAGAAAGTCACTGGGATATGGACAAGGAGGATTTTAAAATGAGTGAATGGAAAGTTGCCGAAAAAGAGTATCTCGAGAAAGTAACGATGAAGAATGAATATATTATGAGCGCTTCAACATATTTGCATAACCTAACACCAGATAATACAGAGATAGTAAGTTCTTTTAGTTATGCATCTTGGGAAGATATTGAGAAACAAGCCGAACGAAGCATAGAGTTGGAAAAAGAGGCTTGGCCGGATGAAGATGAGCGGAAGGCATTCTTAAAAAATTTAAATTCGTATTATTCCAATGAGCATTCGGACGAAATTTATATGCCGCTTTCTGGTTTTAAGTTTTTAGCGGAAAAACCAACTAAAGATATGGTGGTTTATGCTAGAAAAAGTCATTTTGCATTTCCCGAAAACGGAACAATGAAAGAGTTTCAAAGTTTACGATTAGAAGGAAACGAAGGGATTACTCAAAAGAATGATTATATAAAAGGTTACTCGGCATATGTTCATGCTTGGGGTGCTGACAAAACGGAATATTTAGAAGTATATTTTTTAGATTCATTAAGTGATTTAGAAAATATGTTTGATAGGGATGATGAATTGTTTACGGAGGCTTTTCCGGAGAATGATGAGAATAAGGCTAAAGTAAAAACGTGGAGTTCTTATTTTACTGGTGTCCATGGTGATTACGTGTATACTTTTATCCATGATCTAGTAAAATAAATAACGATAATTGAGTTTAAGGGAGGGCGCACCTTGCGTCCTTTTTGATTTAATAAAAATATTACAGAAACCTAAATTTGTTCAATCTTCTATTTTACTGTACTATTGCAAAATTAAATTTATACTTATGAGCGTTTTACAAACATTACAAGAGCGAAGCAATTCTAGTTGCGAATTATGTACTTCAAAAGAAGACTTAAACCAATATACAATTCCGCCGTCGTTGAACGAAAATGTAGGGAATGATGTTTTAGTTTGTAAAACTTGTTTAGATCAAATTAATGGTGATGTTGATATGGATGCTAACCACTGGCGTTGTTTAAATGATAGTATGTGGAGTGAGCATGTTGCTGTGCAAATTATGGCTTGGCGCATGTTACAAAGGTTAAGAAATGAAGGTTGGCCAAAAGATTTATTGGATATGATGTATCTTGATGATGATGCCATTGCTTTAGCTAGAGCCACAGGCGAGCATGAAGATGCTGCAAGCAAAATAATTCATCGTGATGTAAACGGTGTTATTTTAGAAGCAGGAGATAATGTGGTTTTAATAAAAGATTTAAAAGTGAAAGGTTCTAGCATGGTTGCCAAACAAGGTACGGCTGTTAGAAATATTAGACTAGATCATGAAAATGCTGAGTTTATAGAAGGTAAAGTAGGTCCAACACAAATTGTGATTATTACAAAATATGTAAAGAAAACATAGTTTTTAGAGGGATTTCTTTTCAACTTTAAAAACTCTTAAAACGGTTAAGTCCTTATTGATAAAACTCAATAAAGCTTTAACCGTTTTTTTATGCAAAAGCATTGGCTTTTAGAGGTTAATTCTATGTTTTATTACTTTTATTCTTGAAAACAACGCAAGACTATGCTGTTTTAGCATCGTTACTATAATAGGTTTATATAGAGTTGGTTAAAGCTTATTATTTCTAGTTTTAAGGAATTCGACAATTCAAACCTTAAAAACAACACTTCGGAAATTAAAATTTATTAAAATCGGATAATAATCTCAAATTTGAAGTAATAAATTTAATTAACTACAAATGGAAGAAGCGATTAAAATTTTGATATACATTCACGCCTTTTTTGGTGGCGTTGGATTAATTACAGGAATTGGAAGTGTTATTGTTAAAAAAGGAGGTCGTATGCATAAAAAAATGGGTAAACTATTTTCGATTGGCATGCTTGTGAGTTCCTTAATTTCATTGCCTATTTCATGTATGCCTAATCATGAAAACGTATTTTTATTTTTAATCGGGTTATTTACAATATATCTGGTTTTAGCAGGTAATCGCGCATTGACTTTTAAAACGAAAAAGGAAGCGGATAAGAAAGATAAATTGCTTTCTGGGGCTATGGTTTTCTTTTCTGCTATTATGGTTTTAAATGGAATTTATGGTCTTATAAATAATTCCTCAATGAGTATTTTATTTCTGTTTTTTGGAGGTTTTGGATTATTAATGAGTATTCAGGATTTTCGATTTTACTTTAACCCTCAAAAATCAAGAAACATGTGGTTACGATTGCATATCGGAAAAATGGTTGGCGCTTTAATCGCATCATTCACAGCTTTTATTGTTGCTGGATTGGGAATTGGAAACCTAATATCTTGGACGCTTCCAACAATTATTGGAACTATTTATATTTTGTATTGGAAACGTAAAATGAATGTAAAAGTTGGTATTAAGCCTTAAAATCTAGTGATTTAAAAATGAAACCTTGTTCGCTAAAATGTTTTAAAACCTTCGGAAGTGTATATTGCATATTTCTAGATGCTTTTACGCTATCATGAAAAACAACGATACTTCCATTTTTAGTTTTAGAAATAACGTTTTTAAAGCAGGTTTCTTTACTTATTTTATGTTCCCAATCGAAAGATAAAATATCCCACATAATTATCTTATAACCAAGGTTAATAATTTGTTTGCCTTGGTTAGACCTTATTTTGCCATACGGCGGACGAAATAATTTTACGCTCTTAGAAGTTGAAGTGTGTTGTTGAGGTTTTTCTTTTTGAATGTTTTGCTCAGCTTGTTCAACGTCAGATAAATAATCTACTGTTGAAGTTTTCCAGCCTTTTGCATGGTTCTGGGTATGATTACCAATAGCATGACCATGTTTTATTATGTCCTTAAAGATTTCGGGGTTTTTTTCAATATTGTTTCCTATGCAGAAAAAAGTTGCTTTAGCGTTATATTTTTTTAGGGTATCTAATGTCCAATTTGTAATTTCTAGAGTTGGACCATCATCAAAAGTGAGATAGATTATTTTCTTATTTGTTGCGATGTCCCAAATGTAATTTGGGAACATCTTTTTCACAACAAATGGTGTTTTTACAGGTGTTAAGGTCATGTGCCTTAGTCTATAGGTTCAATGGTATCAGTGCTTACTTCCGCAGGAATATCTTTATTTGCTTTTTTTTCATATTCATCAGAGGTGTCATCACCATAAAAATATTCGAATAATTTTAAATGGTTGTTGAAAACATCACCTTCGCTTTCAGCAAAATCAATGTCATATTTAATTAAAACATCAACTAAACCTTTGTAGCGTTGTATATCTGTATAAATATCTTCAAATAAACGTTCTTGTTTGTCTGTTTTTAAACTGCTATAATACACTAAGTTTTCTTGATATTTTTTAGCGACTTCTTTAAATAAACGTTGCGCTTTTTCTTTGTTTCCAACTTCATAATAAGCGCTAATGTAAGGTTCTAAAAGTGTATAATACCCAAAATATTCAACAGGCATATTGTCCATTGCTATATCAGCTATTTCTTCAGCTTTATCAAGTTTATCTTCATTAATTAACTGTTCTACTAACCGTGCTAAGTTGCCACGGTAAGTAATCGAGTTTTTTCTAGTTTCAACATCGTGATAAATATCAGGGCTTCCACTATTTCCCCAATCCCATTTTTTAACTTTTTCGTACATTAAATCGCTGTCTACACGACCCATATCAAAAGGATTAGAGCGATCTACTTCAGTTTTAATAGGTACTAGTTTGTAGCACATACCATCGAGTTGAAGGTAATCTTTCATCCAAATATAATCGTCGTCACCAAAGCTTCCTCCTGTAAAATAGATTGGGCGATTCCATTCATTATTTGCAACAATATCTAGCATTAACAAGCGGTTTTTATAAAGCGCTCCGCCTTTTATTGTAAGATCTATATAGGGTACAATTTTATCTGCATCTTCTGGCTTAACAATACCCGAATTTAAAGCATTTTGTTTATTTACTGGTAAACGTAATGTTTCGGTCGGTAAATAGCTTGCTTTTAAATCCTGACTTCTCACTTGCGAAATATCGACACCTTGCTGCTCTAAAACATATTTGTATTTAGTTTTAGGGTTGTCGCTAGCAATAAAATCTAAAAACTGCTTAACTTCAATAGTATCTTTAGTTACAGGTTCTATTACTATATAATCGTTGGTTCCGTATTTGTATAAGTCGTGAGTTAATTGCGAAGGCACAGGGTCACTTTCGTAAGCCTTACGTTTCATTTGGTCTATGTACCAATCTGTTTGAAATAAACTCGTGTTTACCACACGTACATCTGTTCTGTAACCTTCAATTTCTTGAGCGTACCAAAGTGCAAAGGTATCGTTGTCTCCAATAGTAAATAGAATACCATTTTCAGCACAAGAATCTAAATACATTTTTGCCATAGAGTTGGCAGTGTATTTTCCCGAACGATCATGGTCGTCCCAATTGCTCGCCGCCATAATACCTGGAACCAAAATTAAACAAGCCACTGTAATTATTGGAGCGGTTAGATGTTTTGGTAAGTAGTTTTTAAAGAAGTCGTACAATGCATATACACCAAAACCAATCCATAACGCAAATACGTAATAAGAACCAACTACAGAGTAATCACGTTCACGAGGTTCAAACGGGCGTACATTGGTGTAAACTTGTATCGCTATTCCTGTAAATAGGAAAAACACAAGCATAACCCAAAATAGTTTTTTGTCTTTATTGAAAAGGAAAAACAAGCCTATAATTCCTAATATAAGCGGTAGCATGTAATAAGCGTTTCTAGCTTTATTGTTTTTAACATCGCTAGGTAAATTCTCTTGCGGGTAACCTAAATGCCATTCGTCAATAAATTTAATACCAGTAATCCAGTTACCATGATTATCGTATCGACCTTGAATATCATCTTGCCTTCCGGAGAAATTCCACATAAAATAACGCCAGTACATGTAGCCCAATTGGTACTCGAACATGTAAATAACGTTGCTAATAAGAGAAGGCTTTTCAACTTCAATTAAACTTTTTTCCTTTTTCAAGAAGTTGTTGTAATCTTCGTAATCAACATTGCCTTGTGCTACTTGATTTTTAAAATCATTTATTTGGCTTTTGTATTTTGTGATTTGATTTAAAGCATATGTCTTGGCTTGCTCTTCGCTTGCTCCTGCATTATTGGCGCTTCTGTAATAAGAATTCTGTGCATCTGGTTTTACTTTAAAATCTAAAAATCCAGAAAACATCATATAGTTTTCGGCATGTTCAGCGCTCCACATTCTTGGAAAAATAGACGCATGCTTGGAGTTGTAGTTTTGTTTGGCGTTTTTCCAATCGTTTACAATAACGTATTCGCCTTTTTCTTTGTCTTTTTCATACTTAGGTTTATCATCTACATACGGATTGTTATCATCTAAATATGCATATTGATCGGTAAACTGAGGGCCATAAAACAAATGTGTTTCTGGGTATTGCTCTAAATTATAGTAAGCCAATAATTCTCTTGCACTCGATGGATTGTTTTCATTAATTACCACATTAGCATTAGCACGAATTGGTAACATTAACCAAGTAGAAAAACCAATAATAACAAAGGTTAAGCAAAGAATGGCGGTGTTTAAATGTACAAAATGCTTTTTTCGAGTATATTTTAAACCATAAGAAATAAGACCAACAAGCAATAAGCCTGCAATAATAGATCCTGAATTAAAAGGTAAGCCAATAGTGTTCACGAAAAAGATTTCGAAAGCACTAAATATTTTTAAGATGTTTGGAGCCAAAAGTTTAAAAACGAATAATAAAATACCCACCGAAGCAATATTTGCAATGATGAAGTTTTTTATGGTAACGGTTTTGTAATTCTTAAAAAAGTAAACCAACCCTATGGCAGGTATGGTTAGTAAGCCCATAAAGTGAACTCCAAAAGAAAGACCGATAACAAAGGCAATTAAAACAAGCCATCGATTACCTCTTGGGTTATCCATATCTTGCTCCCAACGTAATCCTAGCCAGAATAAAGCCGACATAATTAGTGTTGCCATGGCGTAAACTTCTGTTTCTACAGCATTAAACCAAAACGAATCGGTAAAAGTAAAGGCTAAACTCCCAACTAAACCACTACCTAATATGGCAATAGCTTGGTTTTTATTAATCTCATTATGAGATCCAACCATTTTTTTTAGTAAAATAGTAATGGTCCAAAACATAAAAAGAATTGTAAAAGCGCTGGAAACAGCACTCATCATATTCATCATCCAACCAATTAGAGCATTATTTCCAAACGTGAAAATAGAGAAAAACGCACCTAACATTTGAAATAGTGGTGCTCCTGGTGGGTGGCCAACTTGTAGTTTGGAAGAGGTTAAAATATATTCGCCTGCATCCCAGAAACTCACTGTTGGCTCAACAGTTAAGCTATAAGTAATAAGTGCTATTAAAAAAGAGAACCATCCTAAAATGGTATTCCATTTTTTAAAGTTAAAATTTGCCATAAAAATCTATACATTAATTGCTTTGGCGAATTTAATAATAAATACTCAATACCTTATGTTTTTAAGGAAACGTTAAGTGTTTGAAAAAAATATTTGAAAAAAAAAATAAAAAAGCTTGCACAAAGCAAAAAAAGTTCTAAATTTGCCGTCTCGAATAAAGAATGGCCCATGGTGTAACTGGCAACACGTCTGTTTTTGGTGCAGAAGAGTCTAGGTTCGAGCCCTAGTGGGCCAACTCTGAAACCAACCCTAATTACGAAAGTAGTTGGGGTTTTTTTTTGCGCGTTATTTTGGGGATGAAAAAAATAAAATGGCTCCATAATAGAATTTATGGAGCCATTTTAAAAGGTGATTTTGAATCTTTTAAAAAGAATTATTCGATATACTCTGTTTCCAAAAAGTAATTTACAATAGCCTCTTTCATTAAAACACTTTGTTCACCAGCTTTTAAGTGCGGCAAGGCTTCAAGTGTTTTGTAATGTGGCCAACCGTCTTTATCTACAAATTCTAGTGAGTAATAGCCGTAAGGCATAAGTAGTTTGCAGATAGCAATATGCATTAAATCTAATTTTTGATCTTTTTTAAAAGCACGTTCTAGCTGTCCAAGTTCTTGTACGCCTATAAGGTAAATAATCGCGTCGAGGTCCAAAGTGTCACCGTCAGCAAATTGATCAGATAATTTTTTTACAACCAAGTTCCAGCGTTCCTTTAATTCTTCGTCTCTTGCCATTTTTAGTTTTTAAATTGAAATTTCGTGCAAAGTTAACGAACCTTTTGGTATTTCGGATAAGATAGTAGTTCATTTACCGTTATTGTTTACATAAGCAGTACTAGGGTGTAAGTTCTTTTATTTTATATTTGCATTAAATTATTACTATGGGTGTTATTGATATTGTTTTAGGTGCTTTAATTCTATTTGGGTTGGTTCGTGGTTTTATGAAAGGGCTTTTTGTTGAGGTTGCTTCTTTAGTTGCTTTGGTTGCCGGTGTTTATGGCGCCATACATTTTAGCGATTTTGCGGCCGAGTTTTTGCAAACTAAAACCGATTGGAATGAGAAAACCATTAGCATAACGGCTTTTGCAGTAACTTTTGTAGTTATCATTTTAATTATTTCATTGGCAGGAAAGGCGCTAACCAAATTAGCCGATTTTGCAGCACTTGGTGTTATTAATAAATTAGCTGGTGGTGTTTTTGGTGCCTTAAAAATAGCAGTTATTTTAAGTGTAGTTTTAATAATTTTTGATAGAATGAATAGTACAATTACTTTTATAGATGAAGAAAATATGGACGACTCTGTACTTTATGAGCCTGTAAAATCGTTGGTGCCTATGATTTTTCCAAATATTTTAAGTCTGAAAGAAGATAGCGAAAACGAAGAAACTGAAATTTAGTTTTATTAAATTAGAAAGAAATCGTATCTTAAATAATTGAAATTTACCTAGATAATTGACGTTAATTACTAAAGCAAAAAATCTTTGTTTCTAGTCTTTAGAATAATCTTATCTTTACATCTTGAAGTTGTGTTAAGTTAACAAACTTTATCAACCGAGTTATACTCTTGCTTTTACAGTGTAAATAGTTGTAAAGTAAAGATTCAAAATAAATAGTTATAAACCTTCTTCTGGTAAAACCTCGGTTTTAGCCAGAATCAATATATAAAATATATGGCTTGCGCAAGTTGCTCAACAAAAGACGGCTCTCCTAGTGGCTGCAAAAATAATGGAACCTGTGGTACAGATAGTTGCAATAAATTAACCGTTTTCGATTGGTTAGCAAATATGTCACTTCCAAATGGTGAAAAACCATTTGATTGGGTAGAAGTTCGTTTTAAAAACGGACGAAAAGACTACTACAAAAATACCGAAAATTTAACATTAAGTATTGGTGATATTGTAGGAACTCAAGCGCAATCTGGTCATGATATTGGTATGGTTACCCTTTCGGGAGAATTGGTACGGGTACAAATGAAACGTAAAAATGTTTCGGTAACTCCAGATGAAGTTTTAAAAATTTACAGAAAAGCAAGTCAGAAAGATATTGATATTTGGCAAGCTGCCCGTGATAAAGAAGAACCTATGAAGGTTCGCGCACGCCAGTTTGCAATAGATTTGAAACTCCAAATGAAAATTTCGGATATCGAATTTCAAGGTGATGCTAGTAAAGCCACTTTTTATTATACCGCTGAAGAACGCGTAGATTTCCGTGAACTTATAAAAGTTTTTGCTCGTGAATTTAGAACACGAATAGAAATGAAGCAAGTTGGTTTCCGCCAGGAAGCATCAAGACTTGGTGGTATTGGCTCTTGTGGCCGCGAATTATGTTGCTCTACATGGTTAACAGATTTTAGATCGGTAAGTACATCGGCAGCGCGATACCAACAATTATCTCTTAATCCGCAGAAATTAGCAGGGCAATGTGGTAAATTAAAATGCTGTTTAAATTACGAATTAGATACGTATTTAGATGCTTTAAAAAGTTTTCCAAAAACAGATATTAAACTTAAAACGGGTAAAGGAACTGCGGTTTGTCAAAAAACAGACATTTTCAAAGGCCACATGTGGTATGCTTATGAAGGTGAATGGATGAATTGGCATAAAATTACTACGGAGCAAGCCAATGAAATTATTGAAGCAAATAAAAAGAACGAACCTATTGCTAGCTTAGAAGAATATGCATTAGACGTTTTAGAAGATGTTAAAACAGAGTTCGAAAATGTAGTTGGTCAAGATAGTTTAACACGTTTCGATAGTCCAAAAGGTAATAATAAACGTAAAAATAATAAAAGGAAACCAAACCAGAGCGGGAATCAGAATTCTAATAAGAAACCGAATCCTAATCAGAAAAAAAGGAATCCTAATCAAAAGAGACAGAACCCTAATCAGAAGAATCAGAATTCTAATCAAAGTGGTGAAGGAACTCAAAAAGCAGCTCCAAAAAGGACTCCTAAGAAGAGGGCTACTGGTGCTGGTGGTGATAATCCAAAAAATACGGCTAAACCTAACAGTAACCCTAATCAGAATAACCGAAACCGGAATAATAAAAGAAAACCAAAACCGCAAAATAATAACAATGCTACCGAATAATAGCTTCTTGTTTTTTTTAATAATGGCATGTGTATTTACATCATGCGATTCTAATCGTGTTTTCGATGAATATCAATCTGTTCCAAATACTTGGAATAAGGAGAATGTGATTAGTTTTAATGTAAAACCAACCGATTCTGTTACGCCCTATAATCTATTTGTAAATCTTAGAAATACAAATGCTTATAAATTTAACAACATATTTTTAATTGTTGAAATGGTAAACCCGAATGGGAAAATTCAAAAAGACACATTGGAATATAAAATGGCCGAACCTAGCGGGAAACTATTAGGTACAGGTTATACAGATGTAAAAGAAAATAAACTTTGGTATAAAGAAGGTTTTGTTTTTAATGAAGCTGGCGATTATAAGGTGAAAATACAACAAGCTATGCGCGAACGCGGAAAAGTGAACGGTGTTGTAAACCTAGAAGGTATAACCGATGTTGGCTTTAGAATAGAAAACCCTACAATACAATAAACCCTAAAATTTAAAACTTAAATCTCTCATAGTTTAAGGATCTTAAAACATGGCAAAAGCAAAAAAAGAAACAAATACAGTTCAGGATTTTACAAAATACGTTCGATGGTTTTGGTTGATATTCTTAGGAGGAATTTTCTCCATTGTTTTAGTGTTTTTATTAGCATCATGGGGTGTTTTTGGCGAAATGCCAGATCACACAGTGCTAGAAAACCCTAAAACAAATTTAGCAACCGAAATTATTTCTTCAGATGGACAAACACTGGGGAAATTCTATTTTAATGATAACAGAACACCTGTTGGTTATAATGAGTTACCACAATATTTGGTGAATGCTTTAATAGCAACAGAAGATGCACGTTTTAAAGATCACTCTGGTATTGATGCCAAAGGAACTTTACGTGCAATTTTGACGCTTGGTAGCGGTGGAGGAGCAAGTACTATTTCTCAACAATTGGCAAAGCAGTTATTTCATGGTGAAGGTTCAAAAAATATTATAGAGCGTGTTTTGCAAAAAGTAAAAGAATGGATCATTGCTATTCGTTTAGAACGTCAATATACCAAAGAAGAGATTATTGCGCAATACTTCAATATTTACGATTTTTTAAATAATGCCGATGGTATTCGTAGTGCTTCGCGTATTTATTTTGGAAAAGAGCCAATGGAATTAGATTTAAAAGAATCTGCTATGCTAGTCGGGATGTTTAAAAATTCATCTTTATTCAATCCAAGAAAAAGAGTAGAGCTTACAAAAACACGTAGAAATGTGGTGTTGGCTCAAATGGAGAAATACGATTTTATATCGGAAGCAGTAAAAGATTCTCTGCAAAAAACAGATTTAGATTTAAATTATTCTCCAGAGTCGCATCGAGAAGGTATAGCAACTTATTTTAGAGGGTATTTAGATGGTTTTATGAAAAATTGGATTAAAGATAATCCGAAACCAGACGGCACAAAATATAATTTATACAACGACGGATTAAAAATTTACACCACCATCGATTCACGTATGCAAAAGCATGCAGAAGATGCAGTGCAAGAACATATGCCAAGATTACAAGCTGAGTTTTTTCATCAAAACACACCAGAACGTAACCCAACAGCACCGTTTCTAGATCTTGATAAAAATGAAATAGCATCTTTATTAAGACGAGGTATGAAACAGTCTGAACGTTGGAGACATCTTAAATACGACTTAAAAAAATCGGATAAAGAAATTGAAGATTCGTTTAATAAGCCAGCAGAAATGTCTGTTTTTGCATGGAGAGAAGGTAAAGCATCGGAAATAGATACTATCATGAAACCCATAGATTCTATGCGTTATTATAAGTCTTTTTTACGTACAGGTATGATGTCTATGGATCCGCAAACGGGCCATGTTAAAGCTTGGGTAGGTGGTATAAACTATCGCCATTTTCAATACGATATGGTAAACCAAGGTAAGCGTCAAATTGGTTCTACTTTTAAACCTTTTGTTTATACAGCGGCTATGGATCAGTTACATTTATCGCCTTGCGATGAGTTGCCAGATACTCCATTCTGTATAGAAGCCAATAAATATGGTAATCCAGAAGCTTGGTGTCCTAAAAACTCAGGTGGTGAATATGGTGGAACGCGTACGTTGAAAAATGCTTTGGCAAATTCAGTAAATACAATTACAGCACAATTAATTGATAAGGTTGGGCCACAAACGGTTATAGATTTGGTTAGAAAGTTAGGGATTGAATCAGATATTCCTGCGGTACCTTCAATAGCGTTAGGAACGCCAGATATTAGTGTATACGAAATGGTTGGCGCATATTCTACATTTGCAAATCAAGGTGTTTATACCAAACCAGTAATGGTTACTACAATTGCCGATAAAAACGGAACTATTTTATATCAATTTAAGCCTGAAACTAGAGATGTTTTAAGTGCAGAAACCGCTTATGTTACCGTAAAACTTATGGAAGGTGTAACGCAATCTGGTTCTGGTGCAAGATTAAGGGGGAAAGGTAGAGATTCTTACAGAGCAGATTATAGAGAAGTTATTACAGGATATCCATACGAATTTACAAACCCAATTGCTGGTAAAACCGGAACAACGCAAAACCAAAGTGATGGTTGGTTTATGGGGATGGTACCAAATTTAGTAACAGGTGTTTGGGTTGGAGCAGAAGATAGAGCGGCACATTTCCCATCTATAACTTATGGACAAGGTGCTGCTATGGCGTTACCTATTTGGGGAGTTTATATGAAGAGTTGCTACGGTGATAAACATTTAGAAATTTCAAAATCCGATTTTCAAAAGCCTAAAAACCTATCTATAAATGTAGATTGTTCTAAAGTTGAAGAGACAGGTGATGCGGATCAACAAGATACTGATACTCCTCAGGATTTAGATTTTTAGATAGAAAATTTTGTTCTGAATATCATTTCAGAATAGAAATTTAAATATAAAACCATTCTGAAAAGAGTGGTTTTTTTGTTTTTACAAAGATTTTATTAGGCTTAAATTATTTTTAGATTAGTACTTTGCAATAAAATCTGTTTAATTTTTAGTATTCTTTTGAATTATTCGTAAATTTATACAGCTTTAAATGATGTTTTTATAAAATCATGAAGCTTAATTCTAAAACGGATTCATAATGATAAATAAAAAAGTAGCCAATGTTGATACGGCTCTAAAGGGTGTGAAGGATAATATGACTTTTATGCTTGGTGGATTTGGACTTAGCGGTATACCCGAAAATGCCATAGCTAAATTGGTTAACCTTGGCGTTAAGGGTTTAACTTGTATTTCTAATAATGCGGGTGTTGATAATTTTGGTTTAGGCTTACTCCTTCAGAAAAAGCAAATTAAAAAAATGATATCCTCTTATGTTGGAGAAAATGATGAGTTTGAACGTCAAATGCTTTCTGGAGAACTCGATGTTGAACTCATTCCGCAAGGTACCTTAGCTGAAAGATGTCGAGCAGCTCAAGCTGGATTTCCTGCTATTTATACACCTGCAGGTTATGGAACAGAAGTATCCGAAGGTAAAGAAACTCGTGAATTCGATGGTAAAATGTATGTTTTAGAATATGCGTTTAAAGCCGATTTTGCTTTCGTTAAGGCGTGGAAAGGCGACGCTGCCGGTAATCTAATTTTTAAGGGAACCGCACGTAATTTCAATCCAAATATGTGTGGTGCTGCTAAAATTACTGTTGCTGAGGTTGAGGAATTAGTACCGTTAGGAACCTTAGATCCTAATCAAATTCATATTCCAGGTATTTTTGTACAGCGTATTTTTCAGGGTGAACATTATGAGAAACGTATCGAGCACCGCACGGTAAGACAGCGTACTTAGAAGGTTGTTGATTTTTGTAAGCATGAATTTCAAATAAAGAAGTATCCAAATTAAAAATGTTTTCGCTTTCGCGGAAATAATAAAGACACAAAGCATGTTAGATAAAATAGGTATAGCAAAGCGTATAGCGAAAGAGGTTCAAGATGGTTATTACGTTAATTTAGGAATTGGTATTCCTACTTTGGTAGCAAATTATGTTCGAGATGATATTGAAGTGGAGTTCCAAAGTGAAAACGGCGTGTTAGGCATGGGGCCTTTCCCTTTTGAAGGTGAAGAAGATGCTGATGTTATTAATGCGGGAAAACAGACGATAACGACGTTACCTGGTGCTAGTTTTTTCGATTCTGCTTTAAGCTTCTCTATGATTCGCGGGCAACATGTTGATTTAACTATTTTAGGAGCCATGGAAGTATCTGAAGATGGGGATATAGCAAATTGGAAAATACCAGGACGCATGGTTAAAGGTATGGGAGGTGCTATGGATTTAGTAGCGAGTGCCGAAAATATTATTGTGGCTATGATGCACACAAATAAGAACGGAGAGTCTAAACTCTTGAAAAAATGTGCTTTACCATTAACAGGTGTTGGTTGTGTAAAAAAAATTATAACGAATCTCGCTGTAATTGAAATCACTGAAAAAGGTTTTAAACTTTTAGAGCGTGCGCCTGGAGTTTCTGTAGATGAAATAAAAAACGCAACAGAGGGGACATTAATCGTTGAAGGTGAGATTCCAGAAATGCAATTTTAATACGTGTGATTATATGGTTTAGGGCAATAAATAAGTTTAAATGTTAAAATTTATTGTATTTTATCGATAATATGTGTTTTTTAGCTGATTAAATGAAATAAAAGAATATATTTACAGTGTACAAAGAAATAAAGTTTAACTATAGATTTCCCCAAATCTACCATAACCTAACCCCCTATGAATTTTGCACCAAATCTACCTGAACAATCTACAATTAAAACGAGTAAATTTCAAGAATCCGTTCAAGGAAACTTACAGTTTTTAAAAAGCCTACTTTATTTAACCAAGAAAATTTTCATGCTATAGCCTCCCCAAGTTATAGCGTGAATTTATTTTGGTGATATATTAAATTCCTTTTGGAATAGCTTCTATTAGTTTTTTAGTATAATCCTTTTTCGGCGATTTGTAAATAATATCTGCATCGTCTAATTCCTCAATTTGTCCTTTATTCATGACTAGTAATTGGTCACTCATATATTTTACAACGGCTAAATCGTGTGAAATAAATATATAAGTAAAGCCAAAATCTTCTTTTAATTCATTTAGTAAATTTAAAACTTGCGCTTGCACCGAAATATCTAGTGCAGAAACAGATTCATCACATACAATTAACTTAGGTTGCAATGCAATAGTACGTGCAATACCAATACGTTGTCTTTGTCCACCAGAAAACTCGTGAGGATAACGATTAAAATAATCTTCAGATAAACCAACGCGGTTTAAAATATCAATTACTTTTTCTTTTCTTTCTTTAGTAGAGCTGAATAGTCCGTGAACTTTCATTGGTTCCATAATGGCTTCTCCAACCGGAATTCTTGGGTTTAAAGATGAATACGGGTCTTGAAAAATAATTTGAATTTCTTTTCTTAGTTTTCGTGTTTCTGCTTTATTTAATTTTGTAATATCTGTACCTTTATATATTATTTGGCCAGCAGTTGCTTTATCTAATTGAAGAATGGCGTTACCAAGTGTCGATTTTCCACAGCCAGATTCACCTACTAAACCTAAAGTTTCACCTTCATATAATTTAAAACTCACATTATTTACAGCTTTGAACGAGGTTGCTTTTATAAAAAAGCCACCACTAGAGAAGTATTCTTTTTCAACGTTTATAACTTCTAGTATTGGAGGTTTGCTATAGATCTTTTTGTGGTTTTGTTTTCGATCTTCATCGGTTACAATCTCGGTAGATATGGTATCTTCCAAAAAATCTTTAATAGTTGGCAAGGTCTTTAATCTGGTATCAAGCGAGGGTCTAGAATTAATGAGTGCCTTGGTGTAATTATGCTGCGGGTTTTTAAAAATGGTTTCCACAAGGCCTTCTTCAACTAAATTACCTCTAAACATAACTAAAACATGATTAGCAATTTCAGAAATTAATGCCAAATCGTGAGTAATGAAAATAATACTCATTTTGGTTTCGGCTTGCAGCTCTTTAAGTAATTTTATAATATCTTTTTGAACGGTAACATCGAGTGCCGTTGTAGGTTCGTCGGCAATTAAAACGTCTGGTTTACACGCAATAGCCATGGCAATCATAACACGCTGTTTCTGGCCTCCAGATATTTCGTGCGGATATTTTGTATAGGTACGCTTAACGTCTGGAAGCTTGACTTTTTCGAATAAGGAAATTGTTTCGTTTTCGGCTTCTTTTTTCGATAAATTGGTATGCTGTAGAAGAATTTCTTGTACTTGCTTTCCGCAAGTCATAGATGGATTTAAAGAACTCATAGGTTCCTGGAAAATCATGGCAATTTTTTTTCCTCTAATACTTTTAAATGCTTTAGAAGAAAGCTTGGTTAAATCTTCTTCATTATATATAATACTTCCGGAAGTAATTTTAGAAATCTTCTTCGGAAGTAAGCCTAAAATTGCTAAAGAGGATACGGATTTCCCTGAACCCGATTCGCCTACAATACCTAAAATTTCATTTTCTTTAAGGTTGAAAGATATATTATGGATTACCTCATTGCCATTAAATGCAATCGATAAATCGTTAACGCTAAGAATATTTTTCTTCATTTAAATATGAATAATTTCGTCGTTTTTTAAAATGGCATCACCTCGTAAGCGTAAAAATATTTGAGCCACGGCAATGGTGTCTTTCTCACAATAGGTAACAATCCTGTCAATTTCATTTTCTTCGTAAAATACACGATAGACCTCGCTGCCATCAATATCATCTTTTGGTGAAGGAATACCTAATACGCTAGTTAATAGTTTTAAGGAGGTATAGGTTTTGTAATCGCCAAATTTCCAAAGCTCAAGTGTGTCGAGATGTGGTACTTCCCATGGTTTTTTACCGAAAAGGTTTAATTTTTCTGGCAATTCAATATCATTTATAATCATTCGTCTTGCGATGAATGGAAAATCGAATTCCTTACCATTATGACCGCAAAGTAAGTGTTTTGCTTGGTTAAAATGAGTGTTTAATAAATTTTTAAAATCTACTAGAATCTTAGTCTCATCACCAAAAAAAGAAGTGGTTCTAAAGGTTCGTAAATTATCCGAAATTTTAAAATACCCTACCGAAATGCAAACTATTTTGCCAAACTCGGCCCAAATTCCGGCATGATCGTAAAACTCTTCAGCAGTTTCATCGTCCTTACGTTGGTATTTAGACTTGTGCTCCCAAAGGGCTTGTTTCGTTTCATCTAAATCTGAAAAATATTGAGTTTCCGGTACGGTTTCAATATCTAAAAATAAAATGTTTTCTAAGTTGAGTTTTCTTATCATTTTTCTAGCATTTTATAAGCCTCTGTAATGTAAACCGAAATATCGTCGGTAAAGGCACCTACACTATTTGAGTTACCTTTAGAATGTCCTAAGCGGACTATAATTACATTGTCTTCAGGTTCTACAATAACGTATTGCCCCAAATGACCACGCATCATAAAAAAATGTTTTCCGTTTAGTTCTCTCATCCACCAACCATATCCGTATTCGGGACTTGCTTTAAAACGTGGTGTAATAGATTTTGCAACAAAAGCAGAATCTAAAATTTGTTTACCATGCCATTTTCCGTGGTCTTTATAAAGTTTTCCAAAACGCGCAAAATCTTTAGCATTACTGGCTATACAGCAATAAGCTTTTACTAAATCGTGAGTATCACTATCTACTTGCCAAAGACTTTGGTTCTCACTACCTAAGGGCTTCCAAAAGCTTTCGGTTAAATAATCATAAAGTTTTTTACCTGTAGCTTTTTCAATAACCATCGCTAACATTTGGGTGTCTCCACTTGCATATTTAAAAGCTTTTCCAGGTTCTGCAACTACTTTTAAGCTATTAGCAACTTTTGCTAAGTCATCATCAAAATAAGCACGTGTTGTAATAGATAAAGGCGAGTAGTATTTCTCGTCCCAATTGGTTCCCGATGCCATACTAGATAAGTCACCTACTTTTAAATTAGCGGCTAAACCGTCGCAAAATTCTGGAAGAAAATCGCAAACAGGTTGATTTAGACTTTTAATATAACCTTGCTGAATAGCTTTACCCATAAGTCCCGACACGTAACTTTTTGCCATAGAAAAGGAGTTGGTTTGGGAGTTTTCATTAAAACCATCGTAGTAATTTTCGAACCAAATGCTATCGTTTTTTATAATAACATACGCGATGGTTCCGTTGGCCGCATTAATTTTATTTAATATTTCAGTTTCTTTTACGGCATTGTAGTTTTTGTGATTTGGCCAAGGTTCTGGTGTTCCGTTTTCAATAACTCTATTGTCAAATTGGTTGGTATCTTCAATATATGCCGTAGTATGGCCTTTTAAATATACAGTTCTAACGGCTTTTATTAGATAATCGGTATCTGTGATGTAGAGTGTTAGAATAAGCAAGCCTAATATTATGGCAAGCCATTTAATAAATTTCTTAAGGAATTTCATTTATTTAGTTTAATGTAGAAACTAAAGATAATAAAATTCTATACTAATAAAAAAGAGGGTAGAGTTTAAGAGGGTGAATTTTCTTTTTGTTTCCGTTTTTCTTTATAGAATAATTTATCGGCAACGTAAATAGTTTTTGAGAGTTCCGCAATAATAACGCCATTTTTATCTACAATATTTGGTGTTTTTACTAAATTAAATTCACCGTTTTCTAAAACCTTATTTTTGATAAGATGGATGTCTTCTTCGGAAAAAATAAATTCCGTAAAAACTGTTTCTTTGGCTGGTCTTTTAAAATTTATAGAAGCGTTTTTATCCCAAACTACATAGTTTTCGCCTAAAATATTCATAAGCTGAATCATGTAAATGGGATCGGTTGCTGAAAATAAACTACCACCAAAAATAGTCCCGACATAGTTTCTGTTTTTAATACTTAACGGGATTTTGATTTTAACATACATTAAATCTTCCGAAACAGTAACTAGCCTACCCGTGGAACGCCTGTACATAGGAGACCAGTTAAACCCATATTTATAAATTTGAGCATCTGTAAAAAAACGTTTTGCAATCTTTGTTATCGTTCTATACATCCTAAAAAAGCGATTGTTGTTTGTATGGGTTTTCGTGATTTATTAGCCATTGTTTGCGGTGTAATCCACCGGCATAACCAGTTAAACTGCCATTACTACCAATAACGCGATGACAAGGCACAATGATCCAAAGCGGATTTTTCCCGTTTGCGTTCGCAACTGCTCTGATGGCTTTTACATCACCAAGTTTTTTTGAAAGCTCTAAATAAGATGTTGTTTTTCCATGTGGAATTTGTTCCAGTGCATCCCATACTCGTTGTTGAAAATCGGTACCTTGGGCATTTAGTTTTAAGTTGAATTGTGTGCGAGAACCTTCAAAATACTCTCGGAGTTGCATCACACAATCTTCTAATTCTACGGGGATAATATCGGTTTCTTTTTCTTCGGAATTTAAAACTGTAACTTGAGAAATACCATCTATATCACCACTAATTTTAGTGAATCCTAAAGGCGATTTGATGATACAGGTTTCCATTATTTTTCAGTATTGGGTTCATCAAAAATACCAAGTTTTTTAGCTCGTGATTCCCAACTTTTTCTAGCCATATGCTGCAAATCTGAAACACTATCACTTTCGTCCATAATTTCTAAACCTAAAAGTGTTTCTATCACATCTTCCATAGTTACTAGACCGCTAACAGATCCATACTCGTCAACCACTAACGCCATGTGGTTTCTCGTTTCAACAAGTTGTTCAAATAGTTTTGGTATTGGTAAATTTCTATCTACAATAATAATATCTCGTTGAAGTTCTGATAGTTTTTTAGTACCATTCCCTAAAGCCATTTCTTTAAAAACTTCATCTTTTAAAACTAAACCAGTAATATTATCTGGATTATCAGAAAAAATTGGAATTCTAGAAAAACGTAAATTTAAGTTTCTATTAAAAAAATCTTCAACCGTTGTATTTTCATTTTCGGCTTGCATAACCGTTCTTGGCGTCATTACGTTTTTAGCAAACACCTCTCTAAAGGTTAGTAAGTTTTTTATTATTTTACTTTCGTTTTCTTGAAAAACGCCTTCTTCATGTGCCATATCTGCCATAACTAAAAAGCCTTCACGACTTAAAACACTACCATGACCTTTACCGCCAATAAGTTTAGTTGTAAGTTGAAGTGTCCATAAAATTCCAGTCCATTTTAATGGGAAAATTAAAACAACTAAAGCTTTAGATGTAAAATTAGCCAATTGTTTCCAGTACATGGCACCAATTGTTTTCGGGATAATTTCCGAAGCCACTAAAATAAGCAACGTCATAATTGCCGAAACGACACCAACGGTATTTATACCCCAAAACTCTATTTTATAAGGTAAGCTTTCTGCTTGAATCCCCACCATCATAGCGCCTAAAGTATGCGCAATAGTGTTTAATGTTAAAATAGCAATTAGTGGTTTGTCTACATCTTTCTTTAAAGTTTCTAACGTTAAAGCGTAATCTTTGCCTTCTTGCTTTTTAACATTTATAAAGGTTGGTGTTACACTAAGCAGTACAGCTTCGAGTATAGAACATAAAAAAGAAAAGAAAATTGAAACGGTTGCCCAGAAAATTAATGTGCTCATCAATAAATATTTAATTAATTGCTAATTTACAAAATCAAACAACACCATCTTTGTAAGAATTTGTTTTATATTGGTGTGGTTTTTGATATCATAAAAAAGCTAAACGACCCACCATGAAACATTATTTTGCAACTTTTTTTATTAGATTCTTTTTTTTATTCTCAATATTCCAAACCCAGGCTCAGCAGAGTAATCTAACTGTTATAGAATCTGAATACGCCTATGCCGAGAAAATATACATCCAATTAAGCAGCACTATTTTTACGAATGATAAAACGGTTTGGTTTAAAGCTATTGTTACTGATATTGCAAATTTACCAACCCAATTAAGTGGTGTTTTACATGTTGAACTTATCGATTTTGATAAACGTATTATTGATAAGAAAAAATTAAAGTTAGAACAGGGTATTGCTGATGGTTATTTTCAGCTCACCGAAGACATGCCTGCTGGACGGTATTTAATTCGGGCCTATACCAAATGGAATGAAAATTTTACTAAGCCGGTTATTTCTCAAAATTATATTCAAATATATGCGGCAAAAGAAATACAAGAAGCCGATGAAGCGATAAGAAACGTGACACTTACGGAAACAGAGGGCAAGCAATTTCAGCTATCCGCAACGGCTTATCCTAAGTTAATAAACCCGGAATATCGCGGTAAGTTAAAACTGTATATTCATACCGATGCTAAAACGGACACGGTAGAAATTAAACAAAATGATGATGATAGTTACAGCGTGCAGTATCTACTTCCCAAAGAAACGGTGAAAGCTAGAATAGAGTTGAAATTGGATTCGGTAAAACTCCGAAATAATAATTATAAAGCTTTAAATTCTTTCAGTAAAACCGTGGCTGTGGATACTCATTTTTTAGATGCGCAGTTTTTTCCGGAAGGCGGGAAATTGGTGGATGGTTTAACTAGTAAAATTGGCTTTAAAGTTTTAGACTATAAAAACAAAGGTATTGAAATTACTGGGCAAATTATAGATGAAAATGATGCGATAATGATTCCATTTAAAAGTAATGCTTTAGGCATGGGGATTACGTATTTAACACCAAAAACAGAAAAAACATACTTTGCCCAAATAACAAATAGTGAAGGTGTTCATCTGAAATTTCCATTACCAAAAGTTCATAAAAAGGGCGTGGTTTTAAATGTAAAAACGGTGGCTGAGTATTTGGTGGTTGGGTTAAAATCTAATCATGAAACAGATTTTCAAGTTAAAGTGCAATCGCGAGGTGTGGTTTATGACGATTTTATGCTTCAGCTTAAAAATGGATCGGCCAGTGCGGGTATTGAAAAAGGCACCCTTCCCGAAGGGATTATAAAAACCACGATTCAAAACATGAAAAATGAGATTGTTGCCGAGCGTTTATTTTTCAATTTTAAAGAAGACGATAGAATTAGTTTAAGTGCAAAACCGCATTTGGCGCATTATAGTCAACGCGATAAAACGGTGTTAGACTTAAGTTCAATAAGGAAAGATAGCACGGGTGTCGTGTCTAATTTATCAGTATTAGTGATTAACAAAGAACAATTAGGAGCTCTTAACGATACCCGAAGCAATATTTTATCCTATTTTTTATTGAATTCAGAATTGCGTGGTACTATAGAAAAACCTTCATATTATTTCAACCCGAAAAACCAAAGCAGAAAATATGATATGGATGCGCTAATGCTCACTCAAGGCTGGAGTAATTATAAATACGAAAATTCAGCATTCAATTTAGATTTTAAATTTTTACCCGAAAAAACTTTAACGGTTTCAGGAACGGTTAGAAACTTACTCAGTCCAAATAAACCATTAAGAAAACCTATAGATCTTACTATGATTTATGGGCCTTTAAATGTAGCAACCCAAAAAGTAGACAGTACAGGGGCTTTTCGTTTTCATTTAGAAGATTATTATAAAGATGAGTTTAAAGTATCGATTCAATCTAAGAATGAAAAAGGAAAGAAAAAGGATTTCACTATTGATTTGGATGGTTACAAAAGTCCTAAAATAAATTACAAAATTAAAGAACGTATTCAATTGGCAGATAGCATGCAATTTCGTATGGTAGAGCAAAATATTGCTAGAAAACAAACAGTAACAGATTTCAAAGTGACAAAAGGAACTATTGCTTTAGATGAAGTGGAATTGAGTGGATATAACATGACCCCAGCACGAGAGAAGATGATGGACTTGCATGGGGCGCCAGATTTAGTTATAGAAAATAAAGAATTGTTAACCAAGGTTAAAAAATGGCATTCTGGATTGTTCAGTTTATTACAATCCAGTTATCCTAATGATATTGAAATAATAAATATAGAAGGTCCTAACTCCCCCTTTTTACAAGCTAAATTATACGGTGGAAACTTTACTTTTATTGTTATAGATGGTGTTCCCGTGAAATTGTTAGACTATCCTTATATAGAAAGCTTACCCAGTGAAGAAATTAAAAGTTTTGAATTGATAAAAAACCCTACAAATGCAAATTATTATACAAATGAAGTTTTTCAAGCTCCTTTTGGTAATGAGGAAATTGGGATCATAGGCATGATACCTGATTCTTCATCTCCACTTTATAGTGGTCTTGGTCTTGATGGAGTAGGCGTATATGAAAATTCTTTCAATCCTTCAATGGAGGATTTTATTTTAAAAATAGACCCAAAAACATCAATTATAAGTATCTATACCTATGCCGGTAAAGGGTTATATGGAGCGCGGAGGGCTAAAGGTATCTTTAAAGGTTTTGTTTCTGGCTTTGCACCTAAAAGTGAGTTTTATGCCCCTAAATACAGTAGTGAGTCGGAAAACGATTGGAATATTCCCGATTTGCGTTCGGTAGTGCATTGGGCGCCAAATGTGGACACCGATGAAAATGGAGCAGCTAAAGTTGAGTTTTACAATGCTGATTATATTGGTGATATGCTCGTTATAGTTGAAGGGATAACAAAAAACGGTAAAATAGGTTATGTTGAAACCCAATTTACCGTCGATAAAAAGATTGAAAGGTAAGCGCTATCCGTCTATTTGTTAATTTATATCTAGAAAGACACCTCCAGAAAACGATGGGTTAGCATATATTAAACGACCACTTACGGCGTTTGAAAAACTTAATGAAACCCCTAGTTTTTCGGTTAAATAATAAGCTGTTTCTACACCTAAGCTAACAAACTCTATATTGTTTGCGAAAATACTTCCTTGTGAATTTTGAGCACTTAAAGAGCCGTTTTTAAAAGATTTTAAAACATCGGCTTTACCTGTAATCCATAATTTTTTGTTTAATGTATTGACGCCAATTTCTAAACCGGATCTAAATTCATCTGAGAAATTATTAGTTCTGTTATTAAAACCGACATATGTTTTAGCATAAGCAGGTAAGTTTCCTAAGCTAAAAGGCACTCCAAGAGCAGTACGTATAAGTTGATTAAATTCGCCATCTCCAGTTTGAAAACTACCATTACTTCCTCCAGCATTTTCTCCTGTAGGTAGGCCTAAAGTTAAACTGGTAGACCATGCATAGTTTTTTCCTTGAAGGATACTGTATTTAATTCCTAAATCAATATCTCCAATGTTGTTAATGGCTTGGCCTTCTGAAAGGGTTTGTCCGGTTGTCCCCGATATAACATCATTCTCAAAACTTCTAGCAAAAAAAGGTATGTAAGCAATAATATCTATTTTATCTGAAAGTCCATATTCTCCATATAGGTTAACAGTAAACTGACCTCTAGTCGTGTTAGGGTCTGTTTCTCCTGTATCGGTATAATGCGAGTCTGCTTCTAAATACCAAGCTGATAATTTATAATAACCATTTCCTTTTTTTTGTGTCCATTGTGCAAAAGTGTTGGTCGAGAAAAAACAGATTACTGCAACAAGGGGTAGAATTTTTTTTAACGTCATAATATCTTTATTAATGTGCTCTTAATTGTTTATTTTTCCTTCACCAACTTTAACTCCAAAAGGTTTGCACCAGTATAGAATATAAGTGTAGTTGTTAATATTGGTGTTGCTAACGGTGTAGGTGTGAGCGCCATTGAATACGGTTACTGCACCAAGTTCTAGAGCACCATTAATGGAATTAGGGTTGTTGCTTAGGTATACATATAAACCAGGAAGGCTAGTGGTAGCCGTGTAATTATCGGCTATAGAAATTAGAATATTATTTGTGTTTTCTATTTCGGCTATGGTAAAATCGCCCTCTAATCTATAACTGCTTGTGGTTGCTATAGTCCCACTTTTATTAGCAGGAAGCGTTTCCATTTCGGTAGGCTCTAAAGTTACTGTAATTGGTAGAGATGTTTCAGTAATAATAGAAGAGCCGTCTTCTATTTGAGCGGTTATTATAGTAGTTCCTTCTGTAAGAGTCGATAATAAACCTGAAGTATCAATACTTGCTACGGCTTCGTTACTACTGGACCAGACTACTGTAGTAGAGTTGTCTATTTCACCAATATTATTAAAAAAAGAGGTGTTAAACTTATAACTTTCAGAAACAACGATGCTTTCAATAGGGTTTAAAATTCGTAGTTCTTCAGAAATTTCATCTTGCCTAATGTCTTCACCAATACAGCTAGAAACTATGGTTGAAGTAATTAAAATAAAAATAAAGATTACCTTTTTCATAAATAAAATGTTTCGCATGTAGTCGTATCTTTTTTTAGAAGATTACTTGAGTATGCGAAAAAAATAAATATGAAAAAGGTAAAACGTCTTAACCGTTTAAAATTTTCACGACATCTTTAGCAAAGTAACTCGCGATAATATCGGCGCCAGCACGTTTAAAAGCCATGGTGGTTTCCATCATCACTTGGTCGTGATTTAACCAGCCTTTTTCAGCAGCTGCTTTTATCATAGCATACTCTCCAGAAACTTGATATACCGCCACAGGAACGTCTACTTCATTTTTTATATCTCGTAAAATATCTAAATACGAAAGTCCTGGTTTTACCATAACAATATCCGAACCTTCGTCAATATCCATTAAAGTTTCGCGTATAGCTTCTATTCTATTTCCGCAATCCATTTGGTAAGTTTTTTTGTCTTTTGGCACATCAACCAAATCAACAGGGGCAGAGTCTAGAGCATCACGAAAAGGCCCGTAAAAAGCCGATGCGTATTTTGCTGAATAACTCATAATTCCTGTGTTTTTAAAACCTTCGTTTTCTAATAGTTGACGAATTTGTAAGGTTCTGCCATCATTCATATCACTAGGCGCAACAAAATCGGCTCCTGCTTGTGCATGTGTTAAAGCCATTTGCGATAATACAGCAGCCGACTCGTCGTTTATTATCATACCATTCTGCACGATACCATCATGTCCAAAAGAAGAATAAGGATCTAGTGCAACATCCGTCATCACTAACATATCCGGACAAACGTTTTTTA
The DNA here is from genome assembly GCF_009796805.1 of Algibacter sp. L1A34. Lineage (NCBI taxonomy): Bacteria > Pseudomonadati > Bacteroidota > Flavobacteriia > Flavobacteriales > Flavobacteriaceae > Algibacter > Algibacter sp. L1A34. Next base: position 906,210 of record NZ_CP047029.1, on the reverse strand, counting down.
TCGTTTTAATGGCGCGTTGCATTAATCCGTTTGGGTTTAAAGCTTCAGTGCCTTTATTATCTTTTAAGTTATCTGGCACTTTTACAAAAAGTAAAACCGATTTTAGTCCAAGGCTCCAAAGTTCTTTTATTTCACCTTCTAATAAATCTAAACTATACCTAAAATAGTTTGGCATCGATGCTATTTCATCTTTAATACCTTTCCCTTCAACCACAAAAAGTGGTACTAAAAAGTCGTTTGGAGTTATTACAGTTTCTCGAACTAAGCTACGAATAGCTTCATTAGTCCTCAATCTTCTATTTCTTCGTAATGGATACATAGTTTTTATTACTTTTATCGAATACAAAGTTAATAATTTAAACCCTTTTTATCTTGCTCGAATCATTTCGATTTTTAGAATTTAACTTTCCTTGGCGAAGTTATCAGGCTAATTTGCTAAAACACTTCAATACTCATATTGAGGACAATCATTTTCATGTTATTGCACCTCCAGGATCTGGGAAAACCATTCTAGGCATTGAAATTATTAGAAAATTAAATAAGAAAACTTTGGTTTTGGCTCCAACCTTAACTATTAGAAATCAATGGGAAAACCGCTTACAAACCTTTTTTACTAGAGATGAAGATTTCGAGCCGTTTTCTTTCGATTTAAAAGCGCCTAAAGATATTACCTTTTCTACTTACCAATCGTTACATGCTTTTTACAAAACGTTCGAAGATAAAAATGATTATTACGCCTTTTTCAAAAAGCATAATATTCAAACATTGGTTTTAGATGAAGCGCATCATTTAAAAAATGCATGGTGGACCTGCTTAATTGATTTAAAAGAAAATATTCCGTTTCATTTAGTGGCCTTAACCGCCACGCCACCTTATGATAGCGATAGAACGGAAGTTGCTAAATATTTTAAGCTATGTGGAGACATAGACGATGAAATCGCGGTACCAGATTTAGTTAGAGAAACCGATTTATGTCCGCATCAAGATTTTGTTTACTTTTCTAAACCTGAAGATTTAGAGATTAATTTTATAGTTGAATACAGAGAGAAAATAGCAACGTTTAAAGATGAATTAATAGAAGATGAAATTTTTATTTCTTTTTTAAAAGCCCATCGTTTTTATAAAAGTCCGAAGTATCATTTAGAAGCTATTTATAGCAATACTGAATATTTTTCGGTCATACTTATTTTTTTAAATGCCTGCGGAATTAGTATTGAAAAGGAAAAACTTGAACTTCTTGGTTTTGAGGGTGATGAAACTATTCAGTTTCCAGAGTTACAATTAGAATGGTTGGGTGTTTTATTTCAGAATTTATTAGTGTCCGATCGAGAGCTTTTGATAGATCACGAGGTGTATTTGATGAGGTTGGAAAAGAAACTCCGACAATTAGATGTGTTTCGAAAAAGAAGAGTAGATTTTATTGGTGAAAATTTGCTGTATAAATCACTGTCAAACAGCCCGAGTAAATTAAAAAGTATTGTTGATATTGTAAAGGCAGAACGCGAAAATTTAAAAGAAGATTTACGTTGCGTTATTTTAACCGATTATATTCGGAAAGAATTTTTAAACAGCCAAAAAGAACTCATAAATAGTATTGGTGTTATGCCAATATTTCAGTTTATAAGAAGTAGTTGCTCGCATAAAGAAGACCTGGCGGTGCTTTCAGGAAGCTTAGTTGTTGTGCATAAAAACCTGTTGGTGGCTTTTGATAAGATTGAAAGTTGTGATGATTTTTCCTTTTCCCCTTTAGAAATTGATGCCGATTTTTTAGTGGTATCATCTAAAATTAAAACAAAAAATAGCATTGTTAGTATTATTACAAAGCTTTTTGAAGATGGAGATATTAAAGTTCTGGTGGGTACAAAATCGTTGCTTGGTGAAGGTTGGGATGCACCTTCTATCAATAGTTTAATTTTAGCTTCCTTTATTGGTTCGTTTGTTTCATCTAATCAAATGCGCGGTCGTGCTATTAGAAAAGATGCCGATAAGCCAGATAAAACTGGGAATATTTGGCATTTGGCTTGCGTTGATATTACAGATGCAAGCGGTGGGCGAGATGTTGAAGTTTTAAAGCGACGTTTTGATGCTTTTGTAGGTGTTACCAATAATGATGTTCCGTTTATTTCTAACGGCATTGATCGTTTAAATTTTCCTGAGCATTTTTTAGAAGAAGATATTGATGTTTTAAATGAAGTGACTTTAAAACGTGCAAAAAACAGAAGTGAAACAACCAAAAAATGGCAAGACTCTATTGGTAAAGGAACAAGATTAACTAAAGATGTGAGGCTGTTTTATATAGGCGATAAACCTTTTACTAGACAGCGACAATTATATTACTTTGACGCTATTCGCTTTTTTGTAGTTGAGTTAATGCTTGCTGTTTCTGTGTTTTATGTCGAGTTTATTTTAAGAGGTATAAACCTCGTGGTACAACGTGGTGTGCTATATTTTATTTATGCCTTTCTAGCTGCTTTTTTATTTTCGTTTGGACTTAAATTATATCGTGCTATAATGCTTTATATAAAACATGGATATCTGTACAAAAAGATACAAAATATGGGCCTTTCCATATTGGATACTATGGTTGAATTGAATTATATAACAACGAATAAAGAGGAGTTAATTGTAACATCTAACCTTGTAAATAAAGGAGATGTGTCGTGTAGCTTACTTGGAGGGAATGCTTATGAAAGTACTGTGTTCTCTAAAGCATTAAGTGAAATTATAAACCCGATAGATTCACCGAGATATCTTATTATTAAAAGTAGTTTCTTCAGAAAGCGATTAGATATTGAAAATTTCTACCCGGTTCCTGAGATTTTTGGAGATAAAAAAGCGAAGGCCTTAGTTTTTCAAAAAAATTGGAACACGCATATTGGCAAAAGTAAATTGTTTTACACAAGGCATAAAGAAGGTCGAAGATTACTATTAAAAGCTAGATTGGCGCATGTGCATAATGCTTTTAAGAAAGTATCAAAACAGGTTATGGTTTGGAAGTAATTAATCTAAGTTTCTTATAAATTTATCGACATTAATATAAACATCATCTTCACCTTGTTGATCAAAAGGATTTTCTAAGTGTGATTGTATATTATCTAAAGCGACTAAAATTACACTAAACATAACAGGCACAGCAAACTCCAACCCGTAGTTATAACTTGTTACGTTGTGTGCAAAATGTGGTCCGTAGATAATTGGTAAAAGCACAATAAAAATATCACTATAAGTACGTAGTGTTCTTGGTGTTCTGTATTGGTAAATATGTTTGATGCGCTCGAATGAAATCATCATTTTGCTTAAAAACTGGTTAGAACGTGATGCTTCGCCAGAAGGTAAGCCGTGTGCACGCATACTTTTTATAAACTTAGAAAGATCTTCAAAGCTGGTATATACACCTTTTTCGTTTTCTTCTAGTTGTTCTTTATGATTACTAAAAACATGCTTACATGAGTTTAAAAGGTTTCTCAGATTTTCTTTTAATTCGTCTTTGAGTTCTTGGGGTGGATTTTCTACCCAGTCTGAAACTGCAAAAAACAACGCACGACCATGAGCTTTTATCGAACCATATTCATCTAAAGCAACTTCACGACGTTTGTAAGCGCCACCAATAGAAAAAACAATAGGGAACACAATGGCAGTACCAATTAGGGTTAATGGAAAATCTGCTTTAATTTCAAAATGTAAACAAAACGCTGTGGAAGCAATAGATAAACCCGTGATCAAGAGTGTTTTAAAATTAATAATTAAAAACACGCGTTGAAATATTTTACTCATAATGTTGTAGTATGTTTTCTATTTACTTAGTCCTAAATACGACCAATGATTGTTTTCTCGTACAAAAGCCGATTTTTCGTGTATCACATCTACTTTTCCGTTTTCGAAAAAATATGCGTTAAATGTAACCGTACCTTTAGTATCGTTTTCTTGTCCTTCGGAAGTTTCTAGAACTTCTAATTTTATCCATTTTACAGATTTCGCCCAGTTTATTATCGCTTTTTTTTCTTTTATTGGGCGTGTAGATGTATGATGCGTGGCCATTAAATAATCGCCATTGGCTAACACAAAAGCACTGTAGCGCGAGCGCATAAGTTGTTCGGCTGTTTTAGCTTCGGCAATATTATGGTGCGCTTTTTGGCAACAATCTGTATAAGGTTTTAAATTTCCACAGTGGCAATTCATGATAAAAACATTAATATTTTAAACCCAATCTATAGGGTTTTGTAGTATGTTTATTAATTTTTCTTCTTCACTGCCTACTTCTGGATGATGATCGTAAACCCATTGCACATGCGGAGGTAAGCTCATTAAAATACTTTCTATGCGCCCGTTGGTTTTTAATCCAAAAAGGGTGCCTTTATCATGTACTAAATTGAATTCTACATAACGTCCACGACGAATTTCTTGCCAATTGCGTTGGGCTTCTGTGTATGGTAAGTCTTTGCGTTTTTCAACAATTGGCACATAAGCTTCTAAGAAACTATCTCCAACTTCGGTTACAAAATTGTACCAGTTTTCCATGCTCATAGTTTCGGTTTCTTTACAGTAATCGAAAAATAAACCGCCTAATCCACGACCTTCATTTCGGTGTGCATTGTAGAAATACTCATCGCAGCGTGCTTTGTATTTTGGGTAAAACTCTGGGTTGTGTTTATCGCAGGCTGTTTTACATGTTTGATGGAAATGTTTAGCATCTTCTTCAAATAAATAATAAGGCGTTAAATCTTGTCCGCCACCAAACCAACTACCTACGATCTCTCCAGTTTTATCATACATTTCAAAATAGCGCCAATTAGCATGCACGGTTGGTACCATTGGGTTTGTAGGGTGAAGTACTAAACTTAAACCACATGCAAAAAAATCGACATCGCCAACTTTAAAATAGTCTTGCATAGACTTTGGTAGCTTGCCGTTTACACCAGAAATATTTACACCTCCTTTTTCGAAAACATGACCGTTTTCTATTACTCGTGTGCGGCCGCCACCGCCTTCTGGACGTTCCCAAATATCTTCTTGAAAGGTTGCTTTGCCATCGATAACTTCTAGTTTAGATGTAATACTATCTTGAAGGCTTTGAATATATTGGTAGAATTTGTTTTTCATTTTTAATTATTCCATTTCATAATACAACTCGTAAAGTTCCATATCTAATGGGCTTTCGTTTGGAGGTGTATGTTCGTTTTTTAATGTTTTTATCCAGGTAAAGCTGTTATTTGTCGCTACAGCAACACTTGCAAGATTGTCTTTATGTACTATAATTTGAAGCGTTTTTAAGCCTAAAGTTTCAAAAGCATAATCGGATAAAAGGGCTACTGATTTTGTTGTGATGCCTTTGCTTTCAAATTGATAAGAAATACAATATGCAAATTCTGCTTGTTTGGTTGTCCAATTAAGGTCTTTTATATAGATTAAGCCCGCAACATCATTGGATTGTTTTTCTTTTATCGTGAATAGAAACTCTTCTTTTAATTGAAATTGTTTAACTTTTTTATCTGTAAAGGATTTAGCTAAACTTGGTGTTAAGTTTTCTTGTAAAGTTTTTGGGAAATAACGTTTTAATCGATCTTCATTTGCTGACATAAAATTGCATAGGGGCCAAGCATCGTTAGTATTAATGGGTATTATATTGAAGTTCTTAAAACTAAGAGTTTGCATGTGTTGCATTGTTTTTTAATTCTAGAGCATTAACTGTTTTTATAGTTGCTGCAGTTACTGATAAAGGTAGCACTAAAATTACACCAATAATTGGAATTAATAAAAATAGAATAAAAACAATACCATTTCCTATAGCGATACCTCTATTTTTTTTGACAAATTGTACGCTTTTTTTGTATTGAAAATGGCGCTCCAAAGTGTAATCCATATTACCAAAACCTGCATAATAGGCTTGTAAAAGAAATAGTAAAACTGCGGAAAAAATATTAACAACTGGAATGAATTTTAAAATAAGTAAAGGAATTGTTAGTAGTAATTCCATTATTAAATTACGTCCATTTATTTTTATACCACGCATTAATTGTTCTAAAAACGACGTGTCTCGATGAGAATGCGGAGCGTTGCCTGTTAGGTGTGCTTCAATTTTTTCGGAAACCGGACTCATAAATGGCGCAGATAGTGCCATAATGATGTGTTTAAATAATATAAGACCAATAACTACAATAAAAAGGCCGCCAATAAAATTACTAATAGAGGTGAAGGTTTCTTTTCCCCAATCCCAAATCCAAATTTTAGAAATGAAACTCCCAATATTATCCGATAGACCATAGGCTGAACCGAAAATAGCGGCCGCTGTTACCACGCTAATGAGCATGGGGATGGCAAAATATTTCCAGAGTTTGAGTTTTGATATTAAGCTGAAAGCACCGAAGTATGCTTTAATACCAGAAATTATGTTTTTAATCATGACGTTACTCTTGCGTTAGCGATTGAACGGTCTGTTTAAGCTCCCCGACCTTTTCGGGAGGGAGCGAGTAGTGAAAGCGCGACCTACTTTTTCCAGCTATATGTAGCATGTTTAGCTAAAATGTTACTTAAAAAAGTAGGTAACGTCCAAATAATTTTAAACTTTATATTCTTTTACGGCATCGATAAAGGCGCGAGCATTTTCTATTGGGATGTTTGGTAAAATACCATGTCCTAGATTTACAATGTATTTGTCTTTACCGAATTCGTTAATCATTTGGTGCACCATTTTCTTGATTTCTGCTGGTGGGGAAAATAAACGTGTAGGATCGAAATTACCTTGAAGGGTGATGTTTCCACCGGTTAAATAACGCGCGTTTCTTGCAGAACACGTCCAGTCGATACCAAGTGCAGAAGCACCAGAGTTTGCCATTTCGTTAAGTGCAAACCAACAACCTTTCCCGAAAGTAATAACCGGAGTTTCATCTTTTAAGGCATCGATGATTTGTTGGATATATTTCCAAGAAAATTCTTGATAATCTACAGGGGAAAGCATGCCTCCCCAAGAATCGAAAACTTGTACGGCGTTAACACCTGCTTTTACTTTTTCTTTTAAATAAGCAATTGTAGTATCTGTTATTTTTTGTAATAATCCGTGAGCTGCAATTGGGTTTGTAAAGCAAAACTCCTTGGCTTTATCGAAATTTTTACTGCCTTGGCCTTGTACGCAATAGCATAAAATAGTCCATGGAGAACCTGCGAAACCAATTAGAGGAATTTCGTCGTTTAGTTTTTCTTTAGTTGCTTTTATGGCTTGGTAAACATAATCTAGCGCTACAGTAACATCGGGAACGATTACATTATCGACATCTTTTTGTGTGCGTATTGGATTAGGTAAATATGGACCAAAATTTGGTTTCATTTGCACTTCGATATTCATGGCTTGTGGAATCACCAATATGTCGCTAAATAAAATAGCGGCATCCATACCAAAACGTTTTATGGGTTGTACGGTTATTTCACTCGCTAATTCTGGAGTTTGGCAGCGCGTAAAAAAGTCGTATTTGGCTTTAATTTCCATGAATTCTGGTAAATATCGCCCTGCTTGACGCATCATCCAAACTGGTGGACGGTCTACGGTTTCTCCTTTTAATGCTCGTAAAAATAAATCGTTCTTAATCATGTTATATATTTTTATTTCTTAAATCGTATTCTTCTTGGCCCATGCAATAATCTTCAATGTCTTTGTTGTTTCCGTAAACGACTAAAATATCATTTTCGAGGACTAAGGTTTCCGAATTAACTCGGCCAATACTTTCTTTTATAATATGTTTTTTACCTAAAATATTACGTTTTTCTATTTCGCGAATTATGGTAATTAATGTAAGCTGAAATTTGTTTGTTGTATCTAGCTCTTTTAGTGTTTTTCCGAAGAAATCTTTTTTAGCTTTTACTTCGGAAATTGTGAAGTTATTATCTAATTGATAATTTTCTAAAGTAGATTTAAAATTGATTTGTTTGGTTAACCTGTTAGCTGAATCTTGTTCTGGATGAATAATATTATGCACGCCCATAGCTTCTAAAACGGTATCGTGGATGGGTGAAAGTGCACGGCTAATAATTTTTACATCGCATAATTTTTTAACAATAGCTGTAGTGATTATGGCGGCTCCTTCATTTTCACCAATGGCAACGACTATTTTGTCGGCATCTTTTAAAGGCACGGCGCTGTAGGCTAACTCGTTGGTAGAGTCCATACAAATGGCGTGAGAAACTAGGTCTTTTACCAGGTTGATTTTCTCTATTTGCTTGTCTATGGCAATTACTTCGTTGCCTGTTTCGGTAAGACTCAATGCTAGAGCGTTTCCGAAATTTCCGAGTCCAATAACTATTATTTTCATCTATATAAATTATTTATTTTTTGAAAAACATTTAGTTGATCAAAATATTTTCTTTTGGATACTCATAAAATTGATGATTGATTTGGCGCATTAAACCAATCATTAAATTGAGCATTCCTATTCTACCAATAAACATGACTAAAATTATAACATATTTGCTAGGCTCTGTTAAACTAGGTGTGAAATTTAAACTCAAGCCAACTGTACTATATGCCGAAAAACACTCAAAAGTTATACTTAATAATGACGTATGTTTAGGTTCGAAAATTAAAAGCGCCATAATAGAAAAACCTATAACTATTAGAGAAAGAGATAAAATAGCAAAGGCTCTTGATGTTGACTCTGCCGAGATTCGTTTTCCGAAAATTTCAATACGACTTTTTCCTCTTGCCGTAGCATAAATATTTAATGTTGCTAATGCAAAGGTACTCGTTTTTATACCACCACCAGTTGATGCTGGTGAAGCACCAATCCACATTAATAATATTATAAATAATAAGGAAGGCATAGTCATTTCACTATAATTAATCACGTTAAATCCTGCAGTTCTAGGGCTAACCGAATTAAATGCTGAATTTGTTAACTTACCAACAATGGTAGTGTGTTCCAACATGGTGTTGTTGTATTCTGATATAAAGAAAAACACCCATCCTACAAATAGTAAAATAGATGTGGTATAAATTACTATTTTAGTATTTAAAGTAATTATTGGTACACGTTTATGGACAGCATCTCTTTCGAAAATTTCTAAAAAATAAATTCTTATTTTTTTATAGAAATTAAAAATGATGTTGTGTCCCAAACCTCCAAAAATAATAAGCATCATAATGATCCACTGAAAACCGTAATTGAAACGAATACTTTTTTCAAATAATCCAGATGGTAAAATTGAAAACCCTGCATTACAAAATGCCGAAATAGCATGAAAAGCTGAGAAAAATAATTTGTCTTTAATTACCGTGTTATCATGTACAGATAAATAAATAAATGCTGCTCCTATAAGTTCTAAAGTAAGCGTAAATGCAACCACATTTAAAGCTGCTCTAAACACATCTCTCAATCCTTCTTGTGCAATAAAATCTTTAGTATTTAAACCTTCCTTAAATGAGGAGCTTCCTCTGAAGAAAAACGCGAAAAAGGAGGTGAAAGTTAATATTCCTAATCCTCCTAGTTGAATTAAAACTAAAATAATAGATTGACCAACTAACGTAAAATCGTGACTAGTATCTAAAACGGCTAAGCCCGTAACACAAACGGCGCTTGTAGCTGTAAAAAGAGCATTTGTAAAGCTAATACCTTCTATAGTAGCACTTGGTAGCATAAGTAAAAAAGCACCTAGAATGGCCATAATAAAAAAGCTGCCTACAAAAACGATGGCTGGATTAAAATAGACTTCATAAATATAACGTACCAATACAAGTAACCTTATTAGGAAGTATAAAATAAGGCCGAGTTCGAGTATGGGTTTTATTTTTTGTAGAACAAAATGGTAGTCGTTATGCATATGCGTTAGCGAGACCACCATAGAGGTTATCAATAAAATTGAGATAATTAAAATGTTAACTTGAGCTACGCGTTTGTTGTTTTTATACTTGTAAATAAAAAGTTTTACAGTATTAAATACTAGTAATAAAACCGATAATGCTATTAAACCAAAAACATGTGGTGATGTATAATTATCGGCATGATCGTAGCCTAAATCGAAGACAATAAAAAATAATACGATTATATCGAAAAACCGATACACGTAATTTAATAATGATTGTTTTTTTAATTTAGGCATTTTAAATCTAATGATTTATAACGAAAACCTGTTTTAAAATAAAAGCTAGATGGTACTAAATATAATACTCATTTATTAACTCTATAACGCTTTCTACCGTTGGTACTTTTGCTACACGAACATCTTCAAAATGTTTTCTAGCTTCTGCTGCCGTAGTTTCACCAATACAAAAAGCAATAACTTGTTTTTTGTTTTTCTGAGTAAAACTTTCAACTGTAGAAGGGCTATAAAACATAACAGCTTCTACAGAGTCGTTAACTCTTACGCCATCATATTTAGTTTGGTAAGCTTCAATTTCGGTAACTTTGATATTGTTTTCACTTAAAATAGTTGGCAAAGCATCTAATCTAATATCGCTACAAAAGTAAGTTACTTCTGCACCGGTCATATATTCTACCAAATAATCGGCTAATTTTTTAGCATTATTTTCCGAGTGAGTAACTTTTCCTATTCTATTTTCAACTAAACGCTTGGTTCTACGGCCAACACAATAAATGTTTTTAAACTGTAGCTCTAGAGCAGAATAGTTTGTGGTTAGCGATTCTACAGCATTTTTGCTTGTAATTATCACGTTTTCAATTTCGTTTTTTAAGAATCTAGGATGAATACGGTTTAAACTAATTTTAACCACATCGGTACTTTCATATTTCACCTTTTCATGAAACAACAAACGTTGATCTTCTGTTAGCGATTTTGTAGAATACACATTAGTTTTTCTATCAGAATTTTTAATGTCATCCATTAACCGTTTTCCGCCACGTTCAATAATAAAATCGGCGCAATATTGAGCAACATCATGGTGCTCTCCTAGTTTTTTAACACGAGATACATCAATACGTTTTGTTCCATCTGGACTTAATAAAACACCGGTAAAGGTGATTTCTTCGTCTTTTATTACGGCTAAAGCACCAATAGGAGCTGTACAACCGCCTTCTAATTTATTTAGAAATTCACGTTCTATTGTAGTACAAATTTCGGTTTCTTCATGATTTAACTCGGCGCAAATGCTTCTTACTAATTCATCTTCTTCTAAAGCTGTAACCATAATAGTTCCTTGCGCTGGTGCAGGAATCATCCAGTCTAAATTAATGGCTTCTTCCGGTCTAACACCAATTCTTCCAATACCGGCGGCAGCAAAAATAGCACCGTTCCATTCGCTGTCTTCAAGTTTTTGTAGGCGCGAATTAACGTTGCCTCTTAAATCTGTAATGGTGTGTGTCGGGAAACGGTTTAACCATTGTGCACGTCGGCGTAAACTTCCGGTTGCAATTACGGCATCTTTCGATCCTAAAAACTCTTCGTTGTCGTTAAAAACAAGAGTGTCTTTTGGATTACCACGTTTTATAACTGCTGCTTGCACAATACCTTTTGGTAAAACCGTTGGTACATCTTTTAAGGAATGTACAGCAATATCGATATCGTTGTTAAGCATTGCAATATCCAACGTCCGGGTAAAAATACCTGTAATACCTAATTCGTAAAGCGGTTTGTCTAAAACTAAATCGCCTGTGGATTTTATTGGTACTATCTGGGTTTTATGACCTAATTGCTCGAGTTGACTTTGTACTATTTTGGCTTGCCATAGCGCTAATTCGCTATCACGAGTACCAATTTTTATGATTTTAGACATTTTTTGTAGAAGGTTCTAATTGGAACACTTTTTTAATAAGTTCAAGACTGTCGTCTGTAGAAACGTCATCATCTTTTAAATGATGCGCAAAATGATTAGTTATTTTCTGAATAATGTTACTGCTGATAATTTCGGCTTGCGATTCGTTAAAATCGGACATTTTTTTACGTTGTGTATCTAATTCCGCCGTTGCAAAATCGTTCAGTTTATGTTTTAAAGCTTTAATAGTTGGCGCGAATTTTCGAGTTTCTAACCAATTATTAAACTCTGTTTTTACTTCTTCTATTATCGCTTCCGCAGAAGGAATATGTTCTTTTCGAGCTTCGAGCGTTTGGTCGGTAATTTGAGATAAATGATCTAAATGCACCAATTTAACACCTTCTAATTCCAAAACATTTTCATCTACATTCTTCGGAATCGATAAATCTAAAATTAAAAGTGGTCGGTTATTTTGTATTATATGTTTATCAATTGTTGGGCGTTGTGCTCCAGTGGCAACAATTAAAATATCCGAATCGGTAATTTCTTCTTGTAAATTAGAGTAATCTTTAACTACTAAATTAAATTTCCCGGCAATTTGCTCCGCTTTTGTTTTAGTTCTGTTTATTAAGGTAATATGCTCATTTTTGGTGTGTTTCACCAAGTTTTCGCAAGTGTTTCTACCAATTTTACCTGTTCCGAAGAGTAAAATATTTTTATTGCTAATATCTTCAACAGCATTAAAAATATAGCGAACCGAAGCAAATGATACAGATGTGGCACCCGATGAAATTTCGGTTTCGGTTTTAATACGCTTACTCGCTTGAATTACTGCATTTATTAATCGTTCTGAGAACGGGTTAAGTAACCCGTGTTTTCTTGAAAGTTTAGCACTAATTTTTAACTGACTTATAATTTCAAAATCGCCAAGAATTTGACTATCCAAACCAGAGCCTACACGAAACATGTGAGATATGGCGTCTTTATTCTTATAAATGTAAGCAACCTCTTGAAACTCTTCAACAGTACCGCGTGTGTTATCACAAAGTAATTTTATAAGTTGAAAAGGGTGTTGGGCAAAGCCGTAAATTTCGGTTCTGTTGCAGGTAGAAGTTACTACCAAGCTTTCTATTTTACTATCTTTAGCTTGATTTAAAAGTGAAAGTTTACCATCTTCGCTTAGACTAAAATGTCCTCGAATATCGGCATCGGCTTTTTTGTAACTTAAACCAATGGCGTAAAAGTAACTGCTTTTCGAAACGTTATATTGCTGCATGCGTTGATTAAAATTGTGTGGCAAAAATATACGGATGGCGGGTTAAAAAGTAACGCTCAAAGAACTTTTAGTGTCGTTTGTGGTTTTTTAGCGTTGTTTTTGCTGAATATGTGATAAATATCATATTTTTGTAGTGAAATCAATTGATTTGAAGGAGTTAATTTAGAACCAATCTAAATAAGATGAATAAGAATAACATTGAAAACAATCAAAAAAGTAACGCTCAAAGTTCGTTTTTAGAAACGGAAGTGGATGAGGGTTTTTTTGTTTTAATGTATAAGAATGATAAAAGTGAAGTGCAAAACATTGTAAAAGAAATATATAGCGATTTCATTCAATTTCATTTTTGTGTTAAAGGTTCTAGTCAATTTATATTTAATGAAGGCCGCTATACGTTGAATATACTTGAAGAAAACTCGTTGCTTTTGTATAACCCACAGCGCGATTTGCCAATTAATCTAAAAATTGAACCCAATTCTTGGATGGTTTCTATATTAATTTCAATTAAAAAATTTCATGGTTTGTTTTCTCAAGAAGCTGGTTATATTACTTTTTTAAGCGATGATAATAAAGATAAAAAATATTATAAAGACGGTGTAATTTCGCCATCTATGGCTATAGTTTTAAATCAGTTAATAAATTATAACTTAAATCAATCTATAAAAAACTTATATTTTAAAGGAAAGGCTTATGAACTTTTAAGTTTGTATTTTAATAGAAGTGAAGATGCCGATGTTGAACAATGTCCGTTTTTAGTTGATGAAACAAATGTTATAAAAATAAGAAAGGCTAAAGATATTGTAATTTCAAGAATAGCAGAGCCGCCAAGTTTACAGGAACTTGCTGATGAAATTGGATTAAATATTAAAAAATTAAAAGAAGGCTTTAAACAAATTTATGGCGATTCAGTTTTCAGTTTTTTATTCGACTATAAAATGGAAGTAGCTCGAAAATTACTAGAGGCAGGAAATGATAATGTGAACGAAGTTGGACTTAAAGTAGGTTACAGTACTTCTAGTCATTTTATTGCGGCATTTAAAAAGAAATATGGCACGACTCCTAAAAAGTATGTGATGTCCTTAACCAATTAAAAACACGGAAGTAGTACAACTTATGTTTTCCTTCTGATAAAAAAACAAAAAAAATGAAATATTTATCTCCAGAAATAGCGGCGTTAGCCAAATATGAAAGCACTAAGTCTTTAGCTAGAACAAGTACCTCTTGTGGTATTTTTCAAGATTGCGAGTATACAGAAGATCGTCCTAAATTATATCACCAACAACTAACCAAAAATAAATAAGAGCAAACATGAAAGCAATTTTAATTGTAGTATTGGTGTTTTTTACTCTAGCTTGTAACGCTACAGATCACGTTTTAGTTTTTCCAAAAACAGAAGGGTTTAGGCATAAATCTATTGAAACAGGAGTGAAAGCTATTGAGGTTTTAGGTGCTGATAATAATTTTAAAGTTACGCATAGTGAGGATTCTAAGGTTTTCCTAAGTAAAAAATTAAAGAAATACGATTTAATTATTTTTTTAAGCACTACAGGAGATATTTTAAATTCTGAAGAAGAAGCGGCTTTTAAAAAGTATATTAATAATGGTGGCAGTTTTTTAGGAATACATGCCGCTACAGATACCGAGTTTGAGTGGGAATGGTACGGGAAACTTGTTGGGGCTTATTTTGTAAGTCACCCAAAGCAAGCGCAAGCCTCTATTGAGGTAAAAGATAAAAATCACGAAGCCACCAAGCATTTGCCAAGTCCATGGAGTCATTATGATGAGTGGTATAATTTTAAAAGTATAAGTAGCGATATCCATGTGCTTTTAACACTTGATGAATCGAGTTATACAGGTGGTGAAAATGGAGAATTTCACCCTATTGCATGGTGTCAAGAATTTGATGGTGGTAGAATGTTTTACACAGGGCTAGGGCATACTGTAGAATCATATTCAAATCCAGAATTTAGAGCGCATCTTTTAGGTGGAATCTTATATTGTTTAGATAAATAAAATAAATGAAAAAAGGTATATTACTTGTCAATCTTGGTTCACCGGAAAGTCCTGAGCCAAAAGATGTAAAAAAATATTTAGGTGAGTTTTTAATGGACGAACGCGTAATCGATCTTCCGTATATTGCTAGAGCCGCCTTAGTTAAGGGGATTATATTAAAAACGCGCCCAAAAGCATCTGCAGCGGCGTATAAAAAGATATGGTGGAAAGAGGGCTCTCCGCTTATTGTAATTTCAGAAAGGCTTCAAAATAAAATTCAAAAAGAAGTTGAGTATCCTGTTGCGCTTGCTATGCGTTATGGTAGTATGACTATTAAAAAGGGGCTTCAAGAATTAGTAGATAAAGGTGTAGAGGAGGTTTTACTTTTTCCTCTTTATCCTCAATTTGCTATGGCAACCACTGAAACAATAACGGTTTTAGCTGAAGAATTACGTCAGGAGTATTTTCCTGATTTAAAAATTGAATCTGTTCCTGCTTTTTATAATAAACCAGATTATATAGAAGTGCTTGCAAATTCAATTAAAAACCATTTAAAAGATAAGAATTATGATCACGTATTGTTTTCTTATCATGGTGTTCCAGAACGACATATTAGAAAAAGTGATGTTACAAAATCGCATTGCAAAATTGATAAAAGTTGTTGTGTTACCCCAAGTAAAGCTCACGAGTATTGCTATAAACACCAGTGTTTAGAGGTAACTCGATTGGTTGGTGAAAAACTTGGTTTTAAGGAAGATATGTTTTCAACATCTTTTCAATCTCGTTTAGGTTTCGATCCATGGTTACAACCTTATACAGATAGAACTATTGAGCGTTTGGGTAAAAAAGGAGTGCAGAATATGGCGATTATAACACCTGCATTTGTTAGTGATTGTCTAGAGACTCTTGAAGAAATAGCAATGGAAGGTCAAGAAATTTTTCATGAAATGGGTGGTAAGGATTTCACAACGGTACCTTGTTTAAACGACGATGATGAGTTTGTAGAATTGCTTTCAAAATGGATAAATACTTGGGGAGCTGGTAAAACTAATGACTGATAATGGCTAAGGTATCTTCGGAAGATTTAGGATCGCAACCTATTGGTAAATTACTTATTAAGCAGGCTGTTCCGGCATCTATTGGTGTATTAGTAATGTCTCTTAATGTTTTGGTCGATACAGTTTTTGTAGGTCAATGGATTGGGGCAATTGCTATTGCTGCTATAAATATTGTGTTACCGGTTTCTTTTTTTATTGCGGCTTTGGGAATGAGTATTGGTATTGGAGGCGCCTCGATTATTTCTCGAGCACTTGGTGCTTCAAATTACGAAAAAGCTCTAAAAACTTTTGGAAACCAAATAACACTTGTTTTATTGTTAACGGTTTCTATTGTTGCACTCGGGTTGTTTTTTGTTGACGATATCATTTTGTTGTTTGGAGGTAAAGGTGCTATTTTTGAACCTGCTAAGATATATTATAAAATAGTATTGTATGGTGTTCCTCTTTTGGCGTTTTCTATGCTTGGAAACAATGTAATACGGGCGGAAGGTAAGCCTAAGTTTGCGATGTACTCCATGATGATTCCGTCGGTAGCGAATTTGCTGTTAGATTATATTTTTATTAATGTTTTAGATTATGGAATGGCTGGCGCTGCATGGGCAACCACTATTTCTTATGGTTTTTCATTTACATTTATTCTTTGGTTTTTCATTTCTAAAAATTCAGAATTAAAAATAAATATAAAAGACTTTGGTTTGCATTTTCCTATTGTAAAAGAGATAGGTTCTTTGGGTTTTGTAACCCTTGCTAGGCAGGCCGTGGTAAGTGTTACTTACTTGTTTATGAATAATATTTTATTCGATTTAGGTGGAGAAACCTCGGTTACATCATATGCTATAGTTGGTAGAATGCTTATGTTTGCTTTGTTCCCTGTCTTGGGTGTTACCCAAGGGTTTTTGCCGATTGCGGGATTTAATTATGGTGCAAAAAATTACGATAGAGTAAGAGAGAGTCTTAATATTGCTATAAAATATGCGGCTATTTTGGCAACTCTAATATTTATTGTTCTCATGCTTTTCCCGGAGGCTATCACCAAAGTGTTTACCACAAATATAGCGGTTATAGAGCAAACTCCATCCGCTATGCGTTGGGTTTTTGCTGCAACACCAGTAATCGCGCTGCAGCTTATTGGAGCGGCTTATTTTCAGGCTATTGGTAAGGCAACGCCTGCTTTGTTGCTTACTTTGTCACGTCAAGGGTTTTTCTTTATACCGCTTATATTTATATTGCCAAAATTTTATGGCGAACTAGGTGTATGGATGTCATTTCCTGTTTCCGATGTGCTTTCCACAATAGTAACAGCGTATTTTTTAAATCGCGAAATCCGAAAAAATTTAATAGTAAAAACCGTATAAATCAATAGCAGTATGGAGTATTATAATTATATAAAATCGTTTCATCTTATATTTGTTGTTACTTGGTTTGCAGGCCTATTTTATATTCCTAGGTTATTTGTTTATCAAATTGAGGCCTATCATAAACCATCGCCAGATAAAGAGATTTTGGGTAAACAACTAAAAATTATGGCAAAGCGCTTGTGGTATATTATTACTTGGCCGTCGGCAATTTTGTGTACTATTTTTGCTGTTTGGCTCTTGGTTTTACAACCGTTTTGGTTGGAGCAACCTTGGATGCATGTAAAACTTACTTTTGTGGTGCTTCTTATTATTTATCATTTAAAAACGCATCAATATTTTAAGCAGTTGCAGAATGATGTGGTTAAAAAAACATCTAGTTTTATGCGTATTTGGAATGAAGGTGCAACTTTTATTCTTTTTGCTGTTGTGTTTTTAGTGATTTTAAAAAGCGCCATTAACTGGGTTTGGGGTGTAGTAGGAATTCTTGTTCTAGGGGTTTTAATCATGTTAGGATTCAAAGTTTATAAAAATATAAGAAGTAAAAATCCTGACGCATAATAAATATTGTCTGTACCTAATTCTTATTTTAACCCAGATAACCCTAGTTTTTTGTTAATCAATCTTAAAAGTGATAACAGGGCGTTTAGCATGATTTACTAAATCTTCACTTATGCTGCCGTTAAAAAAGTGCGAAATTCCTTGTCGACCATGCGTACTCATTCCAATTAAATCAGCTGAGATAGATTGCGAGAAATTCATGATGCCATTTTCAATACTTATATCATTGTAAATATTAATACTCTGTTTCGGGAATTCAAAGTTGCTAGCAAAAGCATGCATACAAGCCTTGGCTTCTCCTGTGGTTCTAAATTTGTTTGGAGTATTAACCATTAATAAATGCATGTTTGCATTAAAAATTTTAGCAAAACGAAGCGATTGCTCGTAACTTGGTTTGCTTTCTTCCTTAAAATCGGAAGCAAAAACAAAATCTTTGACGTTGAAATATTTGTGCTCGTTTTTAATTACTAAAACAGGGGTTTCTGATGTTCTTACTACCTTTTCAGTATTACTTCCAATAAGCATTTCTTTTAGTCCGCTTACGCCATTAGATCCCATGATTATTAAATCAATATCGTGTTTTTTACTAACATGAAAAATTCCTTTAAAAATTTCTTGAAAATCAACAGTTTCATGTACTGTAATATCTTTTAAATAGTCTTGGGTTTTTAATTCTTCGAATTTTTTATGTGCTAACTTCATGAAAAATAAAGCTTCAGGAAAATCGCTATGAGACGTTAAAGCATCAACTTGATCGATTGGTAATTCAATAATGTGCAGTAAATAAATTTCGCAATCGTAAGTTTTAGCTAGTTGTGCTGCTACTTTTAAGGCATTCTCGGCTTGGTCGGAAAAGTCTGTGGGTACAAGAATTTTTTTCATAGAATCGTTAGGTGTTTAGTGGTTGAGTAAGGCATTATCTGCATTACAGATATAAAGCTTAAAAATACACTTATTTGTTTGTAACATAAGCTATGGCGTATCTAAATTTATGAAAAATTCCTTTAAGAATCAATAATATTTTATATATTTGCACCGTTGAAAGGCGAATTAAGAAAATGAGGGGACGGAAAGTCCCCTCTTTTTATACTAGAAAATGTTTAAAACTACCGTAGAAAATTTACTCGAAGAGGCATTAACAGAGCGACAAGATTTATTTCTTATCAGCTTAACTATTAGTGCAGAAAGTCATATAAACATTGTTATCGATGGTGATAACGGCGTTTTAGTTGAGGACTGTATTTTTATTAGCAGATTTGTTGAGAATGATTTGGATAGGGAGGAACATGATTATTCTATAGAAGTGATGTCGGCAGGAGCAACAGCTTCGTTTACACATCAACGCCAGTATATAAAAAATATTGATAGAACGCTAAATGTGCGTACAAAAACGGAAGAAGTAGAAGGTGTTTTAACAGCCGCTACCGAAAACGATATACTACTAGAGTGGAAAACTAGAGAACCTAAGCCCGTTGGTAAAGGGAAAGTAACGGTAAAGAAGCAAGCGAATATAGCTTACGACGATATTGTAGAAGCAAAAGTTGTGATAAAATTTTAAATCGAAACCAGTTATGGAAAATATTGCGTTAATTGATTCTTTTTCAGAATTCAAAGACGATAAGCTTATTGACAGAGTAACGTTAATGGCTATTTTAGAAGATGTTTTTAGAAGTGCCTTAAAACGAAAGTTTGGGGATGATGATAATTTTGATATTATTGTGAATCCAGATAAAGGTGATTTAGAAATTTGGAGAAATAGAGTTGTTGTTGCTGATGGTGAGGTTGAAGAAGAAAATCAAGAGATTTCGTTAACGGAAGCTCGCAAAATTGAACCAGATTTTGAAGTAGGTGAAGATGTATCGGAAGAAGTAAAACTTATCGATTTAGGTCGTCGTGCTATCTTAGCATTACGCCAAAACTTGATTTCTAAAATACATGAACACGATAATACTATTGTCTTTAAACATTTTAAAGATTTAGTAGGTGAGATATATACAGCAGAGGTACACCATATTCGTCATAGAGCGGTTATTTTGTTGGATGATGAAGGAAACGAAATTGTACTTCCAAAAGACAAACAAATTCCTTCGGATTTCTTTAGAAAAGGAGATAATGTTCGTGGAGTGATTGATAGTGTAGAGCTTAAAGGAGCTAAACCAACTATTATCATGTCTAGAAGTTCCCCTATATTTTTAGAGAAATTATTCGAACAAGAAATTCCAGAAGTTTTTGATGGTTTAATTACTATTAAAAAAGTAGTAAGAATTCCAGGCGAAAAAGCAAAAGTAGCTGTAGATTCGTATGATGATAGAATTGATCCAGTAGGAGCTTGTGTAGGTATGAAAGGATCTCGTATTCACGGTATTGTTCGTGAATTAGGAAATGAAAATATTGATGTAATAAACTATACTAGTAACTTACCATTATTTGTTACTAGAGCATTAAGCCCAGCACGTGTAACTTCGGTTAAATTAAACGAAGAAACAAAACGTGCAGAGGTTATCTTAAAACCAGAAGAAGTAAGTAAGGCTATTGGTAGAGGCGGTCATAACATCCGTTTAGCTGGTCAACTTACAGGTTATGAGATCGATGTGTTTAGAGAAGGCGCAGAGGAAGATGTAGAATTACGTGAATTCAAAGATGAAATTGAATCATGGATTATTGATGAATTTAGTAAAGCTGGATTAGACACTGCTAAAAGTATTTTAGAACAAGAGGTGAAAGATTTAGTTAAAAGAACGGACTTAGAGGAAGAGACCATTAACGACGTTATTAGGATTTTAAGAGAAGAATTCGAAGAATAATATCAATTTCATAAAAATTACAAGAAATTATCGTTAGATGTTTCTTAATTTTATGATAGAATTGGTATAATATATATATTTGAGTATTTTAAAGGCAATTATGGCTGAAACAATTAGATTAAATAAAGTATTACGCGAGC
Organism: Algibacter sp. L1A34; assembly: GCF_009796805.1. Lineage (NCBI taxonomy): Bacteria > Pseudomonadati > Bacteroidota > Flavobacteriia > Flavobacteriales > Flavobacteriaceae > Algibacter > Algibacter sp. L1A34. The sequence goes on along the minus strand of NZ_CP047029.1, from coordinate 885,332 downwards.
TTAACATCTCTCTAGATCGTGCCGTAGAATTTTTAGATTCTAAAGGTGTCGAAATAGAGAAGCGTCCGACTACGAAAATATCAAAGGAAACATATAAATTTCTTTCCGATGAGTTTCAAACAGACGCTAGTAAAAAAGTGGCATCTTTAGAGGTTAGTGAAGCAAAACTAAAAGAGAAAGAAGTGTTACGTGAGCAACGCGAGCGTGAACTTGAAGAAAAGCAAAAAGCAGCTGCCAAAAGAGAGGAGATTATTAAAGCGACTAAAACACTTAACCCACCTAAACAGGTTGGTAAAATTGATTTAGACGGTAAAAAAGAAACTCCAAAACCAACAATCGAGGAGAAACCAAAAGTGGTTGAGCCTAAAGTTGAAAAACAAGAGGTTGTTAAAGAAGTTACTAAAGAACAGGTAAAAGAAGTTGTTAAGGAAGAAGCAGTTGTTCCTAAAACAGAAAAGCCTGTAGAAGTAACTAAAAAGGAACCTGTTAAAGTTGAAGAAGCTAAGCCAAAAGTTGAAGAGAAACCAGCGGCAAAGGTTATTGAAAAACCTAAAGCGGAAGAAAAACAAATTGCAACAGAAAAGATAGAGAAGCAAGAAACCATTATTGTTGATGGTGAAATTGTTACTCCTGAAGAAAAGGTAAAAACACAATATCAAAAACTTACAGGTCCTAAAATAGCAGGTGATAAAATTGATTTATCTCAATTTAATAAACCTAAAAAGAAACCTGTAGAAAGGAAACCAGCGGCAGGTGCAGCGGCAAATAAGAAAAAGCGTCGTCGTATTAGTAAAGCTGGAGCTCCTGGAGATAATAGACCAAGTACTGCTAGACCAGCTAGACCAGGTGGGAATGACCGCTTTAAAGGTAAGCCAGGTGTTGGACGTCGTAGTATTGTTAAAGAGGAACCTAGTGAGGAAGATGTTAAAAAACAAGTGCGTGAAACACTTGAAAAACTTCAAGGTAAATCTAGCAAAGGTAGAGGTGCTAAGAACAGAAGAGATAAAAGAGATAAACATAGAGAACAGACTGAAATTGATCAGCAAATAGAAGCAGCTGAAAGCAAAATCATTAAGGTTACCGAGTTTGTTACGGCAAGCGAAATGGCAACTATGATGGATGTTGGTGTAACACAAATTATTTCGGCATGTATGTCGTTAGGAATGATGGTTACAATGAACCAACGTTTGGATGCTGAAACTTTATCTATTGTTGCAGATGAGTTTGGTTATCAAGTAGAATTTGTAACTGCGGATATTGAAGAATCAATTGAAGAAGTTATAGATAAACCAGAAGATTTAAAACCTCGTGCACCAATTGTTACGGTAATGGGTCACGTAGATCACGGTAAAACATCTCTTCTAGATTATATTCGTCAAGAAAATGTAATTGCTGGCGAGTCTGGTGGAATTACACAGCATATAGGTGCTTATGGCGTTGAATTAGAGAACGGACAAAAAATAGCCTTCTTAGATACACCAGGTCACGAGGCCTTTACAGCCATGCGTGCACGTGGAGCTCAAGTTACCGATATTGCTATTATTGTAGCAGCTGCCGATGATGATATTATGCCGCAAACTAAAGAAGCTATTTCGCATGCACAAGCTGCGGGAGTGCCAATTGTATTTGCCATTAATAAAATAGATAAGCCAGATGCTAATCCTGAAAAGATTAAAGATGGTTTAGCACAAATGAATCTTTTAGTTGAAGATTGGGGTGGTAAAATTCAATCACACGATATCTCTGCTAAAGTAGGTACAGGTGTTAAAGAATTATTAGAAAAAGTATTGCTAGAAGCTGAATTATTAGAGCTTAAAGCAAATCCAGATAAACCAGCTGTTGGTACTGTAGTCGAAGCCTTTTTAGATAAAGGTCGTGGTTATGTATCAACTATATTAGTACAAGCCGGAACACTTCGCGTTGGAGATTATGTTTTAGCAGGTAGAAATAGTGGTAAAGTAAAAGCTATGCATGATGAACGTGGAAATAATGTTCTTGCAGCAGGACCTTCAACTCCAGTTTCTATCTTAGGTTTAGATGGTGCACCACAAGCAGGTGATAAATTCAATGTATTTGAAGACGAACGTGAAGCGAAACAAATCGCCTCTAAACGTGCTCAATTACAACGTGAGCAATCCGTTAGAACGCAACGTCATATTACGTTAGATGAAATTGGTCGTCGTATAGCACTTGGTGATTTCCAAGAATTAAATATTATCCTTAAAGGTGATGTGGATGGTTCTGTGGAAGCGTTAACCGATTCGTTCCAAAAACTTTCTACTGAAGAAATTCAAGTTAATATTCTTCATAAAGGAGTTGGAGCTATTACCGAAAGTGATGTATTGTTAGCTTCGGCTTCCGATGCCATTATTGTTGGATTTAATGTACGTCCGGTTGGAAATGCTAGAACAATTGCTGATAAAGAAGAAATCGATATCCGTACATATTCTATTATCTACGATGCTATCAATGATCTTAAAGATGCTATGGAAGGTATGTTATCTCCAGAGTTGAAAGAAGAGATTTTAGGTACAGCAGAAATTAGAGAAATGTTTAAAGTATCTAAAATTGGTACTATTGCAGGTTGTATGGTAACTAATGGTAAAATAACGCGTAATGCAGGTATTCGTTTAATACGTGATGGTGTAGTTGTTTATACAGGTGAATTAACTTCGTTAAAACGATTTAAAGATGATGCTAAAGAAGTAACTAAAGGTTACGACTGTGGTTTACAAATTAAAAATTACAACGATATTAAGGAAGGTGATGTAATTGAAGCATTCCATGAAGTAGAGGTTAAGAAAAAGTTGAAGTAATTCAAAATTAACTTTATAAATTATCAAAAAGCCAGAACGTAAGTTCTGGCTTTTTTTGTTTTGTAGGTTGAAGTAATTGCGCTACTTTTAATTCAAATAAAAATAACTTATGAAAACCATCGGCTTAATTGGAGGCATCACGCCAGAATCTACAGTTCTATACTATCGAATATTAAACGATTTAGCGCAATCTACTTATGGTGAGTCGCATTCAGCAAAAGTTATTATAAATTCTGTTGATTTTGGGGAAATAGCAAAACTTCAAAAAGAAAATCGTTGGGATTTATTAGATAATCTAATGTGCGATGCTGCCGTAAGTTTAGAAAAGGCAGGGGCGACTTGTGTTTTAATTTGCGCCAACACCATGCATTTAACCATTGAGGCAGTTAAGAAAGGTGTCAGTGTTCCTGTAATACATATCGCCGAAGCTACTTCAAAAGAAATTATAACCAAAAGCTTAAAAAAAGTAGCTCTTCTAGGAACAAAATACACCATGGAAAAAACGTTTTATACAGATGTTTTAAAATCTTTTGGTATAGAAACTATAATTCCTGAGTTAGATGATAGAAATGAAGTTCATAGAATTATTTATGATGAATTGTCTAAAGGAAAATTAACTTCAGAGTCAAAAGCTATTTACCTTAAGATCATTCAGAAATTAATAAAAAGTGGAGCAGAAGGAATTATTTTGGGTTGTACTGAAATTCCATTACTCATAGAGCAAAATGATGTTGAAGTTCCTGTTTTTGATACCACAACTATTCATGCTAAAGCCGCTTTTGAATTAGCAGTGAAGTAAAATTTTTATGTTGTTTTATAATCTATAAGTTTTCTTGGGCCTTCTAAAACATTTCTAACAATCTGTAAAGTGCCATCGTCTTTTGTAGAAATCCCCCATTTTATTAGTGAGATTTCTCCATTTTCAATTTCAATCCCCGTTATACTTCTAGGGTGCACACAACTACCATCATTAAAAAAAGCAATATCTCCAGGCTCTGGAAATCGTGGTCTGTGCGTATGGCCAACAACCGTTATTAAATTGTTGTTTTCTGCAATCCAAGTTTTTGTTCGCCGCTCTACTTTTATAAGCTCCGTGTAGTTTTTAGCAGGGCTTGTTGGATCTGCAATACCCATTACATTTAAAGGTTTCCATAGTATGCGTACCAAAAAACGACTCCATTTCCAAAATAAAAAGTTCCACCAATCAGCTTGATGGCCATGGGTTAAAAATACTTCTTGATTTGTAGAACAATGCTTTAATATAATGCCTTCGTGATATTTTATATCTTTAAATAACTCGACATCTTCACCAGTTTTGGCATCGAAATAAGTTGATAAATGCTTTTCAACATAACTTGGGTTTCTGTAAACCATATCGTGGTTTCCCCAAATCATATGTAATTTATGCTCTGTATGAAATTGTTTCATAAGCATATATACATTTTTGTGTGCATTTAAAATAGATTCGAACGATAGGTTTTCCCAAAGTTCGTCGCCATCTCCGATTTCAAAATATTCAAAACCTTCATCAAAATAATGCTTTAATGCATGGAAATAAATGTTTCTATTATTTGCAAAATCATCTGCAAAACTATTATCACCGCGATGGCAATCACTAAAAAGTATAAATTTGCTATCGTCATCAAATTCGACCACTTTGGCATTATTATAAGCATTATCTAATCTTTTTTTAGCTGAAAACATAAAGTAAATGTAAACAAAAAGCGTTTCAATTTGAAACGCTTTTTAATGATTTTAAAAAAATGGTATTGTAAAATGTATCTAAATTTAATTTCGATACAGCGGATCTGCTCCGATAGTACCTACCAATTCTTTTAAATAATCTTCAGATATTACGTTACTGTAATGTTCTTTAGCAGCATGTAAGCGATCTTCTATATTCATTTCAGAAACAAGAATCTCGTTATTTGGATTTTTTATAAAATCTTGCAAATATGTAATTTGAGCATCATAAAAAGAAATATCCTTTTGTTGTTTTAATTCTAGTCGCTCTTTATACCAATCGCTATTTAATACGTAGTCTCTATCAAAATATTTACGTAATTCTGGATCGCTAATATTTTTACCTTCGTAATTGCCATAAGCCATAATGTGTAATAATATTTTTAACGGCGGTACGGCAGATGTTATACTTCCGTCTTCAAAATAACTTAAAGCTACTTTTTGTTGAGCTTCAACAATATTATTAATGCCATCTACATAATCTTCTAAACCTTGTAATTCTGGTTTTAACATTTTCTCGTTAAAAACAGCCGTTGGCTCGTCAAATAAACGGTTTAAACATCTTAAAGAAAATGTTTTAGTTATTCTGTAACCTAAGCGGCTGGCCAAAATAGTTTTTCCATTGTGTTCAAAATCTTCCAGTTTTTCTAAAGCTCCATGTTCAATTAATTTTTTAGGATCTCTATCCTCTGGAGTTAAACGTGCCCAAATTTCTGGGATTAGTAAGCTAATATCGTGGTCTACTTTATTGTCGCCACCAACATAACCCGCAGCAGTACTAAAAGCATCGGATTCTGTTAGTATGTGTGATAGCAGAGCATTATTTAAATCTGTTGTTGGAGTAAGCATATTGAATGGACTTTTTGTTAAAGCACCTTCAGATCCGGCTCCAGTTGTTGATGGGGATTTACCTGTTAAGCTACAAATAAAATCCATAAATAATTCTGGCGTTTCTTGATAGTGTATTGGGTTGTAAACAGCTAATGGACGGATACCAGCTTTTCTGTCCGCAGGATTATTTCTACGACCTGGTAGCACAGCGTTTACAACTTGTATTACAGGATCATTTGTTGGTATTTTTCGGAATAATCGAATTCCAATTTCACCTAAATAGCTTTCTTTAGTTTCTTCAGTATTTACATTACGTTCAAGATAACGCGGGTTTTTTGTTGGTTCGCCATTTACGATTCTAGTATGCGATGGTAATGCGAAATATTCTTCCTCGTTTGGACTTTCAATAACGCTTAAAATCAAATCTTTTACTGGTTGTGTGTACTTGTCAAAATTAATGGTGTCCTCATAAATTTCAATAGCATCTTTCTTTTTCAGTAATTCATAATTGGTTAAATAGGTGTTTGGAGAAACAATATCTCTTTCAGCATTTTTATCATAACCTCTTATAATGGCTTCATCGGGTCTTTGGAATAGATAAGATTCGCAATTTGCCACAACTTTCAAACTTTTGTTTTGAAATTTTGGGCTCAGGTGTTTAAATCTTTCACGCGGAATTGTTATTGAAGCGGAAATGTCATCTTCAGTCTGAATTTTTATACTTGCAGAAAAATCTGAACGTAATTTGTTTAATAACCAATTGCCGTTTTCATTGAAACCAATACGAACATAACTACCCACAACTGCGGTGTTATTATAGAGTAATCCTGTTCCTTTTTTACCGTTAATAAATTCTACAGACATGCAATCTTTCCAACTTAAATTTTCGAAATCTTGACGGTATAATCGTTTTACAAATAAAACTAAAGATCGGATATGTACAGGTATATTTGCTACAAATTCGTTGTATTCATCGGTGCATTTATCGGAAGGTGTTAGTAGTTTTACGGCAGAACCTAATGTTCTTCCTTTACTTAAAAAAGTTCTAGATGGCTTTAGCGAAGGATCATAATCTTTCCAACGTTTGGCGTAATTGTATTCTATTATTTCATCTGCTTTTTTGAAATCCTCGTCAATATCTCTTATGTTAAATGTGCTGTATGTAATTGCATTTAACATGGATTTTGAAATCTCAGATTTTCCACCACCAGAAACGGTACAAGGTTTATGGCAAAATATGCCTTCTGCCATGGTGTTCACTATACGCCATAATGGGATAGCTGGATGTTTTTCTAATGTAAATTTATTACCTGTTGGGTGTACATATTTCTTTTTTGGTGATAATTTAAGCTTTTGCTCTTTTCCGTTATGCGTCCAAGTAATACTATTAGTATTTGTATTTATAAAAGATGCTTCCGGAATATAAATAATATCTGGATATTTTTTATCGATAGCATAGTTTTCTGGTTGTACATCAATTCTATCACCTAATAAGCTTTTAACATCTTCAAAAGAGAAATTATCGCCGTGTTTTCCTGAAAATGCAACACCATCAACAATAGTACCCATAACACCTCTTGGATATGCAATAGCACCACCAGAGTGTTCTTCTTCTACTAGTCCAAATAAATTAGCAGAATAACTTATTTGAGTTTTAATTTCTTTTTTAGAATACCCGTAATAGTTATCAGCAATAATAGTTACAACAACACCTCTGTCATTTCTACAAGTAATTTTAAAAGCACCACCTTCATTATATAATTCATCTGCATTTTTCCAGCACATGCCTTCTTTTTTCTGACGCTCTGTGGCATCATCAAAATGAGGTAATCCTACATCTTTCTTTTTTAAAGTTCTTAATTGAGGAGCCAAAATGATACATCCAGTATGTCCGGTCCAGTGTTCTGTATCTAATCCGGCATCGTTTTGAGCTAAATTAGGATCGCCGGCATTACCGAAAATAGATTCAACAAAGTCTAAATTACTTACTAGGCTTCCTGGAGCAAAAAAGCGAACTTCTAGAGATTTTTTTGAAATTATTAAAGGTACTTCAGGGCAAACCATTGGGCGTAATAACATAGAGACTATGGTTTTTGCCTGTTGTTTTTGATTTGCTGTAAATGGCAATGTTTTTAATTCATCTGAAGGATTAAAAGCTGAGTTTAAAAAGTGAGCGAACGCAATTTTTGGAACTTCCTTTTTATCTAAAGGAACAGGTAAATTACCTTCCACGATATGAAACGTGCCTTTTGTTGTTCTTTTATCATGTAGCGGATTGTTCAAAATCCCTTGTTTAATTCTATGAGACGTTACATTATCACTTTTAAATGAATTCCCGTTAGGAGGCAAGCTCACTTCTCTAGCATGTCCTTTTTTAGATAAAACTAAAGTATCGTTAGGCAGTATATACGGTTTATCAATAGAAACATCGCTTAAATAATCGTTTAAAAAATTTTGAATTCTTGTATCGACAGGGGAATGATGATTCGCTAAAAGTCTTGATTTTTCACGGATACTCTTTATTAAACCACTGGTTAATTCTTCAAATTTTGGGTCGCAAAATTTTTCTAAACTATCTTCTAAATCTCTGTAAATAGGTTGACCTAATGAGGCTAATTGGAGGTTAATAAATTGAACGATGTCTTTTCTTGATTCTTCCATAATGCTGTTTTAAGCTTTTAAACCTTGTAAAAGGTTCTATTTTACGTAAATATAAAAAGTAAACGATTTAAAAAAGCTGTCAAATGTCAGTAATTAGAAAAATTTAAAAAAAAATCAATTTATTAAAGAAAAATTTAAGAAAACTACTTAAAAGCATTCAATCCTGTAATATCAAATCCCGTAATTAGTAAATGAATATCGTGAGTACCTTCGTATGTAATTACACTTTCTAGATTCATGGAATGGCGCATAATTGAATATTCACCTGTAATCCCCATGCCACCTAGTATTTGCCTAGCTTCCCGAGCAATGGTAATTGCCATATCTACATTATTACGTTTCGCCATAGAAATCTGGGCAGAAGTTGCTTTATTTTCATTTTTTAAAACACCTAATCGCCATGTTAAAAGTTGCGCTTTGGTAATTTCAGTAATCATTTCGGCTAGTTTTTTCTGTTGTAATTGAAATTGTCCAATCGGTTTTCCAAACTGTATGCGTTCTTTACTGTAACGCAGTGCGGTATCATAACAATCCATAGCGGCACCAATTGCACCCCAAGCAATGCCGTAACGCGCAGAATCTAAGCAACCAAGTGGAGCCCCTAAACCAGATTTATTCGGTAATAAATTTTCCTTCGGAATTTTAACGTTATCAAATATTAACTCGCCTGTTGCCGAAGCACGTAAAGACCATTTATTATGTGTTTCAGGCGTTGAGAAACCTTCCATACCACGTTCTACAATTAATCCATGGATTCGCCCATTTTCATCTTTTGCCCAAACAACTGCAATCTGAGCAAATGGTGCATTAGAAATCCACATTTTAGCACCATTTAACAAATAATGATCGCCTTTATCTTTAAAATTGGTTATCATTCCCGACGGGTTACTGCCGTAATCTGGTTCTGTTAATCCAAAACAGCCCATCCATTCTCCACTTGCTAATTTGGGTAAGTATTTCTGGCGTTGTTCCTCATTGCCATACTTCCAAATAGGATACATAACTAAAGAAGATTGCACCGAAGCTGTAGATCGAATTCCTGAGTCTCCACGTTCAATTTCTTGCATTATTAATCCATAACTTATTTGATCTAAACCAGCGCCACCGTATTCCATTGGTATATATGGACCGAATGCTCCAATTTCCGATAGGCCACCTATTATTTGCTTTGGAAATTCTGCTTTTTGAGCATATTCCTCAATTATAGGCGAAACATCTCGTTTTACCCAAGCACGTGCGGTATCTCGAACTAATTTATGTTCATCGGATAATAAATCGTCTAAATTATAATAATCGGGCGCTTCAAATAAATCTGGTTTCATAGCAGAGATTTATGTTTTATTCGAAATGTGAAGTTGGTTAGAAAATAAATTCTAATGGTCAAGTTGATGTTATTGAAATCAACAATGATTATAGTTTATTTACTATAAAACTTATTTTTTTAAGAATAAAACAGATTATGCTATCAAATTTAAAGAATAATTAGCAAATCAATTACATTTTTAAGTAGAAATCTTTTGTTAAATTAATGTAATCTTGGGTGTATTGATGTCTTTTTGTTTCAATAATAAGTTCTTCTATTGTTATTTCGCTTTCGCGGAAGGAGAACGTTAGCATACTTCGTTTTACATCTGTTTCCGTATTACCTTTAACACGACAAATTTTATTAGGAAACAGTAGGACATTTTTAGCTAATGCGATAAATTTTTCTTCTTCATTAAAAGGGATAATAACATTGAAAGTTCCTTCTGGTGAAAGTAAAATTGAAACACTTTCAAGTAAATGGTTAAAAGGCATCGCATCTTGAAAACGAGCTAAATCTCGCGAATCGTTTTCTGTTTTATAATCTTCAGCATAAAAAGGTGGATTACAGATTATAACATCATAGTCATCATCAATTTCATCTGCAAATTCTTCTAAAGAAGCATGATAACAAAATAAACGGTCGCCCCATGGAGAGTGTTCAAAATTATCAACACATTGTTCGTAAGCATCATCATCAATTTCAATAGCATCAATAACGTCAGCATTACTTCGTTGCGCAAGCATTAACCCTAAAACGCCTGTTCCTGCACCAATATCTAAAATAGCAAAGGTGTTAGGTTCTAAGTTGGTCCATGCGCCTAGTAATACACCATCTGTACCAATTTTCATGGCGCATTGGTCTTGGTTAACTGTAAATTGTTTGAACTTGAAGGGTTTCATTTTAAAAATTCTAAATTCCATATCTCCAAAAAACTTATGGAGGTATATGGTGTTTTATAAAAAAGTTATTCTAAATATAAATCGATTAGTCCTTCTGGTGTTTCCACTATAATTGTTTTGTTTTTACGATCTACTTTAGTGATAAATTCATCATTCATAGGTATTAAAATTTCAATACCATCTCTATCAATCTCGAAAAGGGATTGCGCTGTAGAATCGTTAATAGCTTTAATAATACCGACTTCCCCAAAGTTTACATCTTGAACAGTAAAGCCCATAACCTCATGGAAATAGAATTTATCACCTTCTAGTTTTGGTAATAAATCTAAAGGTAAGTAAAGGCCACTTTTCATAATGGCATCGGCATCTGCTTCTTCATCAACATCTTCAAACTTAATTCGAAGTAATTCCGATTTGTGTAATTGTGAACTCTCTATAAAAAAAGGTACAAGATTATTTCGAAGTTCTAAAAATATAGCATCTAGATTTTCATAAATAGCCGGTTCATCGGTATCTAGTTTGGCTAAAACTTCTCCTTTAAAACTATATTTTTTTACAATTTTACCTAAGTAAAAACAATCTTCCTTTTTCATAGAATGGCATTTTTTTGTTTCCGCGTAGACGGAAATCTCATTTGATTATTGACGATTCAAAAGTAGTCAAAATTTACAATTTAAAGAACCCGCTTTTCGACGGGATGGTTTTCTGAAAAATATATTCTAGAAAACAAAAAACTCCGATATTGCTATCGGAGTTTAAAAGTATAAAAAATTGTGTTTTTTATTCTTCTTCGTTTGATGCTTCTGCTTCAACTTCAGGAGCAGCTTCTTCAGCTACTTCTTCAACAACAGGAACTGCCGCAGCAATTCTTGCTTCGTTAACCGCTTTTTCTGCTGCAAATGCATCAGCTTTCGCTTTTGCTTCAACTTCAGATAAACCATCAGCTTTCGCTTGAACTTTTCCTGTCTTTTCTTCTAACCAAGCTGCAAATTTTGCTTCTGCTTGCTCTTCAGTTAAAGCACCTTTTCTAACACCACCTGCAAGGTGATTTTTTAATAAAGCTCCTTTGTAAGACAACAAAGTTTTTGCTGTATCTGTTGGTTGTGCACCGTTTTGTAACCATGTTACAGCACCATCAACGTTTAATTCAACAGTTGCTGGGTTTGTGTTTGGATTGTAGATACCTAATTTCTCTAAGTATTTACCGTCTCTTTTTGATCTTGCATCGGCTGCAACGATCCAGTAAAAAGGTTTTCCTTTTTTACCGTGTCTTTGTAATCTGATTTTTACTGGCATAATAATTAATTATTTGAGGTTCGCGACCTCGGTTATTAATAAGGGCGCAAAGATACTATAATAATTTAACTATCAGCTTATTATTTCTTTTGAAATTAATAGGTAATTAAAGCGTGTTTTTAAAAAAGTAAACAAACAGGCGCAGGTACAGGGGAATCATTCAAAAAAGTAAGTTTTCCGTTATCAAGATTTATCTTAAAAACCGAAATATTATTGCTTTTTTTATTGGCAACAAGAATAAATTTACCTGAAGGGTCAAGTGTGAAATTTCTTGGCCAATCTCCATGAACGCTTATGTTCTGAATTTTATCTAACGTTCCTTTCTTTTTATTTCTTTTAAAAACAGCAATAGAATTTTCTCCCCGGTTAGATCCGTATAAAAAACGTTCGTCTTGCGATAAATGAATATCTGCACAAGAATTTTCTCCATCATAGTTTTCATCTAAAGTGGAGTCGTAATCAATTTGTTTAAATCCTTTTTTTGTTTTTTTAACCGAAGTTATCGAGCTTCCGTATTCATTTATGATATAAATAAACTTTCCGTTTTTACTAATTGAAAAATGCCTTGGTCCTGGGTTGTCTTTCATTTCAACGATTGTCGGAGATTTTAATTTATAACTATCTGTTTCTAATTTATATTGATAAAGGCGATTTCGTCCTAAATCTGAAACAAATAAATCATTTTTATAAAATTGTGCTGAATGTGCATGCGATTTTTTAGTTTCAGAATTATGATCAAAAACCTGAGAAGCTTTATTCAAACTACCGTCTTTATTTAAATTATAAATCGAAAACGTACCAGCTCCGTAATTTGAAACAACAGCTTTTGTACTGTTTTTATTCAATGATACATGGCATGGCCCTTTTCCGTTACTGCTCTTGGTATTTAAAACTTCTAACTTTCCATTAGCTTTGATTTTAAAGGCTGTAACTGCACTGGTTGTGCCTTCGCTAACGCCGTAAATTAATTTCTTGTTTTTCGAAAAGGTGATAAACGATGGGTTTTCGGTTGTAATGGCCAATTCTTTTTGGCTCAGTTCTCCTGTTTCCGTATTAAATTGAAGTCGGTAAATGCCTTCGCTGTCACCATTGGTGTATGTGCCAACATAAAGTGATGTGTTTTGTGCTTTCACATTGAAAAAAGTAAATAAGAGCCCTGTAATCAATATTTTAAATTTCATAGTATGGTATAGATGGATTCAAAAATATAATAATTAAAATGAAGTCTAATAAAAATGGTCTTACTTTTTAAAAATAGATTTGTTAAAAACTCTTGAGCATTTCATCCCTAAAAAGAAAATATTCTCTGTATTTTTATAAACTTTTTATATTCAAATTTTCTTCAAATAACAAAGAAGGTTAATAGGAGTTAAACAGCTTAACCTCAAAGAACAAAGCAAAGCATGTACTTAATTTTCGATACAGAAACCACAGGATTACCAAAGCGTTGGGATGCGCCCATAACCGATAGCGACAACTGGCCAAGGTGTATTCAGATTGCATGGCAGTTGCATGACGAGATGGGGAATTGTGTTGAACATGAAGATTATTTAGTAAAACCTGAAGGGTTTAATATTCCTTATGATGCTGAGAAAATTCATGGTATTTCTACCGATTTAGCTCAAGAACAAGGTATTCCGTTAGCTGAAGTTTTAGAGAAATTTAATGAAGCTTTAGGGAAAACTAAATTTGTGGTTGGCCAAAACGTAAAGTTCGATTTAAATATTATGGGTGCCGAGTTTGTGAGGGGCAATGTAGAAAACCCATTGCAAGAACTGCCAGTTTTAGATACTTGTACGGAACATACAGCTAATTTATGCCAGATTCCTGGTGGACGTTATGGTAAGTTTAAATTGCCAACGTTATCAGAATTACACGAACATTTATTTGGTGTTGGTTTTTCTGAAGCGCATAATGCTACTGCCGATGTGGAAGCAACCACGCGTTGCTTTTTCGAGTTGTTACGTTTGGGTGAATATACCAAAGAGCAATTAGATGTTGAGCCTGAGTATTTTCAGGATTTTAATGAAAAAAACCCGGCTACCATTGATCTTATTGGTTTAAAGCACATAAACTTAAAGCGCGAAAGTTCTAAAATACTAGAGCGCATAAAGAAAAGCGAAAGCAGCGGTTTGTCTTCCGAAGATATTAAGCAAAACGTATCTGCTTTAGCCGATGTCGATTTTGTGCATTTACATAATCACTCGCAGTTTTCGGTATTACAATCTACAATGGGTGTTGCGGATATTGTTTCCGCTGCAGCGGAATATAATATGGAAGCTGTTGCGCTTACCGATCATGCAAACATGATGGGAGCATTTCATTTCGTGAATGCGGTAAACAAACATAATGGGAGTGTAAAAAATAAAAGAAAAGAAGCAGAAATTACTGGAGCGACGGTTACTGCAAAAGAAATGAAACCTATTATTGGTTGCGAATTTTTTGTGTGTGAGAACCATTTAGATAAGTCGCGAAAGGATAACGGTTATCAAATTGTGATAATCGCAAAAAATAAAAATGGCTATCATAATCTAGCTAAACTATCATCTCATGCCTTTGTAAATGGGTTTTATTATTTGCCAAGGATTGATAAGAAGTTAATTGAAGAATATAAAGAAGATTTAATTGTTTTAACAGGGAATTTATATGGTGAAGTACCAAGTAAAATTCTTAACGTTGGTGAGAATCAAGCCGAAGAAGCCTTAATTTGGTGGAAAGAACAATTTGGCGACGATTTGTATGTGGAGTTAATGCGCCACAATCAAGAAGATGAAGATCGTGTAAACCCAACGTTAATTTCGTTAGCAAAAAAGCATGAGGTTAAATTAATAGCCACAAATAATACCTATTATAGAAAGAAAGGCGATTCTAACGCTCACGATATTTTATTGTGTGTAAAAGATGGTGAAAAACAAGCAACACCAATTGGTCGCGGACGTGGTTATCGCTATGGTATGCCAAATCAGGAGTATTATTTTAAGTCTCCCGATGAAATGAAGCAGATCTTTAAGGATGTTCCTGAAGCTATTTCTAATGTGCAAGAAGTTGTCGATAAAGTGGAAGCTTATCAATTGGCGCGTGATGTATTATTACCAGCCTTTGATATTCCAGAAAAATTTAAACACATTGAAGATTTAGCCGATGGTGGAAAACGAGGTGAGAATGCCTTTTTAAATCATTTAGTGTATGAAGGTGCTAAAAAACGTTATGGCGAAGAACTATCGGAAGAAGTTGTTGAGCGTCTCGATTTTGAGTTAGGCGTAATTGAAAAAACAGGATATCCAGGATATTTTCTTATTGTTGAAGATTTTATTCGTGAAGCCAGAAAAATGGATGTTTCCGTTGGGCCTGGTCGTGGTTCTGCGGCAGGTTCTGTGGCTGCATATTGCCTTTGGATTACAAATATTGACCCGCTTAAATACGATTTGCTTTTTGAGCGTTTCTTAAATCCCGATCGTGTAAGTATGCCCGATATCGATATCGATTTTGATGATGAAGGTCGAAGTCGCGTTATGGATTACGTAATCGAAAAATATGGATCTAACCAAGTAGCACAAATTATTACCTACGGTACGATGGCAGCAAAGTCGTCTATTCGTGATACCGCACGTGTACTAGATTTACCGTTGTTTGATGCCGATAGAATTGCAAAATTAATTCCGAATATGTCTAAACTTGGAAAGATTTTTGGTCTTTCTGAAAAGGAATTAGGGAAAAAATTTAGAGCTGAGGATTTAGAAAAAGTCAATGAACTTCTCAATATTGCCGATGGTAGTGATTTACAAGCCGAAACTTTAAATCTAGCTCGAACACTGGAAGGTTCGGTAAGAAATACAGGTATTCATGCCTGTGGTGTTATTATTACACCCGATGATATTACCAAATTCGTACCGGTTTCGTTGGCAAAAGATTCCGATTTATATGTCACCCAGTTTGATAACTCGGTGGTGGAAGATGCCGGATTACTAAAAATGGATTTCTTGGGGTTAAAAACATTAACCCTAATTAAAGATACCGTTAAAATTGTAAAAGCCAAGCATGATATTTTGCTTGATCCAGATACTTTTCCTTTAGATGATGAAGAAACATATGCTTTATTCCAACGTGGAGAAACAGTTGGTGTGTTCCAGTATGAATCTCCAGGGATGCAAAAACACCTTAAAGATTTAAAGCCAACAGTTTTTGAAGATTTAATAGCCATGAATGCCTTGTATCGTCCAGGACCAATGGAATATATTCCAAGTTTCGTTCGTAGAAAACATGGTGACGAGGATATTGAGTACGATTTACCAGCGATGGAAGAGTACCTAAAGGAAACTTATGGTATTACAGTTTACCAAGAGCAAGTAATGTTACTGTCTCAAAGTCTTGCGGGTTTTACTAAAGGTGAAGCCGATGTTTTACGTAAGGCGATGGGTAAAAAGCAAATTGCCGTACTTGATAAAATGAAACCTAAGTTTATTGAGCAGGCTAGTGCTAATGGACATGATGCTATAGTTTTAGAGAAAGTTTGGAAGGATTGGGAAGCCTTTGCGAGTTATGCATTTAATAAGTCGCACTCCACATGTTATGCTTGGATTGCTTACCAAACGGCTTATTTAAAAGCACATTATCCTGCGGAATATATGGCAGCTGTTTTGTCGAATAATATGAACGATATTAAGCAGGTTACATTTTTTATGGAGGAATGTAAACGTATGAAGTTAGCCGTTCTTGGTCCAGATATAAATGAGTCGTTTTATAAATTTTCTGTAAATAAAGATTATGCGGTTCGTTTTGGAATGGGTGCTATTAAAGGAGTAGGGCATGGAGCTGTTATGACGATTGTGGAACATAGAGAAAAAGATGGCCCATATAAATCTATTTTCGATTTTGCTAAACGTATTGATTTACGTGCAGCTAATAAAAGAGCTTTTGAAAATTTAGCTTTAGCTGGTGGTTTTGATGGATTATCTGATACGCATCGTGCACAGTATTTTCATGATGATGGAGATGGTATTACCTTTTTAGAAAAAGCAATAAAATACGCGCACAAGCATAAAGAAAATGAGAACTCTGCGCAAGTAAGTTTGTTTGGAGAAGCTAGTGATGTGCAAATACCTGAACCCGAAGTTCCGCCTTGTGAAGAGTGGGGAACTATGGAAAAACTAAGCAAAGAGCGTGAAGTTGTTGGAGTTTATATTTCTGGACATCCGCTCGACGACTTTAAAACAGAAATGAAAACTTTTTGTAACGGTACTATTGGGATGTTTAATGATTTAAATCTTTACGTAAACCGTGAAATTGTTTTTGGAGGCGTAGTTACAGATGTGCAACACCGTGTAAGTAAGCAAGGTAAAGGCTGGGCGTTATTTACTATTGAAGATTATACTGATAGTTTTGAATTCCGAGTTTTTGGTGAAGAGTATTTAAAGTTTCGACACTTTTTTATGATTAATAGTTTTGTGTTTGTGAAAACCTTTGTTCGAGAAGGTTGGACTAATAAGGATACAGGTAAGAAAAGTGATCCACGATTGCAGTTTAATAGTTTTCAACTATTGCATGATGTAATGGAGAATTACGCTAAAAAATTATCTATTCAAATAAATATAAAAGATTTAACGGAGCAAAAAATCATGGCGTTAAAAGAATTATTAAATGAGCACCCAGGAAGTCAGGCGCTTAATTTTTTAGTTTATGATATGAAAGAAAAAATTAAATTGCCCATGATTAGTAGAAAGCAAAAGGTTAAAGTTTCTCAGGAGCTTATAACCGAATTAGAAGCGCAAGATGTTAAGTATAAGTTGAATTAGTTTGATTTTTTTCAGTGAATTCAACTTTTTGGTTAATAATTCTTACTGTTTTCTTGTTTTTGTTGAAATATGTGCATAGTTTAGCTCACTAGCTAATATCTTTTTAAACAGTCATTAAAATGGCTGTTTTTTATTTTGTTTAAGTATATGTTATAATAGAAAGTTTTATGAGGCCATTGCTCTTACTGTATTTAGTTTGCTTGTTTTCTTCTAATTTGCTGGTTTCGCAACCTAATTCTATTGATAAAAACCCGGATTATTATAGTGTTTTAGATTCTTTCTCTAAAGAAGAGAATAGAAGTATTTATAACGGGTTAGAATATTTTGATATCTATAGATGTTGGGATACAGATAATAATAAGTTTTATCAAAGTTATAATTTTTTTAATGGTACCGTCGTTTATGCTGGTGAGCCATATTTTAATTTAAAATTGAAGTATAATCTCTTAGACGATTTAATAATTTTAGAGTTTGTAAATAAAAAGGTTAATTATTTACAATTAAACTCTAGTATGGTTGAATCGTTTTTTTTAGGTGATTCTAAATTTGTTCGATTAACAATAAATGAAGGTTTATCCTCTTTTTATGGTAATGGGTTTTTTAAAGAAATTCACAATGCTACCAGTAAATACAAGTTGTATGTTAAATTAAAAAAAGAGAAACATAAAATAATTAAAGACAATAAACTTTATTATAAGTTTAGTGAGAAAGCAACTTATGTTTTGTGTTTTGAGGATCAATTTTTTAAAATCAATTCTAAAAAAGATTTAGTAAAGGCAATACCCATAAGAAAAAAAGAAATTCAGACATTTTACAATAAAAATAATCGACTCTATAAAACAGATAAAGAGTTGTTCTACGAAAAGCTTTTTAATCAATTAAATAATTTAGAAAAGTAAAATTGTAATATGATTAGAACAGTATTTACTTGGTTATTGGTTTTGGTGGCACAAACTATCATCTGTCAAACAAATAAAGAGATAACAATAGAGTTTATTAATGTTAATAGGTTAGAAGCGCTTAAAGATCTTGAGAAAAAAGTTGATTATAAGTTTTATTTTGAAGCAGGTTGGTTTGATGATTCTACCGTTACAAAATCATTTACAAATACAACCTTAGATTATGTTTTAACCGAACTATTAGAAGAGACACCTATTAATTTTCTATTATTTGAAGGGAAAGTTATTTTAACTAAAAATAATGCTATTATAGATCATTTACCTCCTGGTTTAAACGGGATTGTTAAAACAGATGAATCTAGTCCTGTCGTGGCTAGTATTAATAAAACACCTGTTTTTCAAAAACAATATAAACCTAGTTCATTTAATAGTAATAAAATTATACCTATCGGTAAAGAGGCTAAAAATCGTAATATAGATAAGGTTTCTATTTCGGGGTATATTAGAGATGCTAATACCTTTAAGGGTATAGATAACTTGGTTTTGTATGTGAAAGATAAAAACATCAACACAACTACAAATGCATCTGGGTTTTATACTTTGGAGCTTCCTTTAGGAGAAAATATATTAGAAACTTCTTCGCTTTCTTACGGTAAAACAAGCAGAACACTTTTGGTTTATGGAGAAGGAATCTTAGATTTTATACTGTCAGAATCTGCAGAATATCTTGATGAGGTCGTTATAGAATCTGGTAGGGATGATAATATTAGAAAAGCCGAAGTTGGTGTTACCAGAATAGAAGTGGAAGGCATAAAAAACATTCCGTTAGTATTGGGTGAGCGCGATGTGCTTAAGGTGGCTACAACAATGCCGGGTATAAAAACGGCTGGCGAAGGCGCATTAGGTTATAATGTTAGAGGAGGTAAAGTTGATCAGAATTTAATACTTTTTGATGGTGCTACCATGTATAATCCTTCTCACTTTTTTGGTGTGTTTTCTGCTATTAATCCTTTTGCTACAGGAAGTGTAAATATTTATAAAGGGAGTATACCTGCCGAGTATGGTGGTCGACTTTCATCAGTAATAGATATTTCAACTAAGGAAGCTAATAATAAAAAATTTTCTGGTGAAGGTAATATTGGTCCTATAACGGGGAATTTAATGTTAGAAATACCAGTTGTTGAAGGTAAGGCTTCGGTTTTGGCAGGGGTTAGAGCAACGTATTCAGATTGGGTTCTTAAAGCTGTTTCCGAGGAGTCTATTAAAAATAGTAAAGCTAATTTTTATGATGCTATTTTAAAATATAATCATAAAATTAATGATAAAAACGATATACAGGGAACAGGTTATTTTAGTAACGACCAGTTTAGTATTACTTCAGATTCTATTTATGAATACAGTAATAAGCTCGCTTCATTAAAATGGAGTCATGAATTTGATAAAAAAAATAGAGCAACATTGCAATTGGCAACAAGTGAGTATAAGTTTAATATCGTTTACGATGGTGATTTTAATCGAAATTTTGATTATGGTTACAGTATTAATGAGACAGAATTGAAACTAAATGCAAAATATTTACACAATAAAAAACATAAATTCGGATATGGTTTTAGTAGTAAGTTTTACTCTGTAAAACCAGGTAGTATTGAGGCTTTAGGAGACGAGTCTGTAATTGAAAGGCAAAGTATTGATCAAGAAAAAGGTTTAGAATCTGCTGTTTTTATTTCAGATTTAATTGAAGTGAATAAGAAATTATTATTAGATGTCGGGTTTAGGTACTCTATATACGCCGCTTTAGGAGCAAGTACTCAAAATATTTATGATGTATCGCAACCTAAAAGCGAAGAGTCTATTATTGAAGCTAAAACATATAGCAAAAACGAGGTAATTAAAACTTATGGAGGTCCCGAATACAGAATCTCTGCTCGATATGAATTGAAGCCAGATTTATCGATAAAAGCTGGTTATAATAAAACCATTCAGTACTCACATCTACTGTCTACAAATTCAACAGCTTCGCCTGTAGATTCATGGAAGTTGTCAGATTTGAATATAGAGCCTCAGCGTGCCGAGCAGTATTCTTTTGGAGTATTTAAAAACTTTGAAGACGGTTTGTATGAGTTAAGTCTTGAAGGGTATTATAAGAAAATGAATAATTTATTAGATTTTAAAACTGGAGCTCAGGTGTTTTTAAATGAAGATATAGAAACAGAATTGCTTCAAGGTAAAGGCAAGGCATACGGAGCAGAAGTGCTATTAAAAAAAGAAAAGGGTAAATTTAATGGATGGATAGGATATTCATATTCTCGATCTTTTGTTAAACTCGATAGTGATATTTTAAGTAATCAAGTAAACAATGGTGAGTATTTTTCTGCAAACCAAGACCGACCGCACGACCTTAGTATAATTTCAAATTACAGACTTACCAAACGTTATAGTTTTTCCTTAAATTTTAACTATCAAACGGGAAGGCCAATTACATACCCAATAGGGAAATATAATTACAACAATAGTGAGCATGTTTTGTATAGTGATAGAAATGAACATAGAATCCCTGATTATTATCGTTTGGATTTAGGAGTAAATATTGAAGGGAACCATAAAAACGTAAAATTGGCTCATAGTTTTTGGAATATTTCAGTTTATAATGTGTTAGGTAGAAATAATCCGTACTCTGTGTTTTTTGTAAATAATTCAGGAGAAATTAAGGCTTACAAATCATCCATATTTTCTATTCCTGTTCCTACAGTAACTTATAATTTTAAATTTTAAAAATGAAATTAAATAAATTATATACTCATGTTTTTTTGTTGTTTGGCTTTTATGTTCTTTTTAGTTGTACAGAAGAAATTCCTTTATCAACCGAAAATTTTAAAAATGTTTTGGTGGTTGAAGCTACAATAACAGATGAATTTAAAATTCAAGAAGTAAAAGTTACACGTACTTTTCTTTTAGAAAGTGATACACCGGTTTTTGATGCTGGTGCCAGTGTAC
This sequence comes from Algibacter sp. L1A34, assembly GCF_009796805.1. Taxonomy (NCBI): domain Bacteria; kingdom Pseudomonadati; phylum Bacteroidota; class Flavobacteriia; order Flavobacteriales; family Flavobacteriaceae; genus Algibacter; species Algibacter sp. L1A34. Next base: position 864,095 of record NZ_CP047029.1, on the reverse strand, counting down.
AGATTGCAACTAGTGGTAAAACTTATAATTTCCATCATGTTGGTGAGGGAGTTTTTTATTCAGATGAACAATTTCAAGCTATTAAAGATGAAAGCTATAAATTATTAATTACAACTTCCGATGGTAAAAAGTACTATTCTAATTCTGAAGTGTTGGCTCCTAAAGCAGAGCTGGAAAATTTGTATGCAGAATTGGGGAGTTCGGATGAGGTACGTGGAGTTCAGGTTTTAGTCGATAGTAATAATGATTTAGATGGAGCTGCATTTTTTAGATATGAATATGAAGAGACTTATAAAATTGTAACCCCATATTTTAGATTTCAAGATATTTCTATTTCTAATATACAAGGTATAGATAATGAGCGTGCTTATGATATTGATATTATTGAAAGGCCCGCAGATCAAGAAAATTGCTACAGCACAAATACTTCTACCGAAATTCTTCTCATGAGTGTAAGTAGTTTAAGTGAAAACAGAGTTTCGAGATTTCCAATTAAGTTCATTTCGGAGAACAGCCCTTTTTTGAGAGATCGATATAGTATTTTGGTTAAGCAGTATGTGCAATCGGCCGATGCTAATAACTTTTATAAAATTTTGAAAGAATTAGGAGGAGATAGCGAAAGTGTATTTGTAACTAGTCAACCTGGTTTTGTTCAAGGAAATATTTTTTCGGAAGAAAGTTTAGAAGAAAAAGTTATTGGTTTTTTCGACGTATCTACGGTTACTTCAAAAAGAATTTATTTTAATTATGCCGATTTTAATTTTGTTTTACCGCCGTATTATTTTGATTGTGAGGTAAGATTACTTGATTATGATAAAGTAGGTAGTTTGGATCCATATCAGCTTGATGAAAGGTCAATTTTATTAACGTTATTAACAGATAATCCTCCGTTTAAATATATTTCAGGTTTTGGTACTCTTTATGAGATTGTTGATCCTGAATGTGGAGATTGTTCAACTTTTGCATCTAACATAAAACCAGAATTTTGGGAAGATTAATTAAACAAATACAGGTTTTTATAGGTATCGTGGTGTGCCTGTTTTTTATTCAGGCTTCGGGACAAATAAGTAAAGAACAGCTAAGCAAGGTTAGAAAAGTAATACCAACTGAAAAAGTTGTTGTTCATACTAATAAAAGTGTTTATTTGGCAGGCGAAACTCTGTATTATAAATTTTATAGTTTAACAACAAACAATAAACCAAGTGATGTTAGTAATGTTGGGTATGTACAGTTAATTGGCGCAAATAATTATTTGCTATTTGAACATAAATTAAATTTAGAAAAAGGATTAGCAAGTAGTGATTTTTTTATGCCATCTAGTATTAATACGGGACACTATAAATTATTAGGTTATACTAAATGGATGGAGAATAATGTCTCCTCACCATTTTTCGTAAAGGATATTTATGTAATAAATCCGTTTACTGTAAATGGTATGTTGTTTCAAGAAAATCAAAATAATACTAAAAACACGGTACATATAATAAGAAATGAAAATGTAACAAATAATCTCGATAATCAAGCTGATAAAATAAGTCTTGATATAGAAAAGCAATCTTACGCAACACGAAGTAAGGTTGTGGTTAATTTGAAAAGTAATTTGGCAAATGTCTATAAGGGGAATTATTCCCTTTCTATTAAAAAAATTAATTCTTTAAAACTTAATCAGGATGAACAAGTTAATGAAAGCGTAAAAGAAATTAATGGTTTTTATCTGCCTGAAATTAGGAGTGAAATTATTTCTGGTAAAGTGTTAAATAAAAAAGATGGAACGTCTGCTGCAGGTAAAATTGTAACATTAGTATTACCCGGAAAAGATTATATTTTTAAGAATGTTAAAACAAACGATATTGGAGCCTTTTACTTCAATCTATATGAAAACTATAAAGATGCGGAAGCTTTAATTCAGGTGCAAGATGTTGATAGAGATCAATATGATGTTGTTTTAGATTCAAAATTATTTTTATATTCTAAGGGTTTAAAGTTTAATGAGGTTAAGTTAGATGCTAGTATAAAGTCGTGGTTGTTAAAACAAAGTATTTATAGGCAAATAGAGAATGCTTATGCTGACTCTAAAAAGGACAGCATTGTGTATAGGTTGCCTGAAGAAGTTTTTTATGATAAGCCATCACTAACTTATGTTTTAGATGATTATAAAAGGTTTTCAACAGTTCGAGAGACATTCGTTGAGGTCATTCAAAACGCGGCAATTAGAGGGGCTAAGGGAGGTTATAGATTTAGTGTTAATACCTTTGTGGAATTTAAAAATAGTACTTTTAAAGATTATGACCCATTAGTTTTAGTAGATGGATATTTAATTCAGAATAATGCTGATATAGTAGATTTTGATTGTGATAAAATAGAATCTGTAAGTTTGGTTCGTGATATTTATTTTTCTGGACCTGTAATTTATAAAGGGATTATAGATTTTAAAACAAAAAATGGCGACTTTAAGCCTTTAAATATTAATGAAGGCGCGGTCAAATTTAATCTTCAAGCTCCGCAAGTGTCAAAATTATATTATCACCCTTATTATAGCGCTGAAAACGAAAGTTTAAAAAGAATTCCCGATTACAGAGCGCAATTATTGTGGGTTCCAAATTTAGAGTTGAAAAAAGAAAATAATACAATAGAATTTTACACATCGGATGTTATTGGAGATTTTGAAATAGTTTTAGAAGGGTATTCTGTAAATGGTGATTACATTAAATCTAAGCGTGTTTTTAAGGTTGGCAATTAAAAGCACAAAATTTATAACCTATTCTAAATAGCGCTAGGGGTTGAACGGCATGTTTAAGCTTCTATACGGTAGAAGGGAGTGAGTAGTGAAAGCCCGACTCATTTAGTAGCACTATAATTATTTATTAAATTAGCACCCAGGAAGTCAGGCGCTTAATTTTTTAGTTTATGATATGAAAGAGAAAATTAAATTGCCCATGATTAGTAGAAAGCAAAAGGTTAAAGTTTCTCAGGAGCTTATAACTGAATTAGAAGCGCAAGATGTTAAGTATAAGTTGAATTAGTTATACAACAAACAAAATGTTTAAAAGAATTAAGGGTGCTGCTTATTTTTGTAAAATTAAAAAGGTGTTACTAAATATTTAGTAACACCTTTTTAATTTTACAAAAAACTATACCTAGCTATTCACAAGAAGCAAGTTCTTTAGCGAATTTGATTAAATCTTCTGGAGTATTTTTGAATTCTTTGTTTTCTGCTTTTTCAATTAAAGAAGCACATCCTTCCGCAAGTTTAATAAGGTTCTTTTTAAACCCAAATACAAAACCTGTAGATAAAGTAGATTTGCCTTTTTTACTTCCAGGAGTAAATATTACAGTTTCTTCATTGTTAAAAAGGTATAAGTTCAATTTTTCTGATTCATATAATATTTTACAAAGCTTTTCTGATGAACCTCCTAGTAATAATTGGCCAGCGTTTACTGCATCTCCTTTTACAGAAGATTCTTTGAAAGCTATATTTTTGTAATGTGTACCATCAACAAAAAGAACTTCGTTAAAACCTTTAGCACTTTTAACTTCTGTGCCAATAGGCGTACCGTCTGTAGTATATTGCACTGTTCTTAATTCATAAGCAATTTGTTTAATATCTTTAGTTTCCATGTCTACTAAAGTGGTGTCTCCGGCTTTAGATATTAAATAAGCCTTAACTAATTCTAATTTATTATCTGAAACTGATTCTTCTTCAGCTTCTGGTTCATCTTCGATATTAGTAAGATCTTCAGTTACAACTTCAAAGTGCCTATTATCCGTTTCGTTTGCTTTAAATTTACTTAATAGATTATCAGAGATTCTTATAAAGTTTTTACCGTCTGATTTATCATAGTCATTGTCAATTAATTTTTGACCAAATATTTTTGACTCTTCTGGCATATCTAAGTAATAGTATATTTTAGCTAAATTGTAATAACTAGCATATCTCATTTTCTTCATTTTTTTCTTAGGCCCTTCGTAAACAGGTATTAAGCTATTGAAGTAATCTATTACTGGTTCAAGTTCAGCTTTTAAATCAGCTGTAGATTCGTTGTATTTCATTTTTGAAAAAGCAGCTTTCATGGTTTCGTAGGCTTCCATGTGTTTTGGATATTCTGGATGTTTTTTAGTTCCTAAAATCCAAAAATTCTCATTGCTAGTGCTAGATTTCACATAGCCATACGTGCTATTTAGACTACTATTAATTGAAGAAAGGATATTTTGCTGGTGTTTGGTAGAGTGTGTTTTTTTTATATTATAACGATTGTTGTTGTAGTAGTCTTGTGCTTGTTTGTATGATTTGAATGAGCTACTTACGTAATCATCTTTTTCTGAATAGGTTTTTTCAAAACTATTTTCTAAAACCACAGAATTGTTTATTGATAAGCTACCTGATGAAGAATAAGTATTATGTGCTGCATAAGTATAACTTGTAGAAGTTACTTTACCATCTTTGTCTTTTGTTTCGTGTTTTGTTTTTATAATATCTACATTTCCAATATTAGTTCCGTTAAATGTATAGTTGACATCTATGGTGCCATTAGATTTAACTCTAGAAAATCCTGAAATGGAAATGGCTCTTTTGTTAGAAGCATATGTTCGTTTACTATCTTCTAATATTGGTTTAGATGGCAGCTTAACATAAGCTACTTCAAAGTATTCTCTGTCTAAATTGGCATTTTGTGAAAAAGAAAAAGCATAAGTAATCAATGCAAATGCTAGGGTGATTTTTTTGTACATAAATAGGTTTATTTTAAGATTTGTGCTGTAAATAGCGGTTGTAATATATAAAAAATATATTAACTTATGTTTGTTATCGTCTTATGCAATACGTCCTTGTTTTTTTTTATTATCGGTTTTTACTATTTCTAACAAGTGTTAATTTGTGTTAAAATCCATATTTTACTGGTCTTTAATTTTTTGTTATATTCAGAAATAAAAATAGGAGAGTATTTATGTGCCTATGATATGGTTAGTTGAATTTGATATAAAACACTATTAGTTAGAAGTTTGTGTTTTTTGGTTGTTTTTTAATTTTCAATAAATAATCTTGGTTAGATATTATGCCTCACACTAGGAATGACAAGGTATGTTTAAGTTTTTTAAGCAAAGGATCGAACGAGTAGTGAAAGCAGTGTCCCCTTGTGGTTGTGCCTAAATTCACTATTAAATAACTGTACTCAATGCCATTATAGGTAAAACAAATGATAGCTTTGTAAGGAATCGGTAATTTTTTGACTAAATTTGTGTTATTAAAATGAATTAAGAACATATAAAAATATAAATATTATGGCATTAGAAATTACGGATGCAACGTTTGAGGAAACGGTTTTAAAAAGTGATAAACCGGTATTAGTTGATTTTTGGGCAGCTTGGTGTGGACCATGTAGAATGGTTGGACCAGTTATTGAAGAAATTAGCAGCGAGTACGAAGGAAAAGCTGTTGTTGGTAAAGTAGATGTAGATGCAAATCAGGAGTTTGCTGCAAAATACGGAGTGCGTAACATTCCTACAGTTTTGGTTTTTCAAAACGGAGAAGTTGTTGGTCGTCAAGTTGGTGTAGCACCTAAAGCAACTTACGCAGAAGCGATCGATGCATTATTATAGCATATAGTAAAATAAAAATTGAAAAGGTTTGCCGTAATGGTGAACCTTTTTTTATTTTAGATGAAAATTAAAAGATATTAAAAAGATGAGTGGACATAAAAAAATTCAAGACGCAATAGATAGTAATTTTATAGAGCAGCGTAAAGTGTTTTTGTGGGGACAGGTTGATGATGATTCTGCAAAGCATGTTGTAGATAGGTTAATGTATTTAGATGCTTTGGGTACTGAAGATATTACGCTTTATATTAACAGTCCAGGTGGTTACGTAACCTCTGGTTTTGCTGTTTACGATTGTATTAAGGCTTTAAAAAGTGAGGTTTCTACAGTTTGTACTGGTTTTGCAGCTTCTATGGGATCGTTAATTTTATCGGCAGGACAAAAAGGAAAACGCTTCATCCAACCTCATGCTCGTGTTATGATACATCAACCAAGCGGCGGTGCGCGTGGACAAGCTAGTGATATCGAAATTACTGCTAAAGAAATCGTGATTACTAAAGAATTAAGTGCGAAAATTTTGGCTGATAATTGCGGACAAACTTTTGAAAAAGTAATGAAAGATTTTAATCGCGATCATTGGATGGGTGCAGAAGAATCTGTAACTTATGGTATTGTAGATGGCATTGCTAAATAAAAGAATAAAATTTTAGAAACTATAAAACAGACTGGGTTGTTGAATTAAACTTCACAATAAGGTCTGTTTTGTGGTTTTATAAATTAAGTATTTAAACTCTGGTTATTATGAATTTACAAAACGAGCTAAATAAGGCAGAAGGTTTTAAAAATCTTGGATTACTTGCAAAACAGGTAGTCGAAGGGTTTATTGCTGGTATGCATAAAAGTCCGTTTCATGGATTTTCGGCGGAGTTTGCAGAGCATAAAATTTATAATCCAGGTGAAAGTACAAGACATATAGATTGGAAACTCTTTGCTAAAACAGAAAAGCTTTATACCAAACGTTATGATGATGAAACGAATTTGCGTTGCCATATTATATTGGATA